>NZ_JAUZMY010000017.1:0-166883 GCF_036327455.1 Nocardiopsis codii | reverse complement strand
GTGGGTAGTGTGGGGCATCGAGGGCCTTCCGGCGAGTCGGTGCAGATGTCGCAATCCACACCGATACCGGAGGCCCTCTTCGCGTGTGTCAGGGGGGTGGGTGTTACCAACCTCCGTGGTCAGTACACCTAGGGCGTACCGGACCCGCGACGGGCGGGGCGGCCTTCCTGGCCGCCCCGCCCGTTCCGTGTGCGCGGGCTCGGACGCGGACGCGGGCCCGCCGCGGGCCAGCCCGTCCGGCCCGCAGGCGGACCGGACGGGCCGGAGGCACGCACGGGGGCCACGGCTCAGGGCGGGGACCAGACGTAGGGGGTCGTGGTGGTGACGCCCTCGAATCCCAGGCGCCGCAGGATGGGTGCGCTGTCGCCGGAGGCGTCGACCTGGAGGTAGCGGACACCGCGCGCGGCGGCGATGCGGGCACGGGCCGCCACGAGGGACCGGTAGATCCCCTTCCCCCTCCACTCGGGGAGGGTCGAGCCGCCCCACAGCCCGGCGAACTCGGTCCCCCTCCGGAACACCAGCCAGGCGGCCGACACCACCTCCCCGTCGGCCTCGGCGACCATGACGGCGACACCGTCCGGGTCGGAGGCGACCAGGGCGATCAGGTCGTCTCCCAGCCAGCTCCAGTCGCCGCCCCACACCCGTGACTCCATGGCGGCGATCCGGCGCATGTCGTCCGGCTCGGAGACCCTCAGGAGGGCGACCTCGTCGGGCGGCGCCCCGGAGGCGATCACGTCGGTCCGGCCGACCATGACGGTCTCCCGCTCCTCGGGCACGAAACCGGCGGCGCGGAGGCGGTCGACGAGCTCCTCCGGCCGGTCGTGCCCGTGGGTCTTCCACTCCACCGCCTCGCCCCGTGCCGCGAAGCGGTCGCGCTGCCGCACGATGAGCCTGTCCAGTGCGTCTCCGCGCACGCCCAGACGGGGCGGCGCGGTGACGAGCCCCCGCCGCCGGCCCACCAGGCGTGTCACCGGGCCGTCCCGCTCGGCCGTCACCCCGTGCGGGAGATCGGCGGGGACGCCCCGCAACTGCTCGTCATAGGCCGCGAGCAGGCCTTCGATGTTCGTCACAGGTCATGACACCACGGGTCCGGCGGTCGCGGTCAACCCGTTTTCGGAGCGCGCCGGACCTCGCGCCCGCCTCCGGTCGGGGCACGCCTCCCGGCCGCCGCCCGGCCCCTGGCGGGTCAGCGCCTCCACTCCGCCCCGGGACCTTCTTCCCCTTCCACCTCCGCGCGCACGCGCGCGAGGGACGGGTTGGAGCACGCCCGCGGTCCGGGATCGGGCTTCCCTCGCGGGTGCGCGCGGGGAGGAGGGCGCCTGCCCGCGAGCCCTCGCGCGCGCACGCGCGCGAGGAGGAGAGGTGCGGGGCCCCGAGGGCTGATCCAGCGGGCCACTCGCGCGTGCGCGCGTGTGGAGGAGACGACGGCTCGGCCGCCGGGCGGCTCCGACGGGCCCTCCCGGCGCCCGGGGCGTGTTTCTCCGGAGGCTCCCGGGTCGGCGGGCGGCCTTCCGGGCGGCCTCCCCGCAGGACGGTGTGCGACGTTCGGCCCGGCCGTGCCTCACGAGCGCGGAGGCGCAGCGAGGGGAAACCCCGCGGACGCGAGTCCGTAAGGATGCGAGAACACGACCTAAGCGCGGGAGCGCGGGCGGGCCAGCACGAAGCAGTAGAGCACGGCGGTCGCGGCGACCGTCGTCACGCACATCGGCACGAAGGCGAGCTGGTAGGACTCGGGCTCGTCCGGGAGCGCCTGGAGGATCGCCCCCGCGGCCACCGTGCACAGCACCGCGGTCGTGAAGCCGCTCATGTTGACCAGGCCGGAGGCGACTCCGGTCCGGCTGGCGGGGATCCCGTCGCGGGCGAAGTCGAAGGAGATCGTCGGCGCGAGGGTCTGACCCGCCGCGCTCACCGCCATCACCGTCAGCCCGACGGCGACGGGCGTACCCCCTGGCCACACGACCAGCAGCACCCAGCCGACGCTCAGCGCCGCTCCGAGTGTCAGGGCCAGCCACCGCCGCACGTGGGGGCGGCGGCCGACCAGGACGCCCACGAACGGGGCCACCCACAGCCCTCCCGCCGCAAGACCGGTCAGGGTGAGCGCCGCGGTGCCCTCTTCCAGCCCCAGGCCGCTCACGAGGAACGGGTAGCCCCACAGCACCATCATCATCGTGAAGGGCGCCATGACGGCCGCGTGGTGCGCCATCCCGATGAGCGGGCCGCGCGCGCGGAGCGCCTCCTTGAGCGACTCCCACACCGAGATCGGGTCGGCGACGGTGGAGTGCCCGGCCGCGCCGACGGGGCGGTCGCGCACGACCAGCAGCACGAGGAGCGCCATCAGCGCGGTCAGGGCCGTGGTGGAGAGGAACGCGACCACCCAGCCGACCTGGCCCAGGGCCCAGGCGAGGGGCGCGGCGCTGGCCACCTGACCGGTGCCGCCGACCACTCCGGTGAGGCCGCTGACGAGGGCGTAGCGCGCACGCGGGAACCACAGGGCGGCCAGCCTGATGACGTTGAGGAAGACCAGGGCGTCGCCGAGGCCGATGAGGAACCGTCCGGCGACCGCCGTCTCGATGCCGGGCGCGAGCGCGAACAGGCAGGACCCGACCACCATCGCCACCATGCCCATGACGAGCGTGTAGCGCGGGCCGAGCCGGTCGGCGAGGAGGCCGGCCGGAACCTGGAGGAGGACGTACACCAGGAGTTGGAGCATCGGGAGCAGGGACAGCAGCGCCGGGCCGACGTCGAACCTGGCCTGGGCCTCCAGTGCGGCGACGCCGAGGCCGTTGCGGTGCAGCATCGCCAGGAAGTACCCGCCGACGGCGACTCCCCACACGAGCCAGGCGCGGGCGCCGCCCGTGGGCTCGGCGGACATGGTTCTCCCGTTCGGGGTAGTCCGGTCACCGGATGTCTCAGTCTCTGTCACTGGGCGACTTCTCTCCGTTTTGTACGACCTTTCCAGTGTCCTCCAGACGCGCGACCGCCCTTTACACCGGGGTAACACGGTGTGCAAAACCGGCCGATGCCCGACGGCGCGGGGGAAGGCGGCGTCGGCAAGACCCGGACTTGACAGGGTCAAGAGCGCACAACCTGCATGTAGTGACTTTTAGTTACCGAAAGCGCGCCAAGAGTCGCCAAAACGGGTGAGACTCGCGACAGCACGCGCAGGACTAGAGGCTTTTTATCCATCCCTCACAACTCGAACTCCAGATCGAAAAGAATCTTCTGAACAGGAGGTTCTTGGTTTTGCCCAGTCGATACCCTTTCGTTAAATGTGACATTGGTCACTCGCCAAGGCCTCGACTGCGAGGGGTGAGTTGCTGCTAGCATCCGGAGCGCAAAGAATAACTACGAGGTAACGACACCGTTCACACCTCACCAACTTTGTGGAGGGAATCCCGCCAAGGTCCCAGGACGGGCGGAACCCCCTCGAACCGCGGCGACGTGGCCGCACCGAGCACACACGGTCAGCACCGCGGCAACCGAGACCTACTGGAGACGACCTTGAGTCACTGGCGCCTGAACAATCCCCGGGCCTCCCGGGCGAAGTCGGCTCTCGCCAGACGAATCAAGCACAAGCCCCGGCACGCGTTCTGTGCCGAGCGCGCGATCACCGCGCTCCTGGGAGAGCTCGTCGCCGCGACCCAGCGCCACTTCTACTGGTCGGGCACCACGGAGATGGCCGTCATGTCGGTCCAGCGCGACGTCAACGTCTGGTGCCGCGACGGCCGGTTCTTCTGGAACGACCTGTTCCACGGCGGCACGGTCTCCCACCCCGCGAGCGACCCCGTCGGCGCAGCCGAACTCCTCAACCCCTTCGCACGGGGACCCGAGCCCGTCTACAGCCACGGCTTCGGCGCCGCACGCCAGCCGGTCGCCGCCTGACGCCTCCGCGCTCCGTCCCCGCCTCTCCCGCACCTCCCGCCCGGGCCCACGCCCGGCGCCGCCGTGCGCCCCGACGCTCTGGAACACTGGTGCGGGGGACACCCGTGTCCCCCGCACCAACGCCCAGAGCACAGTGAGGAGAGACCGGGAACCATGATCCTGATCGTCGTCAAGTACAGGGTCAGGCCGGAGGCCGTCGACCGCTTCCTCGACGAGGTCGCCGACTTCACCGCCGCCACCCGGGCCGAGCCCGGAAACCTGTGGTTCGAGTGGTCCCGCAGCGTCGAGCGCGAGGACGAGTTCGTCCTCGTCGAGGCGTTCCGGGACGGCACGGGCGAGGCCCACGTCAACAGCGATCACTTCCGCGCCGGCCTGGCCAGCATGAAGCCGCTCCTCGCCGAGACCCCGCTCATCGTCAGCCGTGTCGTGGACGGCGAGGGCTGGGACCGCATGGGCGAGCTCACCGTCGACGAGTAGTCGTTCCGGTACGCCGCCCCTGCGGTCGGACCACCGGACGGGTTAGTCTGCCGGTCGGTCATCCGACGACGGGAGGGCGGTCCGTGGGCACCTACACGGCGCGCGAGGAACGGTACGACACGACGGAGTACCGCAGATGCGGTGACAGCGGGCTGCACCTGCCCCGCCTGTCACTGGGCCTGTGGCAGAACTTCGGCGCGGACCGCGACCAGCTGAACCAGCGCCGCATCCTGCGCAGGGCGTTCGACCTGGGCGTGTTCCACTTCGACCTCGCGAACAACTACGGACCGCCGCCCGGCGCCGCCGAGGAGAACCTCGGCCGCGCCCTCGCCGAGGACTTCGCCCCCTACCGGGACGAGCTGGTCATCACCACCAAGGCCGGGTGGGTCATGGGCCCCGGCCCCCACCAGCGGGGCGGGTCCCGCAAGTACCTGCTGTCGTCGCTGGACCGGTCCCTGGCCCGGATGGGCCTGGACCACGTGGACGTCTTCTACAGTCACCGGCCCGACCCGGACACGCCCCTGGAGGAGACCATGGGCGCGCTCCACCACGCGGTGGTGTCCGGCCGGGCGCTGTACGCCGGCATCTCGTCGTACGGACCCGCCGCCACCCGTGAGGCCGCCCGGATCATGCGCGAGCTCGGCACCCCGCTCACCGTGCACCAGCCGTCGTACTCGATGTTCAACCGGTGGGTGGAGGACGGGCTGCTGGACACGGCGGCCGACGAGGGGATGGGCGTGGTGGCGTTCTCGCCGCTGGCGCAGGGCGTGCTGACCTCGCGTTACCTCGGCGGGGACGTCCCGCCGGACTCCAGGGCGGGCGTGGGCCGCCCGAGCTGGCGCGACAACATGCTGTCCGAGGAGGTCCTGGAGCGCACCCGCGCCCTGAACGCGATCGCCGCCGAGCGCGGCCAGACGCTCGCCCAGATGGCGATCTCCTGGGTGCTGCGGGACCAGGGACCGCGCACCGTGACGACCGCGCTCATCGGCGCGTCGAGCGTGGAACAGCTCGAACAGAACCTCGCGGCGCTGGACTCGCCCGGGTTCACCCCGGAGGAGCTGCGGCGCATCGACGAGTGGGCCGTGGACTCCGACGTCAACATTTGGGCGGGGGCCACCGCCTCACGGCCGTAGGGCGCGCCGGGCCGGGGCCGTCCGTCGGCGGTCCGGGCCGCCTCGGGCGCCGGGCCGGGCGGCTCCGCCCGGCCCGGCATCGCGGGTGGACCGCCCCGGCGGGCGACCCTCGGCACGGCTTCCGCGCCGTCCGAACCGGCCGGGCGGACCCCGGGACCCGCCTTCACGGAGCCGTGGCGCGACGTCGAACGAAACAGATCTTCGGACCTGCGGCATCAAAGGGTGACATCAAGGCACACACCCCCTGCGAACGGGTCGGAATCGTGCTCTTCCAGCGATCTTCTCGGGTTACGGTGACTCCTGAGAACCCTCCGGCAGACGGATCGGGCCGGCCCTGACGGGCCCCGAGCCGTCCTCCGCTCCTGGCCCCCAGAGGACCCATGCGCCCCCTCAACCCCGACGAGCCCACCCGGCTCGGGGAGTTCCGACTCATCGCCCACCTCGGTTCCGGCGGCATGGGCCGCGTGTACCTGGGCGCCGACCCGCGGGGGCGCCCCGCCGCCGTCACGGTCGTCCGCGCCGCGTACGCCGTCGACCTGGACTTCCGCGCGCGCTTCACCCGCGAGGCCGCCCTCGCGCCGCGCATGCGCAACCGCTTCACCCCGCCCCACCTCGGCCACGACCTGTCCGCGCCCGTCCCCTGGACGGCCACCGCGTACGTGCCCGGCCCCACGCTGCGCGCGCTCGTCCGGCGCACCGGCCCCCTCCCCGCGACGGCGGTGACGACCGTCGCGCGGGGGCTCGCCGAGACCCTGGACGCGGTGCACTCCACGGGCGCCGTGCACCGCGGCCTCACGCCCTCGACCGTGCTGGTGGACGCGCACGGGCCCAGGCTCATCGACTTCGGCGTCTCCCGGGCCGTGGACGGCGCCCGGCTCACCCGCCCGGGCGAGGGCGTCGGCCGCCCCGCCTACCTGGCGCCCGAACACCTCTCCGGCGGTGCCGCCACCCCGCCCAGCGACCTGTTCTCCCTCGGCGGAGCCCTGCTGTTCGCGGCCACCGGGGCGGACCCCTTCGGGGAGGGGCAGCCCTCCGACGTCCTGTACCGG
Organism: Nocardiopsis codii; assembly: GCF_036327455.1. Lineage (NCBI taxonomy): Bacteria > Bacillati > Actinomycetota > Actinomycetes > Streptosporangiales > Nocardiopsidaceae > Nocardiopsis > Nocardiopsis codii. The sequence goes on along the minus strand of NZ_JAUZMY010000017.1, from coordinate 160,342 downwards.
GTCCTGCGGGAGCCGCCCGCCCTGGACGGGGTCCCCGGTTCCCTGCGCCCGCTCGTCGCCGCGTGCCTGGACAAGCTCCCCGAGAACAGGCCGACCGCCCAGGAGGTCCTCGACCACCTCGGCGGTCCGCTCCCGGCCGAACCGCCCTCCGCTCCGTGGCTGCCGCCGCGGGCCCACGCCGTGGTCGCGGAGACCGAGGAGGCCTACCGCTCGACGGCGGCCCCGCAGTCCGAAGGCACCGCGTCACCCGACCCCTGGGCGGCTTTCGCCCCCGGCTCGCACCCGGCGCCCACCGCCCGCCCGGGATCGGGGCGACGGCGCCGCATCGCGCTCCGCGTCGTCTCGCTCCTCGGCGTGGTGGTCCTCCTCGCGGGCGCGGGCCTGTACGCCGTCGCGCTCCCCGCCTGGGAGGCGGCCGGGGGGACCGGCGCCGCGCGCGACTGCTCCGCCTCCGGACGGATCTCGGAGAACCTCGCCCTCACCGGACCGCCGCAGGTCATGTTCCCCACCGGTGTCCCCCTCGAACTGTCCTTCTCCCCCGACGGCACCGTCCTGGCCGTCTCCCAGGTCGACCGCGTGACCCTCTGGGACTGGGAGGCGTCGCGCCCCCTGGCCCGGATCGACAACGAGGCGGCCACGGTGCCGCCCACCCCGGCCGCGTTCAGCCCCGACGGCTGCCTGCTCGCCTACGGCACCCTCGACGGAGCCGCGGTCACCGACCTGGGCACGGGCAGGGCGTGGACCGTCGGCCCCCGGCAGCCCGCCCGGTCCGCCGCCTTCAGCCCCGACGGGACCTCGCTGGCCGTGGGCGTGCAGAGCGACCCCGGCGCACGGTTCCTGCACCTGTACGACACGGAGGACTGGAAACTGACGTCCGCCCTGCCCGGGTCCGGGAGCCTCGGCGCGATCCAGTACTCGCCCGACGGCACGACGGTGGCGGGCGGCGAGGTGGACGGAGGGGTCGCGGTGTGGCGCGCCGAGGACGACGGGATCGACCCGCTGGGACTGGTCAGCGAACGCGCGGGCGTGGGGGCGGACGCCTTCGACATCCTGCCCGACGGTTCGGGGGTGCTGCTCATCCGCTCCGACCGCGTCCTGCTGGTCGAACCGGAGAACGAGCGGGTCCTGCGCGAGTTCGTGCCCGACGACGAGGACCACTTCCTGGTGGACGTCGCGTACAGCGAGGCGAGCAGCCGGGTGTTCGCCGCCCTGCTGGCCCCGGGCACGGGGTCGGGCAGCACGATGGCGTGGGACTACCGCGACGCCGCCAGCGCCCGGCTCGGCCAGGACCTCCCCCGCCTGTTCCCGCTCGCCCTGTCCCCCGACGGGGCGAGGCTGGCCGGGCTGCGCGCGGACACCGGGGACCTGGCCGTCTACGACACCGACCTGTCGCTGCTCGGCGTGATAGGCGACTGACCCGGGCCGGGCGCCCGTACGCGTCCGGGCCGGTCGGGGAGGAGATGGCCCGCGACACGTGGTTCCGGACGCGGTTCGGCCGGGAGGCGCCCGCCGTCCGGCGGGTGCGCGGCCGTTCACCCGGGACGACGCCGACCACGGCACACCGGAGGTCGTCGACGCGCTGTTCCGACCGGGCCCCGGGCACCTTCCGCGCGGGCCGCGTTCCCTCCACGCCCCGGACGCGCCGAAGCTCCCCATTCCTCACGGTTCCGCCCCGGGCGCTATAGCGTGAAAGCCCGCGCCCACATCCCGAGAGGACCTGAGGCCATGCCGGAATTCGTCACCCGACGCATCAGAGAGTCAGCCCCCGGCCGCCGTACCAGCCCCGCACTGTCCGTCCTGTCCGATCTGGTCCACAACACCGGGGCGGCGGCGCGGTCCGCGACCGTCTTCGGTGACCCGGTGTCGTCGGGGGGCTCCACGGTCGTCCCGGTCGCCCGGATCACCTCCCTCACCAGCATGGGAGGCGGATCCAGCCGCCTGTTCGCGGCGGGAGGGGACGGCGCGGGCGGCGGCGGGTTCGTGCGGGCCAGGCCCGCGGGGTTCATCGTCCTCGACGACGCGGGGGTGCGTTTCCAGGGCATCCGCCAGCCGGTGACGATGCTCGTCCTCCCGCTCGCCGTGGTCGCCGGGCTCACGGCCGCCCGCATCGTCGGGGTCACGCTGCGCGAGGCTCGCCGCCGCCGCAACCAGCGGGCGCACTGCGCGCCCGCCGCCGAGGCCCCGTCCGGGGACTCCGGTTCCGACACGGAGCGGCCCGCCTGACCGGTTCCGGCCACCCGCCCGGCTCCGGCTCCAGGTCCCGCTCCGGCCCGAGGGGCCGGAACGGGACGGGGCCGGCCTAGCCGGTCATGCGGGCGACGAACGCGAACAGCCCCATCGCCCACGCGAACACCGCGGACATCCCGATGATGACGAGGATCTCGGTCCAGTTCAGGAGGCGGCGCAGCGAGGCGCGCGGCACGTCGGTCAGCCGCACCCAGCTCAGCACCCCGAGCACGATCCCCGCCAGGAGCACGATCAGCGGCAGCCACGGACCCATGAACGGGTACTCGCCGACGACCGCGACACCCGTCGCCCCCACGCCCAGCACCCCGGCCAGACGCAGCGGCAGCACGTGCCGGATCCGGTCGAACAGCCGCGAGCGCAGCACCAGCAGGATCGAGAGCAGTCCGCCCAGCAGCAGGTCGGGAGGCCCCTGGGCCAGAACGGCGAGCAGCACGGTGACGGCGCCGCCGCTCACCGACGCGCCCAGGACGATGCCCATGAGCAGCCGGTCGGTGTTGCCGTACGTGTCCTCGAACCGCTCCGTGGGCACCTGCCCCGAGCGCCCCACCTCGTAGTCGAGGCCGGAGAGCCCGCCCATGACCATGGCCACGCGCGGCAGCGCGCCCACGCACAGCGCCAGGGCGATGCCCATGGACCGCACGCCCTGGACCGGCTCGGTGAAGATGCCCACCACCACGAGGACGGACGCGGCCACCGCGACGATCCCGAGACCGGAGATGTACGCCAGTCCCGTCTCGTGCAGGGCCCAGCCGATCACCGCGACCAGCAGCGCCCCGGAGAGCGCGAAGGCCGCCATCACCAGGGGGTTCGCACTCGTCACCAGGTTGGCCGCGAGAACCGCGGTGACCGCCCCCCACACGCAGGCCGCCGCGAACAGCACGTGCGCGACGGCGGGGAGCGGCCGGCGCGCGGCGAGCAGCATGACGGCGACGGTGAACATGGTCCCCACGGAGGCGATGCCCAGGTGCCCCGCGGACGGGCGCAGCCACATCATCAGCCCCAGGAGAATCAGGGGGCCGATACTGGCCACGAGAAGGCCGAAGGACAGCGTCGTCGTCGGGTTCCAGATGCGCGCGGTCTCGTCGACCCTGTCCTCGACGGCGCCGCGGACGTCGTCCACGTGCGAGGGGCGGCTCGGCGCGGTACGGCGGTCCAGCAGCAGGACGTCGCCGTCGTAGACGCCCGCGCTCTCCAGGGGTTCGTCCGGGTGTACGGGCGCCCCGTCCACCGTGGTCAGCGACCAGGCGGCGGGCTCCGTCCGTTCCTCGTCGGGGGCACAGACCTCGATGATGCGGGGCATCAGAGTGGCCACGGGAACGGTGCCGGGGAGTGCCAGATCGGCCCAGCGCTCCGGCCCGGTGACGGTGACCCGGCAGTATCCACTCACACCAATGGTTCCTTCTGTCGTCGTCGTGGGCGGTATTCACCGCGAAGGGGGAGGACGGACGCGAATTAGGTGATTCGCGGGGTTCGCGAGATCATTCCTAGCGTAGTCACCCAGACACCAACCCCCGTAGGTGGACGGAAAGAGATCGCTGTGGCGACGAGACCTGTGCCCCGCCCTGCCCGCAGTGTCCCGCCTGCTCCCGGGAACACGCCCCTGGTCATCGCGGCCCCTCCGCAACTGCCGGAGAACGCGCCGGCGTCCAGCTCCGGGGCGATGATCATCATGCCGATCATCACCGGTTCGGGTTCCCTGCTGATGTCCATCACCATGGGCCACCGCCCCCTGATGGCCGTCGCGGGCGTCATGATCATGATGGCCAGCGTGGTCGTCGGCATCATCATGTTCGTGGCCCAGCACAACGGTCCCCGCAAGCGCATGCGGGAGCAGCGCGAGCGGTACGTCGACTACCTCGACCAGCTCCGCGAGATCGTCCGCGACGTCGCCTCCACCCAGCGCGCGGACAACGCGTTCCGCCACCCCGACCCGTCGCTGCTCACTGAACCGGCCCGGTCGCGGACGCGGAGGTGGGAACGGCGCCCCGCGGACCCCGACTTCCTCGACGTCCGCGCCGGCACCGGCACCCGCCCCCTCGCCCGGCGGCTGAAGCTCAAGGTCGACACCTCGTCGCCGCTCATCGAGTACGACCCCGTCTGCCAGGGCGCCGCCGACCAGCTCATCGAGCTGTACGCGGACGTTCCCGAGATGCCGCTGGTCGTCCCGCTCCGGGAGCACGGGGTGGTGTCGATCGTCGGTGACCGCGAGGCGGGACGCGGGCTCGTCCGCGCCATGGTCGCCCAGATGGCGACCTTCCACTCCCCGCACGACCTGCGGATCGGCGTGGTCCGTGACACCAAGCTGCGCGACCGGTGGGAGTGGCTCAAGTGGCTGCCCCACAACACGTTCGACGACGCCCAGGACGGGCCGATGCCCGCCCGGTTCGTGGCCGGCAACACCGTGCAGGTCGCCGAACTGCTCGCCGACGAGATCGAACGGCGCACCGTCGACCTCCAGCGGCGGCGCGGCAAGCCTCCGGGGCCGGGGACGCAGCGGCTCGTCGTGGTCCTCGACGGGGAGCACCAGTCGACCCTGTCCGGGCTGCACGCCGAACCCCCCGTGACCTCACTCGCCGACCTGGGCATCCACATCATCGCGCTGGTGGCGGACCGGCGCGAGGAGCCGGAGTCGGTGGACCTGCGCATCAACGTCGACGCCGACGGCACCCTCGCCGAGGACACCGAGAACCCGGGCGCCGACGACAGCACCGAGCGCACGCCGTTCCAGGGGACCGCCGACCGGTCGGGTGTCGCCCACCTGACGAGCCTGGCCCGCATCCTGTCCCCGTACGGGATCGCTGTCTCCGACGGCGACGACGCCATGCACGCCACCGTCGGACTCCCCGAGATCCTGGGGGTGTCCGACGTCGCCCAGCTGGACACCCGCCGCACCTGGCGCAAGCGCAGCACCGGCGACTACCTGCGCGTCCCCATCGGGGTGGGTCCCAACGGCAACGCCGTGCTGCTGGACCTGAAGGAGTCGGCGTTCGGCGGCATGGGCCCGCACGGGCTCGTGGTCGGCGCCACCGGTTCGGGCAAGTCGGAGATGCTGCGGACCATGGTGGCGTCGCTCGTCATCAACCACTCCCCCGAGTCGCTGGCGCTGCTGCTGGTCGACTTCAAGGGCGGCGCGACCTTCGCGGACACCGACCGGCTGCCCCACAGCACCGGGCTGATCACCAACCTGGCCGACGACGACTCCCTGGTGATGCGGTTCCGGGAGGCGACCTTCGGTGAGCTGACGCGGCGGCAGCAGATCCTCAAGGACGCGGGCAACCTGCCCAACCTGCACGCCTACGAGGCGGCCCGCGAGGACGACCCGGGCATGGAGCCGCTGCCCCACCTGCTGATCATCATCGACGAGTTCTCCGAGCTGCTCACCGCGCACCCCGACTTCGCGGAGCTGTTCGTGGCCATCGGCCGGATCGGCCGGTCCATCGGCGTGCACCTGCTCCTGGCCACCCAGCGGCTGGAGTCGGGCAAGCTCAAGGGCCTGGAGTCGCACCTGTCCTACAGGGTGGGCCTGCGCACCTTCTCCGAGGCGGAGAGCCGCGAGGCGATCGGCGTCGGGGACGCCTACCACCTGCCGCCCGAGCCCGGCTCCGGCTACCTCAAGGTGGACACCTCCGTCTTCGAGCGGTTCAAGGCCGCCATGGTCTCCCAGCCCTACGAGCCCCCGGCCGAGGAGGAGAAGGAGGAGCACGAGCCGGTGCTCCCCCTGCTGTCCTACAACGGCCTCAACAAGGTGACCGGCGAGGGCTCGCTGGTGGAGTCGCTCATGGCGTCGGTCCGCGCCAAGGGCGAGGAGTCCAAACCCAAGAAGGACAAGCGCACCACCCTCCAGGTCACCGTGGACCGGCTGGTGGCGTCGGGCGCGGACAAGGTCCGGCCGATCTGGCTGGAGCCGCTGCCCGAACTGCTCACCCTCGACACCGTGCTCACCGACCTGGGCGAGGGCGACGACCTGGAGGGCCCCGGGACCGAGCCCCCCGCCGCGGAGATGCGCGCGGTCCTCGGCCTGACCGACATCCCCCGCGAGCAGCGGGTCGTCCCCGCGGAGATGGACTTCACCGGGGCCGAGGGCAACGTCATCGTCCTGGGAGGGCCCCAGTCCGGCAAGTCCACGATGCTGCGCACGCTCGTCGCGAGCCTGGCGTGGCGGTACCCGCCGGGCCGGGTGGGCGTGTACGCCATCGACTTCGGCGGCGGCGCGCTCCAGGCCATGGAGGACCTGCCCCACGTGGCGGGCGTGGCGGGGCGGGCCGACCCCGAGAAGGTGCAGCGGGTGCTGGTCGACGTGCGCGCCCAGCTCGACCGGCGCCAGCGGGTGTTCCGCAAGTACAAGCTGGACTCCCCCGCGGCGCTGCGCCAGGCGCGCGCGGACGGCAAGGTGGCCGGGAACGTGGTCGGCGACCTGTTCCTGATGATCGACGGCTGGTCGTCGGTGCGCGACACCTTCGACGAGGCCGACGAGGTCCTGATGGACATCGCGACCCGGGGCCCGTCCCTGGGGGTGCACACGGTGCTGACCGGGGCCGCGACCTCCCAGGTCCGCTCCCGTCTGCAGGCCCTGTTCGGCGGCCGGTTCGAGCTGCGGCTGAGCGACCCCATGGACTCGGGGATCGGGCGCAAGGTCGCCGACGAGATCCCGAAGGACACCCCCGGGCGCGGCCTGACCTCGGCGGAGCACCACACGCACGTGGCGCTGCCCCGGGTGGACGGGGTCGCGTCCGACGAGGACGTCACCGACGGCATCCGCGACCTGGTCAAGCGGATCGGCGAACGGTGGCCGCAGAAGGCCGTCCAGGGCGTCAAGACGCTGCCCGTCAAGGTCGAACTGGACGAACTGCTCAAGGGCCGCCGTACTCCCCGGGGCCGCCGCGACACCGAGCTGGTGCTGGGCATGGCCGAGAGCTCGCTGGCTCCGGCCACCACGAACCTGGAGCGGGACCCGCACCTGGTCGTCTACGGCGACCCGCAGACCGGCAAGACCGCCCTGCTGCGCGGGCTGGTCAAGCAGATCGTGCGGCGCCCGGCCAACGAGGTCGGCATTGTCATGGTGGACTTCCGCCGCAGCCACCTGGAGCTGGTCCCGGAGGACCACCTGCTGGCGTACTGCACGAGCGCGGAGCAGACCAAGGCGGTCGCGGCGAACCTGGCCGGGTCGCTGAAGGAGCGCATGCCGGGCCCGGACGTCACCCCGAAGCAGCTGCGGGAGCGCAGCTGGTGGAAGGGCCTGGACCTGTTCATCGTGGTCGACGACATGGACATGCTGGGGGCGCGGTCCAACCCGCTCGCACCACTGGCCCCGTTCATCCCGCAGGGCGCCGACCTGGGGCTGCACGTCATCGCGGCCCGCCGGACGGGCGGTTCGGCGCGGGCGATGTTCGAGCCGGTGCTCCAGGCGCTGACCGACATGGCCACGCCGGGCATGCTGTTCTCCGGAGACCGGATGGAGGGGCGCCTGGCCAACGGCACGGCGTCCAAGCAGCTCCCGACCGGACGCGCCCAGCTGGCCCGCCGCGGTCAGCGTCCCGACCTGGTCCAGGTCGGCTGGAGCGAGTCCCCGGCGTAGACCGACCCGGCCCGGTGTGCCCTCCGACGTCCCGGAGGGCGCACCGGGCCGGATGTGTGCAGTGGGAGGCATGCGGCCGGGGCGGGCCGCCGGGACACGTGTGGCCGGATGCGGCCACGGCCGATCGCCCCTACAGTCCACCTGCGGGTTCTCCGCTCCTGTGTGCCCGGCCACGGACCTGTCGTGACATCCGTCCGGTTCACTATCCTTCGTCCCCGGGGTTACGCGCCGATCCGCCTGCTGCGACACGGCGACGGGGACCACGGGGACGTGCGGAGAACAACCCGGCCCGGACTGGTCGGACCCGCTGAACGACGAGATGAGACCTGAGAGCGACCTGGTTGAGCATGCGCACAAGAACTGCCGGTTTCAGGGCGGCGACCGCCGTGCTCCTCCTCGGCTCGACCGGGTGCGCGCTCCTCTCCGGCTCCGGGCAGGAGACCCGGGAACTGGCCGGTTACGAGGTCGTCCACGAGATGTCCGGTGACGACCTCGACGAGCTCCCGGTGCCGACCACGGTCTCCGAGGCCTCCTGGGTGTGGGAGGGCCCTCGGCACGGCGCACTCCTCGAAATCCTCCCCGTGCCCACCGGCGCGGTCCTGCACCTGGACGACGGAGCCGTCGGGCTGGACACCGCGACGGGCAAGGAGGCGTGGAGCTACCGCCTCCTGGAGTCCGAGGCCGATGTCGCCGTCTCCCCCGACGGTTCGCTGGTCGCCGTGGGCACGGGCGGCTCCCTCGCCCTCCTGGACTCCGGCACGGGGGTGGTGCTGCGGGTGGTCGAACACGGCAGCACCGGAGAGGACCCCCTGTCGGTCGGGGGCGCCGGCCTGGTGACCGACGACGGTCTGGTCACGGCGGAGGCCGACGACGCGGGGGTCGCCGTCTCCTTCACCCCGTGGGAGGGCGAGTCGGAGTGGCGCGACGGGGACCTGCGGTGTCCGGAGGTCACGGGGACCCCCCGGGTCGAGGACGGCTTCCTCACCCCCAGCGGCGTCGTGGTCGTCCACTCGTGCGGCGGCTCCGACCTGCGCATGACCAGCCTCGACACGGCCACCGGGCAGGAGCAGTGGAACCTGGTGCGGGGGGAGGACTTCGACGACGCGGCCGAGCACCCGGAGGAGCTGGAGGAGGAGAGGTTCGCCGCGGTGGGCGACGTGGCCGTCCTCCAGAACATGGCGCTGCTCCGCGGCACCGTCGTGGTCGACACCGTGCACGGGGACGTCCTGGCCGACGCCCTCCCTGCCGGGCTAGAGGACACCGTGCTGCGCGTCCTGCCCCACGGATACCTGGCGGTCAGCTCCGAACGCCTGGAGCACGGGGGCTGGGAGGACCGTTTCGAGGTCCGCGACTTCACGGGCACGGTGAGGGACACGGTCGTCACCGACGAGAACGGCGCGGGGAACACCGTCTCCGGCCAGCTCCCCCTGAAGGACTCGCTGCTCAAGCCGAGGTGGTCCGAGGAGGAGAAGAACCTGGAGATCGCCGTCTTCGACTGGGACGCGGAAGGCCCCGAGAGGACGATCACGCTGCCCGTGGAGATCGATCTCAGCGGGATCGACAGCATCTGGAGGGTCGAGGAGGCCCTGGGCCCGGGAACCTTCCAGGAGGTCCCCGGCGCCGTGCTCGTGCGCGAGCACGCGCGCGGGGAATCGGTCCCCCGTGTGGCGGGGCTGACGTGATCCCGGTGGGAGCGCCCGTTCCCGCAAGATCGTCGTTGCACTGGACCCCGAAGCGGCCTTGTCCGAAAGTGGCCACGCCGTCAAAACCCATTCGTCCCTGACTACACGAGTGCCTACGACATGACACTTCTTCGATAGCCAGCGCACAGAGGAAGACGGCAACTGACGTTCGACGGAATTCGACTGACCTGCCGGTCCCCTGCCCTGGCTCGACACACCACGGAGTACCCGTTGTCCCACCGCGAACGCCGGTTGTCCATCTTGCTGGCGACCGCTCTGTCCTCCCTGATCCTGTCTGCGTGCACGTCAGAGGGACGTGAGGAGCCCACCGGCACACGCGGTGCCGAAGAAAGCCCCTCCCCCGCGTACGTGTCCTATTACTGGGTCGAGCGTGAGGTGCAGGTACTCACTCTCGACCGCATGATGAGCGAAGGCGACCCGCAGATGGTGGTGGACAACACTGGTGATCTCAGCGAGCGGCTGTTCGCCACCCACATCATCCAGGAGGGTGAGGACGGGTACCGCGTGGAGTTGAACAAGGACGAGTGGACACCCGAGGCCGTGACATCCATCAACCACATGGACTCGGCTCTGACCGCAGCCATGTCCGGCAACGAGGTCGCCTGGTGTGGAGAACCCATAGCAGGCGACGACTTCGTCGAGGGCTACACCGACCGGTTCTGGGAAGCCTACGAGGCCAGGTCGGAGTACGAGGAGAGCATTACCGACTATGTCGACTGCGGCACCGGTGAGCTGGGCTGATTCCGGTTCCGTCTTCCGATCCCGGTCTGGAGCGCACACCGCCCTGTTGATGTGCGGCTGCTCCCACCCTGTCGGGCAGTGGGCCGACCTTGCTGACGTCAGGCGGCCCAGGGTCCATGAAGCAACCGGGATGCGACCAGGTTCCTCTGCCAGAAACTTTCGTCCACGCTTCCGGAACCGCCCTCTTCCGAGGACACTGCGCCACGGTGGGGAGGGCGACGGGAGCGTCCGCGCCGGCCGGGACTCACCGGAGCGGTCGGACGCCGCCCTCCCTGGCCCTGGATGCCCTGTCGCGAATCGAACCATGACACCCTCGGGGTGATCCCACCCCCTGTGCCACCATCGTCACGGCCGCACCGCTCCACCCCGGCCCGTCCCGCACATCACCGCCATTCCCCGAAAGGCAGCTCCATGCGGCGTTCCCCCGCCCTGTCCCCGGCCGTGTGCCTGCTCGCCCTCGCCACCCTCACCGCCTGCACGGACACGTCCAGCACCTCCGACGGGGCCGCCGAGACGGTCGAGGAGCTGGCCGAGGAGGGACTGACCGGGCTGGCCCTGCTGCACCGGGGCTTCGAGGGCGGCGACCCGGAGACCGACCAGGTCCTCGTGTTCCACGACCCCGGGACGGGGCAGCCCCTCCACCGGATCGCGCTCCCCGACGGGGCGGTCGACCCCATGGCGTCAGCGGTGCCCGTGCACTCCCAGTTCTCCGAGGACTGGACGTTCTTCGCGTACGCGACCGCGGAGCCCAACGCCGTGCACGTCGCCGTGCTCACCGACCCGGAGGAGACCGACGTGGAGGAGATCTCCTACCAGCCGGTCGAGACCGTCACACCGGGGGCGGGCGAGGTCCTGTCGCGTCCCGTCGTCCACGGCGACAGGCTCTGGTTCGTCTCCGACAACGAGCAGGGCGGGGCGCCGCCCCAGGTGCTGTCGGTCCCGCTGGAGGCCCCCACCGGAACCCCCAACCAGGAGGGGGTCCTCGCTCTGGGGGAGGCCCAGCGCCCCAGCGACTGGGCGCTCACCCCCGGCGGGGCGCTGCACATCCGCAACAGCGTGCAGACCCAGCAGGTGAACGGCTCGGGCGGCGGCAGTCTCGTGGTGCGGCAGACCGACGACAGCGTGGTGAACGCGACCCTCAACGTCGACGGCGGCCAGTGGCAGACCTTCGACGGGGCCCCGGTGTGGGGTGAGGGCACCGCCCTGCTCCGCCCTGACGCCGTGGGCGGAGCCGACGCGCCTCCGGGCGCGTACCTGGTGACGGTGGAGGGCCAGAGCCACGAGGGGACCCGGCTGTTGGAGGACGCCGACGGGCCGGTCGTGCAGTACGCGCCCGCCCCCGGGCGGGAGTCCGTCCTGCTCCAGACCGACGAGGCCTGGTTCCGGGTGGACTTGGCGGACGGCGCGGTGGAGGAGACCGCCGAGGCCTTCCCCCGGTTCCACGACGCGTCCATGGACGGGTGGCCCCTCGCGGTCCGGTGGGCGACGGAGCCGGTGTCCGGCGACCCGGGCGCCGACCCCTCCGAGTCCCCCTCCTCCTGACGCCCCGCCCGTCGCAGCGGTCGCCCCCACGGCCGGTGCGGCGGACGCCTCCCCTCCGCCGCGACGGCCGCAGGGGCCGCACCGGCGCCCCGAACCGCGCACCGTCCGGTACCCGATCCCGACCCCGCCCTGCTCACGGCGCTGTCGTCCGGCAGGGGCCCGGCCCGCCGCGGAGTCCAGCCGATACCGATCCGTAATGAACTTCGCGATCGGCTCGCAACTCACATAGCCGACGATGCGTCGCAGAAGACGGCACGTCGACCGCGTCGGACCGACCACGGCCGGCGTCGAACGACGACGAGGGGCACGCGCATGACCGAGGCAGGCGGCAACCCGATCGAGGGGATGCAGGGCGGCGAGTACGCCGAGACCCTCGCGTCCGCCATGGCCGGGCTGGCCGACATGTTCGACCACATCATGGAGGACGCGGAGAGCGCCGCCAGGAACAGCGACGTCGCCCTCGGCTTCTCACTGTTCCGGCAGGACATGCTCCCCGTCTTCCAGGGCGTGCAGGACCACGGTCTCCAGCTGGCCGAGAACATCCAGGTGGGAGCGGGGGAGGTCGCCCTGAACGACGTGCAGTCGGCCGAGGTCTACGAGACCCCCTGGGAGTCCCACCGGGCGATCAACACCCCCTGACGCACTCGGGACGCCGCCCGGGTCCGACCCGCGCCCTCCCCGCGCCCTTCCTCCGCCCCAGGCCCCTGACCCCGCTCCTGGCACGGCCCCCGAACCGGCCCCACCCGATCCCGGTCCCCCGTTTCCTCCCCCGCTAGGTGTACTGACCATGGCCTCGTTCCAGCTGTTCTTCTCGCCCCGCTCCATCGATTCGTTCGAGAGCCGGATCCGCCCGGTGAGCGAAGACCTCGTCACGCTGGAGGCCCGGCTCCTGGGCAGGGCGGACGACCTGGAGGGCGGCTTCGACTCCGCCGCCACCCACTTCACGGACATCGTCGGCTGGGACATCACGGCCCTCGGCTCGGAGAACTACCAGCAGTGGGTGGACGCCGCGGTCAACCTCAGGTTCGCCATCGACGTGAACGACATGTGGGCGGACTTCGTCAAGGACTTCTGGGACAAGCGCGAGGCCATGTGGGACGACTGGGACGAGGCGGTCGCGTCCAAGGTCTCCCAGGTCCCCGCCGAGTACCGGGGCACGGTGATCACCGCGCAGTCACCGACGCCGGACCACTGGTTCGACTCCGACGCCAGGAGGTGCCGCGAGCTGTACGACGAGCTCAGCGGCTACCTGGAGGACGTCGAGGAGCGCGAGCGGGACAACTGGGACGCGCACGAGGAGAACGCCCTGGAGATCCTCGGGATGCTGCTCGGAGGGCCGACGGGCGAGAACGTCCAGAAGCTCATCGACGGCGGCTACGCGAACATGGCCTACGCCAACCTCGACCCCGAGAAGTACCTGTCCATGGAGACCGACTTCGAGCTGACCCCCGAGTCCGCGGAGGAGACGGCGTCGGAGCTCGCCCCGTACTGGTCGGGTGACAAGCCCCTCGACGACCGCTACCACGAGCTGATGCTCGTCATGAGCATGATCGGCACCAACGCCCGCAACGCCCAGAACGACGGCAGCGAACTGCGGGACGAGGAGGCCGACTTCCTGGAGGCGTTCTACTCCCAGCTCGAGATGGAGGGCGGCCCGTACACGGGCGTCCTCTCGGTCCCCGGCTGGATGGAGGGCGACCACATGACCGGGGAGGAGCGCGAACACGCCCTCGGGACGCTCGGCGACGGCCTGCTCGCCCTGTCCGACCCGGAGCTGGGCGGGGGCTACGAGTCGCTCCCCGAGAGCGTCCGCAGGGCCGCCGAGGGCCCGTTCCTCAGGACGGACCCGAACGAGCCGGTCTACGCCCTGGTCACCTACAAGGACGACGTGGAAGCGCTCACCGAACTGCTCCGGCACACCGACGAGGACCTCCGGGGCGGCTACACCCTCTCCACCAACCTCACCATGTCGGCGGGCTCCTACAACTACTTCTGGGGCTCGGCCGGGGAGGGCGGCTACGTCATGTCCGAGGAGCTGGCCGTGCTCGCCGACGTGGGCACCCGCAACGAGGACTCCAACTACTACGTCCTCACCGGGGAACACCCGTCCCCTGTGCCGGAGACCGGCCTGGACTACCCCGAGAAGTTCCGCCAGGACGCCGTCCAGGGCCTGTTCACCTACGAGTGGCACGATCAGGGGGAGGCCGCCGCGGGACTGATCGACTGGATCTCGGAGGACTCCCTGAGCGAGGACGAGGACGTGCGGAACATGGCGGGCGAGGCCGCCTCGGGGTTCATCGGCATGGTCACCACCCCCGAGATGCAGCAGGCCCTCACGGACACCGGAGTGGACGTGGGCGACAGCGAGGACGCGTCGTTCACCGAGTTCAACTCCGCCGTCGCCGAGAGGTTCGCCGACGTCTTCGACTCCTACCTGTTCAGCTTCGCCGCGAGCGAGATCAAGTCGTCCGCCGAGGGCAACCCGCTCCTCACCGGTGTCACGGACTACAACCCGCAGACACGGGCGTTCAACATCGGCGTCCAGGAGCGCGCCGCGTACATGCAGTACCTGATGGGCGACGACGACAGCGCGACGCGGGCCATCAACTCCGCCATGGCCTACGAGCAGGCGCAGATCGAGCTCTACCTGGGGACGGGGGACACCGACCTGACGGCCCCGGGGGCGGCGAGCCTGTACTCCCTCATCGATCTCGGCCTGGAGATGGAGGTCGAGGACCGCACCGGGGACCTGGAGGCCGCCCAGGAGCGCAAGGAGCAGCTGTACACGTTCGCGCTGAAGGAGGGAGGGAACCTGGCGGAGAAGATCCCGCTCGCCGGCAAGGCGATCAACACGGGGCTGAGGCTGGGCGCCGACGCGATCGTGCAGCAGCTGGTGGAGACCGACATCGAGATCACGCCGAAGGTGCCCAGGAACGAGGACGAGGAGATCCGCCGGATCAACCAGCAGGCCGAGTTCCTGAACTACGTCACGTCCTCGGGCAGCGACTCCATCGTGACCCCTCCGAGCCGGGAGCACCTCGACGTCCTGGAGGAGTACGGGGTGGTCTCCTACGGGGAGGACGGCTCCGTCACCGTCCGGACCGACTCCACCGGGTGGGACGTCACGGACGAGCCGGGCGGCGGCAGGTCCGACGTGGTCAACGCCCTCCACGGCGCCCTGAACAGCACGCAGATCGACCCGTCGAGCAGGGAGCAGGACAACGGGAACGTCTTCTACAACGAGTTCTCGGGTCCGTACAACACCCGTTACGACCTGATCCAGGCCGAGGGCAAGCGCGAGGAGGGGAAGTGACGGAGGGATCCGGGGGCGCGTCCGCGGGACGCCGGAGGCGGCTCGTCCTGCCCGCCGCGGCGGGAGCCGCCGCCGTGCTGGCCGCGGCCGTGTGCCTGTTCCTCCTCACGGGGCGGGACGACGGCTCGGGGCCGGAGGGCCCGGAGGAGCCCTCTCCCGGGGCGGGCGCCTCGACGCCCCCCGACGCGGAGTGGGTCCGGCAGCAGGTCAGGATCCTCGTCCTGGAGAGGATGCTCACCGAGGAGGACCCTGCCGAGATCGTCGGGAGCGCCACGGAGGACGCCAGGAGCGCCCTCCTGGAGGGCGGGGCGGTGGTCGACGACGGCCACGGGTACCGGGTGGAAACCGACCCCGCGGCGTGGACCGTCGCGGACCATCTCGGGGAGGAGGGGGTTCGGCGCGGCAGCGTCGACGACGCCATGGACGCCCTCCTCTGGGAGAACGAGGTCACCTGGTGCGGCGGCGAGGTCGTCGGCCGCGATTTCGTGCACACCTACATGGACACCTACCAGGAGGCCTTCGACACGCGGGAGGAGTACCGGGAGAGCATCGCCGGCTACGTCGACTGCGGCACCGGGGCGATCGACTGACAACGCCCGGGCCTCCTGCTTCACGTGGCCGGAAGCGGCCAACCGCGGCGGGGTCCGCGCCCGGCCCCCGGCGTGTGACCGTCCCGGAGCTGCGGGGGAACACCTGTGCAGGGTGGTCCGATGCCGCCCCGGGGCCGTCCGACCGAACGCCTGCGTCGTCGGTGGCCGTCGCCCGATGTCACAAGACACGCACCTCCGTTGACCGAGAGGTGAGATCCTTACTATCGTCCGTATTCTCCCCTTCTCACTGTGGCCACAGGCATCCCCATGTGAACACGGCCCCCGAGGGGCGAGCCCCATCCGACTTTCCGGAAAGGTCCAGATGTCGCACGTCGGTCTTGAAAACGTCAACAGCCTCTCCACCGGCGGTGAGCAGCTCGGGCAGGAGTCCGACGGTCTCCGCACCCAGATGAACCAGCTCATCCAGGACATGGTCAACGACGCCGACTCCCTCCAGGGGCAGGCGCTCAACGACTTCCGTATGGCCCGTGAGCAGCTGACCGAGCGCTTCGACGAGCTCATGTCCTGGTGCAGCCAGAACGGCATCAAGCTCAACGAGGGCCAGCAGGAGTTCAACGTCACCGACACGGACTCCGGCGCCGAGTACTCGCAGGCCGGGAACGACCTCGGCGGTCTCAGCCGCCCGGTCAACGTCTGACCGCCTCCCCCCTTTCCCCGCGTTCCCCCAAGAAAGGCGTTCCCCCATGGGTTCCCAGTTCGACGTGTACGGCGATGTCGCCGGTCTCCAGGGCCTGGCCGAGGACCAGCAGGCCCACCTCGGCCGCTTCTCCGCGATCATGAGCCAGATCAACGAGCAGTCGGAGTCGACGGTCAGCCAGTGGGAGGGCTCCGGCAGCTCCCAGTTCCAGGCCAAGGCGTCCGAGTTCGACACCCAGTTCTCCGAGGTCAACTCCGCCTTCGCGAAGGTGATCGCGGCGACCAGCAACACCGCGGACAACTACGGAAGGCTGACCAAGTACCTCGACGGTCTGTTCTAGTAGGCTGACCGGCGATGTCCACCCCGCCCCCGACGTCCCCGCCGGCCTCCCCCGACCCGGACCCGCAGCTCCCCGAGGCGTTCCACTACACGCCCAACGAGGAGAAGTACGTCCTCCAGGCGGACGCCCTGCGGCACCGGCAGCTGCGGTCGGCGCTGCTGTACGGTTCGAGCCGCTACTGGCGCCGGAGGCAGCAGGTGTGGCCCGCGGTGATCGGCGGCCTGATCCTGGTCGCGCTGATCTGCGGGGTCATCGCCCTCATCGGGGCCTTCGGCAGACAGCAGGAGGTCAACGAGGAACGCGGGTGGGGGAACACCACCCGTCAGCAGATGATCCAGAGCCCCCTCACCGACACCCCCTGATCCCGTGGCACCCGTGACACCGGTGCCGACGGGTCCCACACTCCCCCGCCACCCGACGGGCGGGGAATCCTCCACCACGAACGCCACAAGGGGGTCGCTCTCCCGTGTCCGGCTCCGAGAACGCCCCCTGGGCGCCCGGGTACGACACCTCCGCACTGCTCCACCAGGGGCGGCGCGCCCGGATCATCCGTGCGACGCGCTCCACCAGCGGTGCCGACGTCGTCCTCAAGGTCCTCCCCGAGGCCCTGGGCCGCGCCGAGCTGAACCAGCTGCGCGACCTCGCCGGGGTGCCCGGTGTGGTGCCCCTGCTGGACGCGGGGACGACCGCCGACGGCGAACTGTTCGTGGTCCTGCCGTTCTACGCGGACGGCTCCTTCGGCGACATGCTCGTCCGCAAGGGTCCCGCGCCGGTGCAGGAGGCCGCGGCCGTCGCACGGAGCGCGGCGGCGGCGCTGGGGTCGATGCACGGGCGGGGACTGCTGCACAACGACGTCTGCCCGGGGAACATCCTGCGGGCCGGACGGACACCGGTCCTCACCGGTTTCGGTTCCGTCCGGCGGTCCGGTGAGGCCCTGCCCCCGCCCGCCCCCGGCACGGAGGCGTTCCTGCACGCGGCGCCGGAGGCCCTGCGCGGCGAGGTGCGCACGCCCGCGACCGACGTCTACCAGCTGGCCTCCACCGTCTGGACGATGCTCGCCGGACACGCGCCGTTCTCGCCGACCGACGGCGGCCCGTTCGACGCGCGGGCGTACGCGGAGCGGGCGCTCTCGGAGGAGCCGAGGCCGGTTCCGCGGCCGGACGTCTCCCGCAAGCTGCGCGGTGTGCTCACCCGCGCGCTGTCCAAGCTCCCGGAGGAGCGCTTCCAGACCGCGGCGGCGTTCGCCACGGCGTTCGAGCAGGCGCGCACGGCCCGGCCCTCCGCGCCCGCCCCCGGTTCCACCGGCGGGCAGGCCCCCCTCTCCGGGGCGCAGCCGCCGATGGGCGGGACGTCCGCCCCGGCGACCGGACCCCAGGTCCCCCCGCCGGGGCCGCAGGCCGCCCCGGCCGCGCAGTGGTTCCCCAGCGGCCCCCAGACCTCGCACGCACCGGCGCCCACGGATCCGGAGGCGCCGGTGGGCGGCCCGGAGGCCCCCCACACAGGCCAGGGGCTCCCGCAGGCCCCACCGACCGGGCCGAACGCGCCCGCGGCCTCCACCACGGGCCCGCGCACCTCCCACCCCGTGCCCACCGGGGCGCAGAACCCCTACTCCGTGCCCTCGGGCACGTGGAAGCCCCCGGCTGCGCCGTCCGGGCCACAGGTCCCGTTTGGCACCCACGCGCCGCCCGCTCCCTCGGGCCCCCAGGTCCCACCGGTCGTGCCACAGACGCCCCAGGCCCACGTACCCAGTGGACCCCAGGCTCCGGGCCCCCACATGCCCTCCGGCCCCCAGGTGCCGCCGGGCGTGCCACAGACCACCTACTCACCTCACGCACCCAGCGGACCCCAGGTGCCCCTGGGCCCCCACATGCCCTCGGGACCCCAGGTGCCCCTGGGCCCCCACACACCCAGCGGACCCCAGATCCCGCCTGGCGTGCCACGGACGACCCACACACCCAGCGGCCCCCAGGCCCCGCCGGAGACCTCCTGGTTCCCCGGTGGACCACCCGCGCCGCACGCAGCAGCGGCACCGCCCGAGACCGGCCCGCAGGCTCCTCCCGTCGGCCCTCCTCCGACGACGGGCCTGCTCGGGGTTCCCCGCGACGGCGTCCACCCCCCGGGCGGCCCGCAGGCTCCCCCTCAGGACCTGCCCGCGGGCCCCGAGCGGCGGGAGCGCCTGCGCCGCCCCACCGGCCTGGAGGGGAGCAGGCTCCCCGCCCTCGACGCGGGCGGCACGGCCGAGATCATGATGGCCAAGATGCGCGGCGAGGAGATCTCCCCGCTGCGCGCCTGGTCCCGGTTGGAGGGGTGGTCCGGCACCGCCGAGTCGTCGTTCCTCCCCGTGGACGAGGGCCCGGCCGAGAAGGACGAGGTCCCCGAGTGGAGCCCCGTGCCCGACGGCCACCAGAACCAGGCCCGCTGGCGCCGCCACCTCCACATCGGCGTCACCGTCTGCGGCATCCTGCTCGCCACCAGCGTCTCCGGTGTGTTCGCCGCGACCGGCCCCGAGGAGCCCGTGGTGACGGCCGCCGCCGAGGAGCCCGAACCGGAGGCCCCGGCCGCGGACGGCCCCGCCGGCGAGACGGTCGCCCCCGAGGCGCCGCCCGAGGTCTCCGCCCCGTCCCAGGTCCTGCTCTCCGACAACTACGGCTCGGTCGAGCTGAACTGGACGGACAACAGCGGCGGCACCGCGTCGTTCTTCGTTCTGGGCGGCCCCCGGGACCATCCCCCGGCCACCCTGGCCCGGACCGGCCCGGGTGTGGTGTCGGCGCAGGTCGTCACGGCCAACACCGCCGTCGAGTACTGCTTCACGGTCGTCGCCGTGGACGGTGCGTCCGCTCCCGCCGACGAGGTGTGCACGACCCGCGCGGCCGACCAGGCGGAGGCCGACCGCCTGGAGGAGGAAGAGGAGGAGCGTCAGCGCGAGGAGGAGGAAGAGCGGGAGGCGGAGGAGGCCGATCCGTCGCCCTCGCCCAGCCCCGACGCCGCCGAGTGACCCCTCCGCACCGGTCGGGGACGCGAGGCCGACGCCCCGGGGACGCCTCCCCGGTCACCCCTCTGTGACCGGGGGCATACCGGGGCACACCGTCCTCAGATAGCGTTTGCTGACTTCAGCCGCACGTCTACTCTGGGGGCCGTCCCTTGTCCGGGGTCATCATCGGGTTCGGCGTCATCGCCAGCATCGTCGTCATCGGCTACATGCTGGGTCGCCTGCCCATCCTTGGCCCCGGGGCCAAGGAGGTTCTCAGCAAGCTGGCCTTCTTCGTGGCCGGGCCCGCGCTGATGTTCACCATCCTGGCCGACACCGACCTGTCCCTCCTCGCGTCCGGACCGGTCCTGGTCAGCGCGCTCAGCGTCGCCCTGGTGGCCGCCCTCTTCATCGCCGTGGGCGCGGTGCGGCGCTGGGGAGTCGGCCGGACCACCGTGGGCGCCCTGGCAGCCGTCTACGTCAACGCGGGCAACCTGGGCATCCCCATCGCCGCGTACGTCCTCGACGACGCCTCGCTGGTCGCGCCCATCCTGCTCATGCAGCTCCTCTTCCTGGCCCCGGTGGCGCTCACCGTCATGGACCTCAGCCGGGGCGAGGTGCGCGGGTTCGGTCCGGTGCTCCGCCGGGCGCTCGGCACCCCCTTCCGGAACCCGGTGGTGATCGCCTCCCTCGCGGGCGTGCTGCTGTCCCTGTCCGGCTGGGAGCCGCCCGCTCCCCTGATGGAGCCCTTCGAGCTTCTCGGCGGCATGGCGGTCCCGGCGATGCTGCTGGCGTTCGGGATCTCCCTGCACGGCGGCGGCATGCCCGGGCGGGGCCCGGACCGGGGGAAGGTCCTGTTCGGCGTGGTCCTGAAGTCCGTGGTCCTGCCACTGACCGCGTGGGCGCTGGGCTCCCTGGCGTTCGGGCTGACCGGGCCGTCCCTGTTCGCGGTGGTGGTGCTGGCGTCCCTGCCCACCGCGCAGAACGTGTTCACGTACTCCGTCCAGTACCAGGTCGGCGAGAACATGGTGCGCGAGGTGGTGCTGCTGTCCACCTTCCTCACCGTCCCGGTCCTGTTCACGGTCGCGTTCCTGCTCGGATGACGCCCGGCCCCGGCGGGCGGCACGGGAACGGCCCCTCCCCCGGCGGGGCCGGCCGGGCCGCGTCGCGTGACCCCCTCTCGGAGACCGGCGGCCACCTCCCCGTCGAGCGCCGCGTGCGGACCGTGCCCGCGTGCGGGGCCCCGCCGCGACCGGCCCCGAGGGTCCCGCCGGCGCCTGTGGACACCGCGTGGTGGTGCTGGCTGTAGTACCGGGACGCCCGGCCGTACCAGTGTTCGCGGGGCCCCTGATCCCTAGGTTCGAGGTGTAGGAAGACCACCTCTCTGGAGCCCACATGCACCACGTCCCCCGCGCCCTGCCGCTGCTGGCCGCACCCCTGTTGATCGCCGCCGCGCTCCTTCCCGGAGCGGTCCCCGCCGCCGCCGCGAGCGGCGCCGCGCCGGGCGCCCCCGCGGCCGAACCCGTCCCGCTGACCCCCGAGAGCGCACAGGAGTTCGTCGACACCCGCGTCGCCGAACTCCTGGAGGAGCACGGGGCGCCCGGGGTGGCCGTCACCGTCGTCGGCGGCGGCGAGCAGCTGGCCTCCGCCTCCCACGGCTACTCCGACCTGGCGGAGCGGACCCCCCTCGACCACACCGCCCAGACGTTCCCCCTGGCCTCGGTCTCCAAGTCCCTGACGGCCGCGGCGGTCCTCACCCTGGTGGACAGCGGGGAGATCGACCTCGACGAGGACGTCAACACCTACCTGCCCGGGGACGCGCAGCTCTCCACCGACGGCATCACCATGCACCACCTGCTCACCCACACCGCGGGGTTCGAGGAACTGGTCGACATCCCGCCCGCGGACGACACCGCCGCCCACCTCACACTGGACGAGGTCGTCCGTACGAGCGACCCGGAGTCGCTCCACGAGCCCGGCCGGTTCCCCGGCTACTCCAACCACGGGTCGGGGCTGGCCGGGTTCATCGCCCAGGAGGTGAGCGGGGTGCCCTTCGACGAGTTCGTGGAGCAGGCCGTGCTCGCCCCGCTCGGCATGGAGGGCAGCGGGTTCGTCCAGGTCCACGAGGCCCGGGAGACGTTCGACCTGCCGACGTTCCACCTGGCCGACGGCTCGGTCGCCGGGGACCTGCACGTGTCCGCGACCCCGGCCGGCGCCGCCCTCGCCACGACCGACGACATGGCGAGATTCATGCTGGCCCTGCTCGGCGGCGGCGAGCTCGACGGCGAGCGGGTCCTGCCGGCGAGCGTCCCCGCCCTGATGACGGACCGGCAGTTCGAGGTCCACCCCGACCTGACGTCGGTCGGCTACGGGACCTACCAGTGGCGCGGCGGGGACTCCCCCGTCATCGGCCACGGCGGCGACCTCGTGGGCATGCACACCGCCTACACGCTGATCCCCGCCATCGACGCGGGCGTGTTCGTCGCGGTCAACGGCGCCGACACCGCCCCGGAGGCGCAGGCCAACCCGATGAAGGACCTGCGCATGGAGGTGGCGAGCGCTTTCTCCGAGACGTTCGACCCGCAGGACCCGCCGACCGGCGAGGCCGACCCCGCCGCCGACCTCGGCGCCTACGCCGGCAGCTACATCAGCAGCCGGCGCGCCGGGAGCGGCCCCGCTCAGCTCAGCGTCCTCCTCGGCACCATGGTCGTGCGGGACGCCGGCGACGGCTCGCTCTCGATCAACGGCGGGATGGCCCTCGACGACCGCTGGCTCCCCGCCGGGGACGGCCGCTTCGTCGCCGAGAACGGCGAGGACGAGCTGGTCTTCCTGGAGGAGGACGGCGAGGTCGTCGCCCTCGCCACCGACTCCAACCCCACCCAGGTCTCCGAGCGGACCGCGTTCCTCGACAACCCCCTCGTGCACGGTGTGGCCGCCGCGGCCTCCCTGCTGATCCTGTTCACCGCGTTCGTCCAGTTCAGCCGGGCCCGCGACCGGTTCACCGTCGTCGCCCGCGTGCTGGGCTCGCTGACGGCGCTGGCCTGCTACGTCGCCGTCGGGGTGCTGGCGTACGGGATGTTCGTCGAGACCAGCAAGCTGGAGGAGTGGATCCTCGGCGGATCCCTCCTGCTGACCGCGCCCCTGGCCGTCGCCGTCCCCCTGACCGTCGCCACCGCCGCCGTGGCCGTGTCCGCCTGGGTGCGGGGGCGGCTCACCGCGGCCGGGCGGGTCCACCTCTCGCTGGTGGTCGCGGCCGCCGCCGTCTTCCTCCTGGTGGGCGCCCAGTACGGCTTCGTGTGGGGCCTGTCCTGACGGTCGGCGCCCGCCCCGTCCGCCGTCCCGGCGGGCGGGGCGCCGTGGTTCCCGGAGGCCGCGCCCCCACATGCCGGCGGGCCGCCCGGGGGAACACCTGCCCGGTGGGGGTCCGTCCCCCGCCCCTTGCACGGGAAGGGGCCGGTGCCTTCGGGCACCGGCCCCTCACCTCCACCGCGTCACCCCGGGTCTCCGTCCGCCCTCGGCCCCGTGCCGCGGACACCGGACCGCCCCGGGGTCCTAGCCCCAGGCCAGCGCGGTCAGTTCCGGGTCCTCCAGCGCGGTGCCGATGTCACGCAGCACCTTGGACCCCAGCTCACCGTCGACCAGCCGGTGGTCGAAGGACAGGGACAGCGTCGTGACCTTGCGGATCTTCAGCTGACCCTTGTGCACCCACGGCATGTCCCTGATCTGCCCGAAGGCGAGGATCGCGGCCTCGCCCGGGTTGAGGATCGGGGTGCCCGCGTCCACGCCGAACACGCCGACGTTGGTGATGGTGATGGTGCCGCCGGACATGTCGGCCGGGGAGGTCTTGCCCGCCCGCGCCGTCTCCGTCAGTTGCTTGAGCCCCGCCGCGAGTTCCGGCAGGGTCATGGCGTCGGCGTCCTTGACGTTGGGCACCACGAGACCGCGTTCGGTGGCGGCCGCGATCCCCAGGTTCACGTAGTTCTTGACCACGATCTCCTGGTTGTCGCCGTCCCAGGTCGCGTTGATCTCCGGGTGGCGCCGGACCGCCATGAGCAGGGCCTTGGCGATCAGCAGCAGCGGGGACACCCGCACGTCGGCGAAGTCGGGCCGGGCCCGCAGCCGCGCGACCGCCTTCATCGTCTTCGTGACGTCCACCTGGAGGAACTCGGTGACGTGCGGCGCCGTGAAGGCGCTGCCGACCATCGCCGCCGCCGTGTGCTTGCGCACCCCCTTGACGGGGATGCGCCGCTCGCGGGCGGTCCGGTCCACGGCGACCGGCTGCGCGGCCCCCGGTTCCGTCCCCGTCCGTTCCGGGGCGAGGACGGCCTCGGCCGCGGCGTGGACGTCGTCGCGGGTGACGATCCCGCCGTCCCCCGTGGGGGCGACGGCCGCCAGGTCCACTCCGAGGTCCTTGGCGAGCTTGCGCACCGGGGGCTTGGCCAGCGGCCGACCCGCCGGTCCGGACGCCGGGGCCGGAGCCGCGGGGACCGCGACCACGGCCGGCGCGGGTGTCGCGGGCTGCGGCGGCACGGGCGGGGACGCCGGGGCGGACGGCGCGGGGCGTCGGCGGGCGCGGCGCTGGGTGGAGGCCGCCTTCTCGCCGTAGCCGACCAGCGGCTTCTCCCGCTCCTCCGTGTCCTCCTCGGCAGCGGCGGCGGAGCCGCTGTCGGACGAGGAGCCGCCGGTGCCGTCGTCCACGGTGATGATCACCGCGCCGACGTCCACCGTCTGGCCCTCCTCGGCCAGGAGCTCCCTCACCGTGCCCGCGTACGGGCTCGGGAGCTCGACGACCGCCTTGGCGGTCTCGATCTCGCAGATCATCTGGTTGACCTTGATCTCGTCACCCGGCTTGACGTACCAGGTGAGGAGTTCGGCTTCGATCAGCCCCTCGCCGACGTCGGGCAGCCTGAACGACTGCACGCCGTTGACGGCGGGCGCACTCTTCTGAATCGCCATGTGCTTCGGTTTCCCCGATCCCCTAGTACGCGAACGCCCGGTCAACACCGTCCAGAACCCGATCAAGGTCCGGAAGGTAGTACTCCTCCAGACGCGACTGCGGGTACGGGGTGTCGAAGGCGGCAACACGGATGACCGGCGATTCCAGGTGGTAGAAGCACTCCTCGGTGACCCGGGCGGCGATCTCCGCGCCGGGGCCCCCGGTGAGGACGGCCTCGTGGGCGACGACCAGGCGCCCGGTCCGGCGGACCGACTCGACGATGGTCGGGTAGTCCACCGGGGACAGGGAGCGCAGGTCGATGACCTCGATGGAGTGCTCGTCGTCGGCGTCGGCCGCCTGGAGCGCGGTCTTGACCATGGGGCCGTAGGCGAGCAGGGTCACGTCGGTGCCGGGACGGGCCACGCGCGCGGCTCCCATGGGGGTGGCCTCGGCGAGGGGGATCCCGGTGTCGACCTCGGACTTCTCGTAGTAGCGCCGCTTGGGCTCCAGGAAGATGACCGGGTCGTCGGAGCGGACGGCCTGCTGGATCATCCAGTAGGCGTCCTCGGGGTTGGCGACCGAGACCACGCGCAGGCCGGAGGTGTGCGTGAAGTACGCCTCCGGGGACTCGCTGTGGTGTTCGACGGCGCCGATGCCGCCGCCGTAGGGGATGCGCATGACCACGGGCATGCTGAGCTTGCCCGCCGAACGCCTGCGCATCTTGGCCAGCTGCGTGAAGGTCTGGTTCGCGGCCGGGAAGAAGAAACCGTCGAACTGGATCTCGACCACGGGGCGGTAGCCGCGCATGGCCAGGCCGATCGCGGTGCCGACGATGCCGGACTCGGCGAGCGGGGTGTCGATGACCCGGTCGGCGCCGAAGTCCTTGTAGAGGCCGTCGGTGACCCGGAAGACACCGCCGAGCCTGCCGACGTCCTCGCCCATGACGAGGACCTTGGAGTCGTGCTCCATGGACGCGCGCAGGCCGGCGTTGATGGCCTTGCCGATCGTGAGGTTGGTACCCATGGCCTAGCGGCCCCCTTCCGCGCCGGCGGCCTCGAAGGAGGCCAGGTAGTCGGCGAACTCGGACCGCTGCCGGTCGATGTGGACGTTGGGCTCGGCGTACACCTCGTGGAAGATGTCGAGCGGTTCCGGGTCGGGCAGGGCACGGCACTCGGTGCGCACCTGCTCCCCGATCGCCTCGGCCTCGGCGTCGACGGAGGCGAAGAACTCCTCGTCGGCGAGGGCGTTCTTCTCCAGGTAGCGGCGGACCCGCAGGATCGGGTCCTTGGCCTTCCACTCGTCCAGTTCGGCGGAGGCGCGGTACCGGCTGGGGTCGTCGTTGGTGGTGTGGGCGCCCATCCGGTAGGTGAACGCCTCGACCAGCGTGGGGCCGTTGCCCTCGCGGGCGTTGTCGAGGGCGGCGCGGGTGACGGCCAGGACGGCGAGGACGTCGTTGCCGTCCACGCGCATGCCCGGGAAGCCGAACCCGGCGGCGCGCCGGTAGATGGGCACGCGGGACTGGCGCTCCAGCGGCTCGGAGATCGCCCACTGGTTGTTCTGGCAGAAGAACACGACCGGGGCGTTGTTCACGGAGGCGAAGTTGAACGCCTCGTTGGTGTCGCCCTGGCTGGTGGCCCCGTCGCCGAAGTAGGAGATGACGGCGGTGCCGTTCTCGCCGACGGCGCCGTCGCGCTGGACGCCCATGGCGTAGCCGGTCGCGTGCAGCGCCTGGCTGCCGATGACGATCGTGTACAGGTGGAAGCCGTGCTCGTGGGGGTCCCAGCCGCCGTTGGTGACGCCGCGGAACATGCCGAGCAGTTCCTTGGGCTCGATGCCCCGGCACCAGGCGACTCCGTGCTCCCGGTAGGAGGGGAACGCCATGTCGTTCTCGTGGAGCGCGCGGCCGGATCCGATCTGCGCGGCCTCCTGGCCGAGCAGTGAGGCCCACAGGCCCAGTTCGCCCTGGCGTTGCAGGGAGACGGCCTCGCTGTCGACCCTGCGTACGAGTACGAGGTCTCGGTAGAGCGCGCGGACCTCCTCCGCGCTGATCTCCAGGGGGTAGTCGGGGTGCCCCGTGAGCTCCCCTTCCGGTGTCAGGAGCTGGATGAGCTCCGGTTCCTCGTGCGCGGTGGTGTCCGACACGTCGCTCCTCGGGTTCTCGGGGCCGAATTCGCGTGGGTGAACGCTGATCGGCCGTTTCACGGTCCGCCCTACCCGGGGGTGGTGGGTGAGGGCGGACAGCCCTCCCCATATCGTGACAGACCTCACTATGGAGAGCGCAAGCCCTCAGCGTCACCTTTTACGCTGTGAGCCCCATGATCCACGACGGCGCGGCAGCCCGATTACCAGGGCTTCCTAGCATGTACAAGGCCTTCCAACAACTTTGTGGCCGCTTGTCGGAGCGGAGAGCACGACGCCCGGACGGCCCCTCGGCGAGGGGCCGTCCGGGCGTGTCGACGGGAGGGGCACGAGAGGCCTGGACCGTGCCGGATCTCGGAACACGGATCGGGACGCGTCGGGCGCGCGTGGCGGGGACGCGTCAGGGGTCGGGGCTGCTCACGGGTCGGGCGAGGCGTGCGGGGCGTCCGCGGTCGGGTGAGGGCGGCGCGGCCTCCGGGTCCTGTGCCGCTCGGAGGCGGGATCGCCGCGGGAGTCCGCGGCGGGGACGGGGACGCCGCGGTGGACGGCGGGTTCGCGGTCCCGCGCCGGTCTGTGACGGGGCGCCGGATCGGTTCGGGTCGCCCGGCGGGACACCTGCGGCGCCGAGCGTCCGGGTCCGGCCACGGGGGCCGGAGACGGGGGACCGAAACGGTCTCGGGGCGGGCCTGCCCGCCCGGGACGGGGCCACCGGTGTGGTGGCCCGGGGCGTGTTTCTCAGAGGGCTTCCGGGTCGGCGGGCGGTCTCCCGCGGAACGAGGTGCGATGTTCGGCCCGGCCGTGCCTCACCGGCGCGGAGGCGCGGCGAGAGGAAGCCCGGCGGGCGCGAGCCCGGAAGGATTCAAAAACACGACCTAGCCCGCGGGCTGCGCCGGAACGCGCATGCCGCGGTCACGGGCGTAGTCGGAGAGCATCTCGCGGAGCTGGCGGCGGGCGCGGTGCAGGCGGGACATCACCGTCCCCAGCGGGGTCCCCATGCGCTCGGCCACCTCCTTGTAGGCGTAGCCCTCGATGTCGACGAGGTAGATGACCTCCTGGAACTCCTCCGGCAGGCGGGCGAGAGCCTGCTTGATGTCGGAGTCGGGCAGGTGGTCCAGGACCTCGTTCTCGGCGGACCGCATGCCGGACGAGGTGTGCGCCTCGGCGGCCGCCAGCTGCCAGTCCTTGATCTCGTCGGTGGTGTCCTGGCGCGGCTCGCGCTGCTTCTTGCGGTAGCTGTTGATGAAGGTGTTGGTCAAGATGCGGTACAGCCAGGCACGCAGATTCGTACCCGCACGGAACTGGTGAAAATTGGCGAACGCCTTGGCGAAGGTCTCCTGCACGAGGTCCTCGGCGTCGGCCGGGTTGCGGGTCATCCGCAGGGCCGTGGGGTAGAGCTGGTCGGCGAACGGTGTCACCTCGGTGGCGAAGTCCAGTGTCTTCTCTTCGCTCTCGGGGCCACCGGTCGTGGAGGCCTGGTCCATTTCGATAGTCGTCAAGATTCCCCCTCCGTGACGACCGGACGATCACTTCCACACTGTTAGACGCCACCACGTGCTCCCGATGATGACATCGATGCACGTGATACGAGTCACGAACGTACCGAAAACGTCCCCGGCACCATTAAACGTGCGGTAAAAGCCCGGCGTGCCGCCTGGTCAGAACCTGGTCCGGAGCCATACCCGCTCGCGCGTGCCGTACGCTTGCGTCGCCCCCTCCGGCCCGTCCGGGGAGTGTGGCCCGCCAGCCGCAGGCACATGCGGCACAACCGTTTCCTTGTGGAGGACCCTGTGGCCCGCGTCGTTGTGGACGTCATGCTCAAGCCCGAGATCCTGGACCCCCAGGGCCAGGCGATCGCCGGGGCCTGCCCCCGTCTGGGCTTCGAGGGGATCGGCCAGGTCCGCCAGGGCAAGCGCTTCGAGGTCGAGGTCGAGGGCGAGGTGGACGACGCCAAGATCGCGGACGTCCGCCGCCTGGCCGAGACGCTCCTCGCGAACACCGTCATCGAGGACTTCCGGGTCCACGTCGAGGCCTGACGCCGACCGCTCCGAACGGGCCCGCCGTGAGATCCGGCACACCGGACACCGGTGTCACACCGGAGACCGGCCCCGACCTCGGAAAAAGGGTGGCACCGACCAGGACCTGAGTGTCCAGAGTGTCGGAAGTGTCTGGATACCACCAGCCGCGTCCCCAGGGGGCGCGGCTGTTCGTTTTACCCCGGCCACCCTCGGGAAGGTTCTTTACCGTGCCGGGCTGACCACGACAACGGAGCACGAGAGGCTTACGGATGGACACCGTTTTCTCGATCTCCCTGCCAAGGCAGGCGTACACGGTCTCCGTGGTGCGCGACGTTCTCGGCACGCTTCTCCACAGAGCCGGGCTCTGCGGCAGCTGCGCCGACGACGTCCTTCTGGCCGTTTCCGAGGCCAGCGCCAACGCGATCGACCACGGCGGTCCCGCCCGCGACTACGTCGTCGAGGCCGACCTCGGCGGACGCTGGTGCGAACTGCGGGTGTCCCACACCGGAACGGCGCCGGACCCCGAGGCCGTCGCCCGACGCTTCACCACGGACCACACGCCCCTCCCGGGCCTGGACTCGGAATCCGGCCGGGGCATCCTGCTGATGCGGTACCTGATGGACGAGGTCGCCTTCGAGGGGGAGCCGCGCACGACGGTGATGCTGCGCAAGCAGGTCGCCCTGTGCGACGGGGAGTCCCCGGCGGCGGTCGGCCGCGCCCCTGAGCCGAGCTACGTACTGCTCTGAGCCGGCCGTACCCCGCGCACCGTCCGCGCGGGGCAGGTGCGCGTCCGCGTCCCCCGCCCCCTCCGGATGTGTCGTACGCCATGCGGACGGCACGCTTCCCGATCCCCGCGTCACCGCGACCGCGACCGCCGGACGACGCCTCTCCCACCACCGCACGGAGCCCGGCTCCTGTGGGGTCGCACACGCGAACCCCCGCCGAACGGGGTCCGACTGGGAGGATCACACAGGACGAGGGCCCCCGGAGGGGGTGACCGTAGTACCCGAGCACAGGTGAGCGGGTACGCTGCGGAGTGCGGAAGCCCCCGTCCCGGTTGGCGGGGCCAGGCACCGGCATCTCCTCGCCGAACGCTCCCCGCGTACGCGGGGACGGATCCCAACCTCTCGGAGTGTGCTCATGACAGCCCGTGTGGGCGTCGTCACCTTCCCCGGCTCCCTCGACGACAAGGACGCCGCGCGCGCCGTCGCGCTGGCGGGTGCCGAACCCGTGTCGCTCTGGCACGCGGACGCCGACCTCAGGGGCGTGGACGCGGTCGTCCTGCCCGGCGGCTTCTCCTACGGCGACTACCTGCGCTGCGGGGCGATCGCCCGGTTCGCGCCGCTGATGTCCGAACTGGTCCCGGCCGCCCGTTCGGGCGCACTGCCGGTCCTCGGCATCTGCAACGGCTTCCAGATCCTCTGCGAGAGCCACCTGCTCCCCGGGGCGCTCACCCGCAACTCCTCGCTGCGGTTCGTCAACCGCGACCAGGTGCTCCGGGTCGAGAACACCGGCACCGCCTGGACCGGCGACTACGCCGAGGGCCAGGAGGTCCTGGTCGTCCTCAAGAGCGGTGAGGGCAGCTACGTCGCCGACGAGGCGACCCTGGACGAGCTGGAGTCCGCCGGCCGCGTCGTCGTCCGCTACGTCGGCGGCAACCCGAACGGCTCCCGCCGGGGCATCGCCGGGATCACCAACGAGCACGGGAACGTCGTCGGTCTGATGCCGCACCCCGAGCACGCCGTCGAGGCGCTCACCGGCCCCTCCACGGAAGGGCTCGGCTTCTTCACCTCGATCCTCAGCCACATGGCCGCCGGTTCGCCGGTGAACGCCTGACCCGCACCCCGAACAGGAGACGATCCCCGCGATGATGGCACTGCTGCGCTCCCGCAGGACGATGTTCATCCTCGCCTCGGTGGTCATCGTCGGCCTGGTGGTCTCGGCGGGACTCGGCCTGTTCAACGCGATCGGCTCCGCCCCCACCTCTCCCGCCGCCCCTCCCCAGGGGCAGGGACAGGAGGGGCAGGGCGGACAGGGCGGGGGCCCGTCCCCCGCCGCCCCGCCGGAGGTGGACGTGCTCGGCCAGGCCCCGGCGGGCCTGTCCTACGTCTCCGACCCGGAGGCGGACGTGTACTGCGAGCAGAACGAGTGCGTCCGCCTCGTGATGGTCCTCACCGAGGGCGGCGAGCTGCCCGAGGACTCCCGCGACACCGCCGAGGCGGTCCTCTCCCACCTCACCGAACGCGGGTGGGAGGAGGAGGCCGCCCAGGGCGCGCCCGAGGGCCGTTCCTTCCTCACCGACGGCGACCACCTGCTGGCCGACACCTCCTCGCACGATGCGGCCGACGCCCCCGCGATGCTGATGCTCGGCAACGCGGGCGAGGTCACCGCCACCCCCTGACCACGACCTTCCGCGCCGGTCGGCGGACGCCACGGCTCGGCTCACATCCGCACATCCCGAACGGAACCACGCATGTCTGAAGTACCTGGTCTCGACACCGTCGCCGTGGCGCACGAGAACCCGGACACCCCGCAGCCGTACGCCGAGCTGGGCATGGCCAAGGACGAGTACGAGCGGGTCAGGGAGATCCTGGGGCGCCGGCCGACCGCCGCCGAGCTGGCCATCTACTCGGTCATGTGGAGCGAGCACTGCTCGTACAAGTCGTCCAAGGTCCACCTGCGCCAGTTCGGCGAGAAGGCTCCCGAGAACGACGCCCTCCTCGTCGGCATGGGCGAGAACGCGGGCGTGGTGGACGTCGGCGACGGCCGTGCGGTCACGTTCAAGATCGAGTCGCACAACCACCCGTCGTACGTGGAGCCGCACCAGGGCGCGGCCACCGGCGTGGGCGGCATCGTCCGCGACATCCTGACCATGGGCGCCCGGCCCGTCGCGGTCATGGACGCGCTGCGGTTCGGCCCCGCGGACGCCGACGACACCAAGCGGGTCCTGCCCGGCGTGGTGTCCGGCATCTCCTTCTACGGCAACTGCCTGGGCCTGCCCAACATCGGCGGTGAGATCGGCTTCGGCGCCGGCTACATCGGCAACCCGCTGGTCAACGCCCTGTGCGTCGGTGTGATGCGGCACGAGGACATCAAGCTGGCGCAGGCGCCGGGCCCGGGCAACAAGGTCGTCCTGTTCGGCTCCACGACCGGCCCCGACGGGATCGGCGGCGCCTCGGTGCTGGCCAGCGCCACCTTCGACGACGAGTCGCACACCAAGCGGCCGAGCGTGCAGGTCGGCGACCCGTTCATGGAGAAGCTCCTCATCGAGTGCAGCCTGGAGCTGTTCGAGAAGGACATGGTCGTCGGCATCCAGGACCTGGGTGCGGCGGGCGTCTCCTGTGCCACCACCGAGCTCGCGGCGGGCGGCACCGGCGGCATGAACATCCAGCTGGACCGCGTTCCGCTGCGCGACCACCGGCTCACTCCCGAGGAGATCCTCATGAGCGAGTCGCAGGAGCGCATGATGGCGATCGTCGAGCCGTCGAAGATGGAGGCGTTCCTGGCCGTCTGCGACAAGTGGCAGATCCTGGCGACCGAGATCGGCGAGGTCACCGACGTCACGGCGGAGGAGGCCGCGCGCGGCGGTCGCCTCGTGATGACCTGGCACGGCGAGACCGTGGTGGACATGCCGCCCCGGACCGCCTCGGACGAGGGCCCCGTCTACGAGCGCCCGTACGCGCGCCCCGCCTCGCAGGACGCGCTGCAGGCCGACGACGCCGCCCGGCTGGACCGCCCCGGAACCGACGCCGAGCTGCGCGGACAGCTGCTGCGCGTCCTGGGCGCCCCGGGCGTGGGCGACCCGAGCTGGGTCACCCAGCAGTACGACAGCTACGTGCGCGGCGACACCGTGGTGTCCACCCCCCACGACGCCGGGATGATCCGCATCGCCGACGACTCGCACCGGGGCGTGGCCCTGTCCACCGACGGCAACGGCCGCTTCACCCGCCTCGACCCGTACACGGGCACGCAGCTGGCGTACGCGGAGGCCTACCGCAACGTCGCGGCGACGGGCGCCCGCCCGCTGGCCGTGACCAACTGCCTCAACTTCGGTTCGCCTGAGGACTCCGGGGTGATGTGGCAGTTCGCCGAGTCCACCCGCGGGCTGGCCGACGCCTGCCTCCAGCTGGGCACCCCGGTGACCGGCGGCAACGTGAGCTTCTACAACCAGACGGGCGACGTGGCGATCAACCCGACGCCGGTCATCGGCGTGCTCGGCGTGATCGACGACGTCCGCACCCGGCTGCGGACCGCCTTCGCCTCCGAGGGCACGCGGGTGTTCCTGCTGGGCGAGACCCGGCCCGAGTTCGGCGGTTCGGCGTGGGCCGACACGATCCACGCCCACCTGGGCGGGCTCCCGCCCCAGGTGGACCTGGCCGCCGAGGCCGCGCTGGGCGAGGTGCTGGCCACCGCCGCCGAGCGGGGGCTGGCCGACGCCGCGCACGACCTGTCGGACGGCGGCCTGGGGGTCGCGCTCGCCGAGTCGGCGCTGCGCGGCGGCCTCGGCGTGCGGGTGACCGTGGGCGGCGACGCGTTCACGGCCCTGTTCAGCGAGTCCGGCGCCCGTGCGGTCGTCGCGGTGAAGCCGGGCGAGGAGGAGGCGTTCGTCGCGCTCGCCGCCGCGCACGGTGTGCCCGTCGAGCAGATCGGCATGGTGGGCGGCGAGTCCCTGTCGGTCACGCACCCCGGCGGCACCGTGGAGATCCCGCTGGCCGAGCTCCGCGAGTCCTACGAGGGGACCCTGCCCGCCCTGATGAGCGGCGTGTAGTCACGGTTCCGCGAAGCGGGGACGCCCTCCGGGGCGTCCCCGCTTCCGCGTCTCAGCCGTGTCCCGTCCTCGGCCGTGCCCCTTCCCGGGAGCCCGCCGCCCCTGCGGAGCACAGGGCCGCGTCCCGTCCGGGGTGCGGCCCGCTCCTGTCAGGGGGACGGCGACACGACGGGGAGGCCGGCCGCTTCGGCCGCCTCGGCCGCCTCGGCCAGCTGCTTGTCATAGGTCACGAACCCTGTCAGTGCCGGGCCCGGTTCCAGCGCACAGGACACGTGCAGGGCGTCGAGTGAGCGCAGTCCCGTCCCGGGCGCAGGATGACCGGCGATGTCATGCGCTGTCCGAGAGTGACTGACGTTCCCTTCGGTTGGCAGGCGTGCAGGGCCGGTGGCGGTGGGGCGGGACCGGTGGGGCCGCCCCGGGAGCCTGGGGTAGGACTGGGGGGAGGAGGTGGTTCCGCATGCGGCGGGGCAGGTTGAAGGGACCGCTCGGCAGCCCCGAGCGCCCGGCGAGCGCGTTGGGGTTCCGGCTGGTCCTGGCCGTGTTCGGCGTCCTGGTGATGCTGGTCGGCCTGGTCCTGGCGTTCGCCTGGAACGCCGAGGCGTGGCTGGTCGTCCTGCTCGGCGCCGGGCTCGTCGGCACCTGTGTGAACGTGTACTGGGTCAGTCGGCGCCTGAGGTACGAGCGACCGCGCCGCTGACGGTCAGTCCGCGGCGCCGGGGACCGGGGTGAGGGTGACGGCCACCGGGCGGTGGTCGGAGTGCGGCACGTCCGGGTTGGCGGGGTCGCCCGCCTGCAGGTCCCCCGTGTGCAGGACGTGGTCGATCTGCTGGTCGGAGCCGGTCCCACCGGGAAGGGTGGGGAACGGCCGCACGTCGTCGAACGCGTCGGCCAGGCCGTGCTCGGTGAGCAGGGCCCAGGCGGGGTTGTCCGGTTCGACGTTGAGGTCCCCGGCGACCACGACGGGGGTGCCCCGCTCCCCCGCGTCGAGGGCGATCCGCGCGATGTCGCGCAACTGCTGCCGTGAGCCGTCGTCCCCGAAGCCGTAGTCCCGGGGCTGCACGTGGGTGGAGACGACCGTGACGGCGGTGCCCTCCCAGTCCACGGTCACCTCCAGGGCCTGCGCCCCCGTGGGTCCGCTGGGCGTGAGCCTGTGGGCCCGCTGGCGGGTGACCGGCAGGGAGGTGAGGACGGCGTCGCCCCAGAACGGCCCGTCCGCGGGGCCCCAGTAGGCGGTCATGCCGAGTTCGGCGGCGAGCATGGACAGCCCGTCGTGGCCGCCGTTGAGCATCCAGCCCCGGTCGACCTCGCTGAGGACGACGACGTCGGGGGCCAGTCCCCGCAGGGCGACGGCCTGTTCGCGGACGGCGAGGCGGCCGTCCATGCCGTAGCCCATGCGCACGTTGTAGGCGGCGACCCGGAGGCCCTCCCCCCGGGTGTGGACCGCGGGCGGGGGCGCCGTGGCCAGGGGGTGCAGGGCCGTGGTCGCCAGGGTGAGGGCCCCGATTCCGGCGGTGGCCGCGAGCGCGCGCCGCGTCGGGACCTCCCGGGGCCGCGCGGTGGCCCCTCCGCGGGAGGCCACGGCCGCCGCCAGGGCGGCCAGTGCCACGAACGGGACGTACCCGTTGGGGGCGTACAGGTCGTAGGCGGCGTAGAACGCGAAGACCAGGACCACCAGCAGCAGGAGTCCCCCCGAGGCGCACAGCCCGGTGCGCGTCGCCGTCGCCTCCGACCTGACGGGGCGTACCGCCCATCCCGCGCACGCGGCGAGGGCGAACTGGCCGACGACCGGCGCCGCCGTGGAGAGGACGGCGCCCGCGCCGGAGGAGGGCGCCCACCCGAGGCAGAGCAGGGCGGCCAGGAGGGCGGCGAGCGCCGCCCACCGGCGGCCGGAGAGGGCGCGCGGGTACAGGGCGGCGGCGACCGACAGCACGGCGCCGGTGGACACCGCGGCGGCGCCCAGGGGCGATTCGGCGAGGGTCTGTCCGACCGCGGGGTTCGCCGTGTACAGGCCGCCGAGGAAGAGGAGCGGGCCCAGGGCGAGCCAGGCGCGGGGCGGTGCCGGACGCGCCGGAGCGGGGCCGGTGCGGTGGACCCGGACGAGGAGCAGGACGAACAGGGCGACCGCGGCGGCGACCGGCCCCCACGCCACAGGGGCCGGCCGCCACGCGAGGTCGACCGTGCCGACGAGGGTGTGGACGACCGCGCTCGCGGCGACACCCGCCACCACGCCGACCATCACCTCGGCGCCGCGCAGGCGCCCGTCGACGGCCGTCGCCGCCGCGGTGCACGCCAGCCAGACGGTACCGGCGCCGACCGTGGCGGAGGCGGCGTAGAGCTGGGCGTCCCCGCCGTCGGTCGCCTGGAGGCCCAGGCGGCCCGCCGCCAGGAGGCCCGCGGCGGCGAACGCGGTCGCCGCGGGCGGCACCCGGCGTGCGAGGAGCACGAAGGGGAGCGGCGCCAGGAACCAGGCCAGCGCGTACGCGCCCATCAGTGCGGGGCTGGTCGAACCGGCCTGTCCGAACAGGGTGATCAGCGACGGGAGGAACACCCGGAGGGCGTCCAGGAACAGGACCGTTCCCACTGCCGTGGCGAGCCGGTCCTGGCGCATGCCCCTCCGCTCCTCGACGAACATGAGTGATTCTCATGTCTTGCGCCCGTCGGGGCAAGGGGTGTGGAGCGGATCTTCCCCGGGCCGGCCGGGGTTCGCACAGTGTGGCGCCGCCCTTCCGCGGGTCGGCGGGAGCGGCGCCGGGATCGATGCCGGAGTAGATGCCGGGGGCTTCGAGGCGCCGGGGCAGGAGGGACGCCGGTCCGGGGGGCGGACGACACCGCCGGGGCGGGGCCGCCCGCGCCCCGGCAGCGGGACGCGCGGGTCAGCGGCCCGCGGCGCCCTCCGGGATCCAGGGCTCCCAGACGTCGCGGTTCTCCTCCACCCAGATCGCGGCGGCCTCCTCGGAGTCGAGCCCCTCGTCGGCGATCATCCGGGCGACGTCGTTCTGCTGCCCGTTGGTCCAGGTCCAGTTGTCGAGGAACTGGTACGAGGGTTCGTCCGCCTCCACGAACCCGGTCCGGAAGATCTTGTTCATGTGGTACTGCGGGTAGTCGCAGGGAATCCACTCCAGGTCCTCGTCGCACCCGGGCTTCCACGGCGGGAAGTCGACGCGGACCAGCTCCAGTTCCTCCTGGAGCCACTGCGGGTCGTAGAAGTAGAAGAGCACCGGCTCCTCGTTGGCGTAGCGCCGCCGCACCTCGGTGATCTGCGAGGCCTCCGACCCCGCGAAGACGATCTCCAGGTCCAGGTCGAACGCGTTGATCATCCCCTCGTCCTGGGTGACGAACCCGGGGGCGCCGCCGAGGAACTCGCCCTTCTCCCCGGTCTCGGCGGTCCGGAAGATGTCGGTGTGCTCCCTCAGCCCGTCCGCCGTGGTGATCCCCGGGTACGCGTCCGCCACGTAGCCGGGGATGTACCAGCCGATACCGCCGACGTTGCCGTTGGGGCCGCCGTCGACCACGGTGCCGTTGCCGTCCGGTCCGTAGAGCTCCATGAGGTCGTCGTGGCCCCAGTTCTCCACGATCACGTCCAGCACGCCCTGGTCCAGGGCCTGCCACGACGGCTGCTCGTCCGTCCGGATCAGCTGGACGTCGTAACCCATCTCCGTGCGGAGGATGTACGCCAGCACCTCCGCGCTGGCCTCGTACCCCACCCAGCCGTTCAGGGCCATGCGGACGACGCCCGGGTCCCGGGCGATCTGGTCGGTGCGCACCGCGCACGAGCTCACCGTCACCAGGGCCAGGCCGACCGCGAGGACCCTCACCAGGGGACCCCTGCGGCCCGGAGCGTCGGACGGCCCCTGCCCCGGGGTACGGGTTCGGGGAGCGCCCGGGGTGCTGGGCACGAACGGCGCCCGGACACGGGCGAGGAACGAGCCCCACGAATACTGTCTAGGCACGGGGTGCCCTCCTTCCCTGCGTCAGACGGTCCAGGAACAGGCCGAGGCAGACGATCGCCAGACCCGAGGCCAGACCGAGGCCGAGCTGGTTCTGCGCCAGGCCGAACACCACGTCGAAGCCGAGCGACCCGGCGCCCACGAGGGCGCCCATCACGACCATGGACAGCACCAGGATGATCCCCTGGTTGACGGCGAGCAGCAGCGAGCCGCGCGCCATCGGCAGCTCCACCTTGGTGAGCAGCTGCCACTTGGTGGACCCCTGGGAGCGGGCCGCCTCCAGCGTGGCGGGCGGTACGCCCCGGATACCGTCGTTGACCAGGCGGATCACCGCCGGCAGGGCGAAGATGACCGCCGCCACCAGAGCCGGCACGCGGCCGATCGTGAACAGCGCCACCGCCGGGATCAGGTACACGAACGGCGGCAGGGTCTGCATGGCGTCGAGGATCGGCTTGAGGATCGCGGCGAACACGTCGTTGCGGGACATCAGCACGCCGACCACCACGCCGAGCGCGATGGTGAGCACGGCCGCCACGAGCACCTGCGAGAGCGTGTCCATGGCGTTGTTCCACACGCCCAGCAGGCCCACCACCACGAACGCCGCGCCGGACACGAGACCCGCGCCGAATCCGGAGAAGATCCACGCCAGGGCGGCCGCGGCGAGCGTCACCAGCCACCAGGGCGACCCGGTCAGGAGCTCGCTCA
Source organism: Nocardiopsis codii (assembly GCF_036327455.1). Taxonomy (NCBI): domain Bacteria; kingdom Bacillati; phylum Actinomycetota; class Actinomycetes; order Streptosporangiales; family Nocardiopsidaceae; genus Nocardiopsis; species Nocardiopsis codii. The sequence continues at coordinate 122,155 of NZ_JAUZMY010000017.1, read as the reverse complement.
ACGGGCTCAGCACCCAGTCGAGGGTCCACGTGGCCAGGGCTGCGGTGGTGGAGCCGATCGCCCCCTGGATGGCGTCGTAGACGGCGTTGACCGGGGTGGCGAGGTCGACGGAGACCTCGCGCGGCCAGCCCTCCACCCCCATCAGCCGTGCGACCACGACCACGGCGACCGTCAGGAGGAGCCCGCCGGCGAGGAGCGGCAGCCCCCACGGCGCGGGGACGTGCGGGGTGCGCGCGCCGTGGCCGACCGCGCCCGTCACCCGGTCCAGGGCGATGGCGAGCATGACGATCGCCAGGCCCGCCTGGAACGCCTGGCCGACGTTCACCTTGGCGAGTGCCTGGTAGATCGCGTCGCCCAGTCCGCCCGCGCCGATGACCGACGCGATCACGACCATGGACACGGCGAGCATGATGGTCTGGTTGACGCCGAGCAGGATGGTGCGCTTGGCCATGGGCAGCTGCACCTTGGTGAGCACCTGCCACGGCGTCGAGCCCAGCGACGTCGTCGCCTCGACCGCGCCCTTGGGCACCTCGCGGATCGCCAGCGCCGTGATCCGGACGGCGGGCGGGATCGCGTACACGGCGGTCACCACGGCTGCGGCCGGGTTGCCGATGCCGAACAGCAGCACGAACGGCAGCAGGTACGCGAACGCGGGCATGATCTGCATGAAGTCCAGCACCGGGCGGATACCCCGGTAGAACCTCTCGCTGCGTCCGGCGAGGATGCCGAGCGGGATGCCGAACAGCAGGGCGATGAACACGGACGTGATGATCAGCGCCAGGGTGGTCATCGACTCGGTCCACAGCCCGGTGAGCGCGAAGACCCCGAAGGTCACGAGCACCAGGATCGCCACCCGCCACCCGGCGACCCGCCAGGCGGCGAGGACGCCGAGGACGGTCACGCCCGGCCAGGTGAGGAAGTCCAGGAACTGGTTGATCAGCACGACGGCCGACCCCAGCCCCACGGACACGTAGTTGAAGAAGTACAGGAACATCGGGCTGTCGTTGCGGTTGACGACGATCCACCCGTACACGCCGTCGAGCCACGCCATGAAGGCGTCGCCGATCCCGGTCGGGAAGGCGCCCGCCCACGCGGGATTGCCCAGCGCGCGGGTCACCCAGTAGCCGGCCACGAGGACGGCGACGACCAGGAGTGCCTGCACCCATGTGTTCCGGAGGAAGGACGGTTCGCCTTCCGCCCTGCCGCCGGAGGCGGGCGCCCCGGTGCCTGCGCCGGGTTCGGTCACAGTGGCCATGTCACCCACCGCTCCCGGCCGGGGCGGGACCGTCGTGTTCGCCGGTCGCGCCGTCGCCCTGCTGCTCGGCGGCCTCCCCGAAGTCGGCGACGTGGCTGGCCGACGCCGGGTCGGTGGCCTCGTCGGACAGCTCCTCCGAGGTCTCCCCCTCGATCGCGGCGGCAGCCGCGGCGTTCTCCAGCTGGTCCTCGGCGATGGCGCGCAGCACGTCGTCGCGGCCCACGTAGCCCAGGAGGGTGTCGCCCTCCACGACCCGGACGGGTGCGGTGCTCGCGGCGAGCATCGGCAGGACCTCGGCCAGGACGGTGCCGGGCTCGGTGGTCGGGCCGTCCGTGCGCTCCCCCGGGAAGGGCTCGCGCACCAGCCACCGGGCGGTCAGCACGGTGGTGCGGGCGACGTCGGAGGTGAAGTCGGCGACGTAGGCGTTGGCGGGCCGCCCCACCACCTCCTCCGGGGTGCCGACCTGGACGAGTTCGCCGTCGCGCATGATGGCGATGCGGTCGCCCAGTTTGAGCGCCTCCTGGAGGTCGTGCGTGATGAACACGGACGTCTTGTCCAGTTCCTCCTTGAGCCGCAGCACCTCGTTCTGCATGTCCCGGCGGATCAGCGGGTCGAGGGCGCTGAAGGGCTCGTCGAACAGCAGCACCTGCGGTTCGACGGCGAGTGCGCGGGCCAGGCCGACCCGCTGCTGCATGCCGCCGGAGAGTTCGCCGGGCCGGGAGTACTCGTAGCCGCTCAGGCCGACCATGTCGATCATCTCGCGTGCCCGCGCGTAGCGGTCGGTGCGCGACATCCCCCGCACCTCCAGCCCGTAGGCCACGTTGTCGATGATCCTGCGGTTGGGCAGCAGCCCGAAGTGCTGGAAGACCATCGCCATCTTGTGGCGGCGGAGCTCGCGCAGGCGGTGCGGCTCGGCCTCGCCGATGTTCTCGCCGTCGAGGATCACCTCGCCGAACGTGGGCTCGATCAGCCGGGTCAGGCACCGGATCAGCGTGGACTTGCCCGATCCGGACAGGCCCATGACCACGAAGGTCTCCCCGGGCCGCACGTCGAAGGACACGTCGCGCACCGCCACGGTGCAGCCGGTCTCGTCCCTGATGCGGTCGCGGTCCGCGTGCTCCAGGTCGGTGCCGATCACGTTGTCGGCGTTCTTCCCGAAGATCTTCCACAGGTGGCGCACCGAGAAGGTGACGTCGGAGGAGCCCGCCGGTGGGACGGCCCCCTCTGCTGCCTGCGTACTCATCGGCTCTCCTCGCTCTCGGCCGAACCGTCCTCGCGGATCAGATCGGCTGCGCGCTCACCGAGCGCCAGGACCATGACCATGGGGTTGGGGGTCGGGAGGGTCGGGAACACCGACGCGTCGGCGACACGGAGCCCGCGCAGACCGCGCACGCGCAGGCGCGGATCGACCACGGCGGTGTCGTCGGCGGCAGCTCCCATGCGGCACGTGCCCGCCGGGTGGTACACCGTGTGGGCGGCGCGGCGTCCGTACTCGGAGAGCTGCTCGTCGGTCCTGACCTCGGGGCCGGGGGCGACCTCGCGTTTGATCCAGGAGCGGAACGGCTCGGTGGCGGCCACCTCGCGGGCGATCTTCAGGCCGTCCACGACGGTCTTCTCGTCGTACCCCTCGGGGTCGGTGAAGTACCGGAAGTCCAGGGCGGGCTTGACCGCGGGGTCGGCGCTGGTGAGGGAGAGCTTGCCGCGTGAGCGCGAACGGGGGATGTTCGGCGTCATGCACACCGCGTACCCGTCGGGTGGTGACTCGTAGCCCAGCCGCTTCGTGTTGTCGTCGAAGGGGATCTGGTAGATGTGGAACATCAGGTCGGGTCGGGGGTCGGTGTCGTCGCGCCGGACGAAGAGGGCCGCGTCCGAGTCCATGACCGTGTTCTGCGGGACCGGCCTGGCGGTCTCCCACATGATGATCGACTCGGGGTGGTCGAGCAGGTTCTCGCCGACGCCCGGCAGGTCGTGGCGGGGCTCGACGCCGACGGCGCGCAGTTCCTCGGCGTTCCCGATGCCGGAGAGCATGAGCAGGCGGGGCGTGTCGATCGCCCCGGCGGACAGGACGACCTCGCGGCGCGCGTTCACGGTGACGCGGGTGCCGTCCGCGGACGTGGCGCTCACACCGGTGGCCCGGTCGCCGTCGAGGAGCAGCCGGTCGACCCAGGTCTCCAGCATGACGGTGAGGTTCTCGCGCACGTCCATGATCGGGTGCAGGTAGGCCACCGACGCCGACGAGCGGTACCCGGTGTAGGGGTCGTAGGCGATGGACAGGAACCCCGCGCCCTCGACGAAGCCGCCTCCGTGGGAGGTGAGCGCGTTGAAGTCCCGGACGACCGGCACGTCCGCGGCCTCGGCGGCCGAGGACACCCAGTCCTTGACCATGGCGTTGCGGTCCTTCTCCGCGATCGGGACGATGTTGCACTTGATGCGGTCGGCGTAGGCCTGCACGGTGGCGTTGTCCCAGCCCTCGGCCCCCGCCGCGACCCAGTCGTCCAGGTCCTCGGCGAACGGCCGGAAGCTGATGAGCGTGTTGTGCGAGGAGCACCCGCCGAGCACGCGGGCCCGGGAGTGCAGGATGTGGGAGTTGCCGCGCGGCTGCTCGACGGTCGTGTACTGCATGTCGAGGTCGCCGCCGAGGACGCTCAGCCAGTCGCGGAGGCGGAGCACGTGCTCCAGGTCGCGGTCGTCCGGCCCGCCCTCGATGAGGCACACGGTGGTGCCGGGGTCCTCGGTGAGGCGGTTCGCGATCACCGAGCCCGCTGTGCCTCCGCCCACGATCACGTAGTCGAAGGTGGATTCGGTTGTGGCCACGGTCTGCGTTCCTCTCGTTGTCTTCAGCCCAGGGGATGCCGGAGGGAGACCGACCTTGGTGGGTTCTGTCGTGGTGCAGTCGCGGAGTGGGGGCCCGCGGAGGTGGTGGAGGGCCCGTCGGCGCGGAGGACGGAACCGCGCCGACGGGCGTCCGGGCCCCGGTCCGCCGGGGCCCGGGGCCGGGTGTCCTCAGCCGAACCAGCGCTGCGGTTCGGGCGCCAGGTTGCGGTAGACGTGCTTGGCCTCGCGGTACTCGTCCAGTCCCGCCAGGCCCAGCTCCCTGCCGACGCCGCTGCGGCCGAAGCCGCCCCACTCCGCGCCGGGGAAGTAGGGGCCGTAGTCGTTGATCCAGACGGTGCCGTGGCGCAGGGCCGCCGCGACGCGCTCGCCGCGGCCGGTGTCGTCGGTCCACACGCCGCCGGAGAGCCCGTAGTCGGTGTCGTTGCCGAGCTCGACCGCCTGGGCCTCGGTCTCGAACCGCTCCACGGTGACGACCGGGCCGAACACCTCGGTCTGGACGATGTCCATGGACCGGTCGCAGTCCACGAACACGGTGGGGCGGTAGAAGTAGCCGTCGGCGAGGCGGGGATCGTCCGGCCGCCTGCCCCCGGCGATGATCCGGGCGCCCTCCTCGACGCCGCGCGCGACGGCGGCCTCGACCTTGGCGCGGTGCTCGGCCGAGACCAGCGGGCCGCAGCGCACCCCCTCGTCCTGGCCCCTGCCGATGCGGATGGCGTCGGCGCGGCGGGCGAGTTCGGTGGTGAAGGCGTCGTGGATGTCGTTGTGCACGATGAGCCGCGCACCGGCGGAGCACACCTGTCCGGAGTGGAAGAACGCGGCGCTGAGCGCGTAGTCCACGGCGGTGTCCAGGTCCACGTCCGGGAAGATGATGTTGGGGTTCTTGCCGCCCAGTTCGAGGGCGATCTTCTTGACCGTCTCGGAGGCCGCCGCCATGATCCGCCTGCCGGTGGCCAGGCCGCCGGTGAAGGAGACCAGGTCGACGTCGGGGTGCTCGGAGAGCGGGGCGCCCGCGTCGGGGCCGCTGCCGGTGACCAGGTTGACCACGCCGGCGGGGATGCCCGCCTCGGTGGTGAGCTCGACCAGCTTGGCGGTGGTGACGGGGGTGATCTCGCTGGGCTTGACCACCATGGTGTTGCCCGCGGCGATGGCCGGCGCCATCTTCCAGGCGAGCTGGAGCAGCGGGTAGTTCCAGGGGGTGATCATGCCGCAGACGCCGACGGGTTCGTAGACGACCTTGCTGTGCACCCCTTCGGGCGCGGACACGAGGCGGCCGGCGTCCTTGTCGGCGAGACCGGCGTAGTAGCGGAAGACGTTGGTGACGTCGTCGACGTCGATCCCGCCCTCCTCGATGGTCTTGCCGGTGTCGAGCGACTCCATGACCGCGATGTCCGCGCGGTCGCGCTGAAGCAGGTCGGCGATGCGGCCGAGGACGGCTCCCCGCTCCTCGGCGGAGGTGCTGCGCCACTCTCCGGTGTCGAAGGCGCGCCTCGCCGCGGCGATGGCGTCCTCGGCGTCGGCGCGTCCGCCCTCGCTGACGATGGTCAGGACGGAGGCGTCCGCGGGGTCCAGGATCTCCCGGACCCGGCCGTTCCTCGCCGCCCGCCACTCGCCGTCGATGTACAGGCTGGTGGCCGTCGCCGAGCCCGGTTCGGACAGGTACGGGACGGACGGCAGGGTTACGTAGGGTTCGTTCACGGGTCCGGTTTGCCCAAGATCGGTAGTCACAAACAGCCTCGTCTCATAAGACGCGCACGTCACAACGTCCCCACAACCCCTACTGGACCGGAAGAACTCCTCCGTCCGCCGGAGCGGTCATCGGCACACCTCACGTCACACGCAGGCAGAAAACTACGCTGAGTGACGACAGCTCCTCCGGAGAACACTCGCACCTGGGGAATACCGGGCCGAGTCTTTGACGTACATTTAGGTGTACCTAAGTGGGTTCGTCCGCACCTCGGCGCTCTCACCACACGGCCCGCCCGGAGCCGCGCCCGACCGCGCAACCCTTGAGGAAGCATGCTGCTCGAACAGGAACGCCGCGATGTCTGCCTGACCGCCCGCGCCCTCGCCGGCGGCTCCGGTTCCGCCCCCGGTGAGTCGGGAACCGTCAGCGTCCGCAGCGGCGACCTCGTGGTGGTCACGCCGCACGGGGTCCCCCTCGACCAGATCCAGCCCGCCGACTGCCCGGTGATGTCGCTCGACGACCGGGTCCTGGAGGGCCTCCGCGACCCCGCGGCCGAGGCCACCCTGCACATGGCCGTGCACCGCCGCGCCGTGGAGGGCGGGCGCGACGTGACGGCCGTCGTGAACGCGTTCACCGCCGACACCGTCGCGGTGTCCTCCGTGCTCGCCGAACTGCCGCCGATCCACCACCGCGCCGCCTCCCTGGGCGGGGCGATCGCCGTGACCCCCTACACGACCTACGGCGGCGGCGAGATCGGCGACTTCGCGGCCAAGGCCCTCAAGGGCCGCGACGCCGCCCTGCTCGCCCACCACGGCGGACTCGCCCTGGGCCGCGACCTCACCCACGCCCTGGAGAACCTCCGCCTCCTCGACTGGCTGTGCGCGGCGTACGTCAGGGCCCGCCAGATCGGCGAGCCCCGCGTGCTCTCCGAGGACGAGCTGGCCCAGGTGCGCCGACGCGACGCCTACGGGTGGGCCGGCCCCGACATCTGGTAGCCGCCGCACCCGCGGAAACCGGGGTGGCGGACGCGTGCGAACCAGGTACGGATACTCGGTGACACTCCACCCGGAAACGCCACAATGGTCTGGACGACCGACCCCTGCCGGTGGGAGACCCCATGCGCTGCAGCTACATCAGGCTCCTCGTCAACGACTTCGAGGCCTGCTTCCGCTTCTACTCCGACGTGCTCCACCTCCCCGTCCTGTGGGGGGACGAGACGGGCCGCTACGCCGAGTTCGACGTGGAGTCGGGGACCAGACTCGCCATCAACCAGCGCGAGGTGATGGCCGAGGCCCTGGAGACCGACACCGCCGACCCCGCCCTCCCCCACCAGGACCGGCTCGCCGTCGTCTTCCAGGTGGACGACGTCGACGCGACCGCCGCCAAGCTGGTCGCGGACGGCGCCCGCCAGGTGATGGAGCCGCGGAACTGGACGGCGTGGGGGGTGCGCGCGGCCCACTTCCGCGACCCCGACGGCTACCTGCTGGAGATCAACCAGCCCCTGGTACGGGACATCGGCGCCTGACCCCGGCAACCTCCGCGCCCCCGGCCCCCGCGGGCTCCCCGGCCCGGCCCCTCAGCGACCCAGGTGCTCCACCAGCAGCTCGTTGACCCGGTCCGCGCGCTCCACCCCGAGAAGGTGCGCGGCGCCGTCGACCACCTCGAACCGGGCATCGGCGATCCCGTCGGCGAGCCTGCGGCCGTGGCCGGGCGGCAGCAGCGGGTCGTGGGCGGCCGACGCGACCAGGGTCGGCACCCGCACTGCGGCGGCCAGGTGCCGCTGGTCCACCTTCGCGACCGCGTCGCACACCGAGGCGAACCCGCCCGGGTCGAGCCTGCCGAAGTCCTCGGTGAACCTGGCCACGACCTCCGGCCGGTCCTCGACCATGTCGGGTGTGAACCAGGGCCGGGCCACGTCGGCGGCCACCGACTCCAGCCCGACCTCCCGCACACGCGAGGCGATCCGGTCCCACCGGTGCGTGGCGGGCGTGCGCGGCGCCGCCGCGAGCAGCGCCAGGCGGTCCAGGCTCCGCGGCGAGTTCGCCGCGATCCAGACCAGCAGCGAGGCACCCAGGCCCGCGCCGACGGCCGACACCCTCTGGACCCCGCGGTCCTCCAGGACGCCGAGCAGGTCGAGGGCGAGGTCCGCCACCGTGTACGGCCCCGCGGGGGCCGGGGAGGAGCCGTGCCCCCGGTGGTTGACCCGCAGGACCCGGCGGTTGCGGGTGAGCGCCGGCATCTGCGGTTCCCAGACCGACATCGTCGTGCCGAAGGGCGGCACGAGCAGCACGACGGGCGCGTGCCCGGGTCCGTCGAGTCGGTACTGGAGCGGGATCAAGGCCATGGAACCTCCGAGTCGCCAGAACGCCAGGTTATCCGGTGCCCTCCCGGACGTTCCAGGAAAGCCCGGACCGCCGCGTGGAGTGGAGGACAGTAACTGACCTGCACGCTTCGTAGGGTCGTGACCACGAGCTTCGGAGCAACGGAAAGCGGTGGTCATGATGGTGGCGACGACGGAGACGGCCCTGGACGCCGAGCGCGCGACCCTCCTGCGGTCCCTGGGGGAGCAGCGCGACTTCCTCCGGTTCACGCTCCGGGGGCTGGACGACGAGCAGGCCGCGCGCCGCACCACGGTGAGCGAGCTGACCCTCGGAGGCCTGGTCAAGCACGTGACGCAGACGGAGCGCAACTGGGTCGCCTTCATCCGCGAGGGCGCCCCGTCCATCTCCTCGGACTACGAGGACCCGTCCACCTGGCAGGAGCAGGCGGACAGCTTCCGGCTGCTGGACGGCGAGACCCTGGCCGGCGCCCTGGAGGACTACGCCCGGGTGGCCGAGGAGACGGAGAGGCTCGTGGCCGAACTGCCCGACCTGGAGGTCTCCCACCGTCTCCCGCCCGCTCCGTGGTTCCAGGAGGAGGCCTCGTGGTCGGCGCGCGACGCGCTGCTGCACATCATCCGCGAGACCGCGCAGCACAGCGGCCACGCCGACATCATCCGGGAGTGCCTGGACGGGCAGAGGACGATGGGCTGACTCCGGCCCCGCCCCGCCGACCGGCGCGGGCGGTCCGTCGGCGACACCCCCGGAGCCTGGGCGGACACACGACGGGGGCGGGTCCACCGCCTGGTGGACCCGCCCCCGGAAAAAGGTGGCGAGGGTCGCTCCCGCATCCCGTGCGGCCAGCTGGACGGGGAGCATCCGGATACCACCAGGTCCAGGTGAGGACGAGTAGGGCACCACCCCTGACACGTCCGGGAGCTTCCCGGCACACCTTGATACTCAGGCAGCGGTATCCGGTGAAGTACCAGCGGCGGGGCCTCTGAGCTGGAAACGGCTCGGGTGCCCCGCCGTCCCGTTGCCGTTCCTACCGCAGGGCGTCGACCAGGTCCCGGCCGGTGCGTGGCGCGCGCCTGGTGACCGTAGCGGCGATGTCCCGCAGTTCGTCGACCGCGTAGGCGTTGACCGCCAGCGCGTCACCGGCCGTGTCCGTCGCTACGCCGACCGCCGCGTCGAGGTCCCCGGCAACCGTGTGCGCCTTGGCCAGACAGGCGCGGTACCACGCCCGGTCGCGCCGGTAGTGCTCTGGAAGTCCGTCGAGCGCACGGGTCAGCATGTCCACGGCACCCTCCCCGTTGCGTAGGTCGAGTTCGACCATGCCGCGCTGGGCGAGGAACCAGGTGTCCCCATAGAAGTACATCCAGTCCGGTTCGTCTTCGGGACGCTCGGACGCACCCCGGATGAGCGTCTCGGCTTCGTCGAGCGACCGGCGTGCGGCGTCCGGCTCGACCAGCAGGGCGTGTCCGCGCGCCTGCATCTGCGCGGCCATACCAGCGATTCCCGGCGTGGTCCGGCCGTTGTGCCAGCGCGCCGCCTCGCCCAGCCGGACACAGCCGGGACCGTCACCGACGCTCCACGCGATGTGCGCCTTCATGGAGAGAGTCGTCGCCGCCATGTTCGCGTCGGCCGCCTCCATGGCCCATCCGTGCGCCCGGTCGTACCAGGCGAGCGCGGACGCCTTGTCACCCTGGTCGTTGCACAGCCACGCCATGAACTGCCCGTACTGGGCAGCGAGGGAGACCAGCCGGTCACGGACGTCCGTTCGCGCTTCGCGGCCGAGTTCGGTGACGGTGGCCAACTGGGCGCGAACCACGCCGACGACCGGTCCGCTGCCGAGCGTGTCCTCCGCTCGCCGGTGCTCGGCGAGGCACCTCTCCAGCCACTCGACGGCGTGCGCGTCGACGCGCCGGGGAGTCTCCACGACGGCCGTCAGACGCTCGTAGAGCTCACGGTCGGGCGCCAGTGTCGGCAGAGCCAGGGAGGACACGGGCATGCGCGGTTCGGGGACACTGGCGAGTTCTGCGAGCTTTCCGCCAGCGCCTAGCAGGTCGTCTAGGGCAGCGGCCAGTTTCGGCGACGGAGCCTGTTTGCCGCCCAGAACGCGCACGAGATAGCCGTGGTCGTAGTTGGTGGCGCGTGCCGCTCCCCGGACGGACAGACCCTCGTCCCGTAGGGCCTCCCGGACGCGCTGGGAGAAATCGGTCATGGGGGCGCTCCATGTCACTGGTGACCGGTGACTTCCAGAGTAGTCACCACTGGTCGCCTCCCGTAGGGCCGCTTCCGAGACGAAGCATGGATCCATGGCTTCCAGCAGCCCCCACGGCGGGGACCCCGCAGCCGAACGGCCAGCGCCCGCAGTACGGCACAGCGTGACGACGTTGGCGGACCTGGCGCGTCTGACACAGCCTCGGGCGAGCAGGGTCCCCCGGGTGTATCCGGCCCTCCCCGTTCCGCTCCCCCGTCGCAGCGCCCAGAAAGGACAGTGACCATGCCGAATGAGAACCGCGTCTACCGTCTCGTCGACCCGTTCCCGCCGGAGACAGCGGAGGAACGCGCGGACGAACTCTTCGACGATGTGTCCGGGAAGCTCCGGGACCGACCCGAGAGCAGGTCCACCAAGGCGCAGCTACGCGCGCACCTTGAGAGCGCCGACGCGGCGTTTCAGGCCTTACACGACTGGGTGATGGCGGGCAACCCACTGCCCGACCCATGGCGTCGGTTCTACGAGCCCCGGGACAGCGAAGCCGATCCCGGCTGCGTATAGATGGGTATCTGGTTCGGGTACTGCCGCACAGTGGCGGGGATCCGCCCGTGCGGACCGGCCCCTTCCCGACTTCGCGGTGTCGATGGATCTGGCGGTTTCGACATGACCGGCACGGGCAGCGGTCCGCCAGACCCCACAGCTGATCAGGTAGCTGCGATCGAGTGGGCGAAGGCCTTCGAGGCCATCTCGCCTGACAGCTTCGCCCCGGCCGTCGTCGCTCTGCGAGCGCGCTACGGCCACAAGTACGTCATCCGGCGCAGCGGACGTCTGTGGATAGCAACGGACGTCGACCCCGCCACGGAAACCGCGCCGACCATCATCGAAGACAACTTGACCCACTTCGTGGCCGCACTGGAGAGCCCGGGACCACGCGTGGGCGCTCCCTTCGACCACCCAACCCAATAGCCGCACGCGCGCCGGACCCTCGCAGGGGCAGAGTTCCGGCGCGCGTTTGGCGTTGGCCCGGTCAAGGAGGGCACGACCGCCCACACGCGCGAGGGTGAGGGGGCGACCGAGCGGGGCGCCTCGCGCGCGTGCGCGCGCGTAGGACAGGGTCGACCGGTCGACCTTTCCCTTAAAAGCATGTGTGATCTAAAACACTATAGAACTTCGCGGCAGCTTCGCACCCATGACCGATTTCTAACGAAATGTCCGCGAAGCTTCGCAGCAACCTTGTTCAGATCTGCACAAGTCTGAATGTCTACAGCACTCATATATGGACCCTGGCACAGCTCGAATGTGATCAGAGATCCCACACAAGTCCCATATGGCGGTAGCCTGATCGCACCCTCGAACACAGAGCTCCGACTGATTGGCGACCACGTGCGGCCGCCGATGGTCGCCGGGAGCCATTGGCATTCCCAACCCTCCCGGTCGCGAAGGGAAAACTGTGGTTTCGAGGAAAGATGACGGTTGGTTGCGCCGCCCTGAAGCATGGAGGTGCTTCGAACTGCTGGTTCGCTTGTTGAGCGACTGGCTGCGAGGCTAGCCCGACCCCTGGCCTCAATGACAGGGGCCGGGGCCAGGTGGTGAGGTCCGTTGTGTTCTAGCCGACCCCTCGGACCTCACCGCTCATACAACCAACGCTTACAGAAAGGTAGACTTACTCCCACCCCTGCAGTAGGCCAACTACCACTTGGCCAACTGTCGCTTGGCATCACTGATGCTACATCTTCGCACGTACTAAGCGCTAATTAGCGCTGACTACTGTCGCAAATTTCATGTTAGTAGCAACGCCAGACTTGCGCTTATCTTGGGCCAAATCCACTATGAACTTGCCCGACCACCCTCGCGCCTCTCACTGACTTAAGACGTTCTGCCCGTGTGGCAGTACGGTGAGCCGGTTATCGACCAGTGCGGTCGACTGCATGAGCCGCACGGCGTCTTGGGTCGTTCAGGCTCCTCGTTGGCAGAGAAGTCACGCTTGGGTCCGTCCGCGCTGTCCGCATCATCCCCAATGGCGCCTCCGGCCTGGTCAACAGTGCCGAGCACAGGGAACCGCCTCGCTTCACGCGCACCCATCCCACCAGCACCACTATCCCAACGGGAACCTCCCGTTCCGCCAGCGTCCGCTGGGCACCACTCCTGTGGACGGAACAGACAGGGCGGACACACGACGGGGGCGGGTTCACCGCCTGGTGGACCCGCCCCCGGAAAAAGGTGGCGAGGGTCGCTCCCGCAACCCGTGCAGCCGGCGGAACGGGGAGCATCCGGATACCACCAGGCGCAGGTGGGGACGGGTAGGACACCACCCCTGACACGTCCGGGAGCTTCCCGGCACACCTTGATACTCAGGCAGCGGTATCCAGTGAAGTACCAGCGGCGGGGGCCTCTGAGCTGGTGGTCAGCTCCGGCGCCCCTTCCGCTGCAAGCGGCTTCGTCGTGCCGAACGGCAACCCCCTGACATGACGAAGGCCCCGCCCTACTCTGAGAAGTGCGACCGACTCAGGAAGACGAGGCCCGACATGCCAGAGCCCACCCCCGTGCCTGACGACCCAGGGCTCACATTCGGGCAACGGCTGAAGGTGCAGCGAACACGGCGGGGCATGACTCGCGACGTCCTCGCCGGCCTCGTCGGCAAGTCCGGTTCGTGGGTGAAAGCCGTGGAGGCCGGACGCCTCCAGGCCCCCAAGCTCTCCATGCTCCTACGCCTTGCCGAGGCCCTGCGTGTGCGGGACCTCGCGCAACTCACCGGCGACCAGTCCATTCCCATCAGCCTGTTCACCGGCCCCGGCCACGCCCGTCTTCCCGCCGTCCGCTCCGCCGTCAACGCGATGCCCGTGCTCACCAGCCGCGCCGCACCACCGGTGGGGCACCTGCGGGCGCGTCTCGACCAAGCCTGGGCGACGAGGCACAGCAGCCCCCGTCACCGCGAGGTTCTCGGCCAACTCCTTCCCGACCTGATCGGCGACTCACAACTCGCAGCGCATCAGGCGGACTCCCGCGCGGAGCGCCGAGCGGCGCAAGCCGTACTCGCCGAGGTCTACGCGCTCTCACAGTTCTTCATCGCCTACCAGCCCGCGCAAGACCTCCTCTGGCGGGTCGCCGAGCGCGGCATGATCGCTGCCCAGGACTCCGGAGACCTGCACGCGATCGGCGTCGCGTCCTGGCTGATGGCACAGGCACACAGGGATGCCGGAGACTGGGACGCTGCTGACGTGGTCACCTCGCACACCCTGGAGTTGTTGACCCGGCACTCCGATGGGGCGACCACCTCCGTCGCAGCGATCCACGGCGCCATGCTCTTCGAGGACGGGTACACGGCCGCACGGCGCGGAGAGACCGGCGCGGCATGGGGGCGGTGGGATGCCGCGAACTCCGTCGCCGACCGGCTTCCCGGCACGTACTACCACCCGGTCACCAGCTTCTCGCGGGCCATCATGGGAGCCCACGCGGTCACGATCGCCGTGGAGCTGCGAGCGGGGGGTGAATCGGTCCGGCAGGCCGACCGCACCGTGTCAGCGGCGATCCCGTCCCGTCCGAGGCGGGCTCGGCACGAGATCGAACAAGCACGCGCCTACTACCTCGACGCACAGCCGGACGTCGCCCTCTCCGTCCTGGAAGCGGCGAACGAGGCCGCACCGGAGACCATCCGCTACAACGGGTACGCGCGCCGGATCATCTTGGAAGAGCTGGACGAGCGCGACGGGCGGCGCCAACGACGGGCGTCCGAACTGGCCGACAGGATGGGACTGCTCACCGCGTGATCATGGGGGGACAAACTGTGTCCTCCCCCTGGTGTCACGAGTCGTAGCGTCGTCCTCACACAACCCCCGAGGTGAGCGATGATGACCGACCGACACACGGACGAGGCGCCGTCCCGACGCGTCCATCCGTCCGTGATCGAGATCGTCGCGGCCGACCACCCCTCATGGGAGATCAGCCGCGACCGCGCCGGAGACACACCCGGCCCTTGGCAGGCGACGCGCGGGGACGTGACCGTGTCCGCGCCGACCCCGCCCGAACTCCTCGACTCCCTGGAGGCGCACGAGCTCGACCGGCTCCGAAAGGAGCACGCGGGCCGGTGGAAGGTGTGGCGGACCCCCCGGTACTGGATGGCGACCGCCCTGGTCGCCGGGGTGGAGCCGACCCTCATGGAGGAAAGCGCCGGCGTTCTCGAAGCGAAGATGCTCCACCCCGGCACGTGGGGGCAGCAGACCTGGAAGGGCACGCCGTGACCTTCGAGGAGTTCGTCCGGCTCACCGCGCCACGCACCACCCGCGACCCCGAGCCCGATTTCCCACGGGGCGCTCCGCTTCCCCGTAAACGCGCACGCGCCGTCCCGCCCGCACCTGAACAGCGAGGAGAGCACCGTGAACCACCACGCCCCGACGACAGCCCGGCGGGCTTCCCGCCTCCCACATGGTGACGGTCGAGGGTTGAACCGTTGACCGGCAAGTATCGCGACACCCCCGGGGCCCGGTCGGACACACGACGGGGGCGGGTCCACCGCCTGGTGGACCCGCCCCCGGAAAAAGGTGGCGAGGGTCGCTCCCGCATCCCCCCTCAAAGTACGGAAGCAACCCTCGCCTGGGAAGCGGCCAGCAACTCCTCCCCCCGGGAGTCGCGGCCTGTAAGGTCTGCCGCGGATCGATCTTGTCGTTCCGCGTTGTTGAAGACACTACCCACCCCAACCTCGAAGAACAACCCTCAGTCACGAGAAACTACTTAAAGTGATCGTCATCGCTGTGCAGGCCCCGCGCCAAGGGCTCCGGATCTTCGTCAACCAGGGGTCATGACGGCGCCCCCGGGAACCGCGCATAGCCTGGACCGGTGAGATCACCGCTCCTCAGCCCTCGCTGGCTCGGCATCCACCTGGTCGCCCTGCTCGTCGTCCTCGTGTGCGTCGCAGGCACCTCGTGGCAGTTCGTCCGCGCCTTCGAACCCGACCGGGAGGTCATCACCAACCCGGTCGAGGACCTCGCGACCGCCCGCCCCGTCGCCGACCTGTTGGAACCGGGCGAGTACATGCACCCGGAGTCCTTCGCGAACCAGGCGGTCGAGGCCACCGGCCACTACGACACCGGCGCCCAGCTCCTGGTGCCCCGGGTCGTGGACGGCGTCTCCGGCCACGACGTCATCCTCCCGCTGGTCACCGCGGACGGCAGCGCCGTCACCGTCAACCGGGGCTGGGCCGAGGAGGGGCAGGACATCCCCGACGCCCCCGGCGGCGAGGTCACCGCCACGGGCTGGCTGCTGCCGCCCGTCGGCGCGGAGGGCGTCGTCCCCGTCGAGGTCTCCGAGGGGCAGGTCGAGCGCATCGCCGCGTCCGTCCTGGTCCAGGAGTGGAACCACCCCCTCTACGAGGGCTACGTCACCCTGCCCGCGCAGGACCCGGCCACGGACTCCCTGGTCCCGGTGCCGCCGCCCGAGCCGCCCACCGAGGTCAAGATCAACTGGCGCAGCCTCAGCTACACGGTGCAGTGGGCGATGTTCGGCGTCTCCGCGGTGGTCTTCTGGATCATCCTCATGCGGCGGGAACTGGCGGAGGCCCGCTCCCGGAGGGAACGGGCCTCCGACGGGGAGGGCGCGGAGGGTCAGCCGGCGGTCGCGGGCTCCTGAGCCCGCTCATCCGCGGCGCGCTCCTTGGCCTGCTCGGACCTGACCACCCGGTGCTCGACCACGAAACCGACCACGGGGACGGTGCCCGCCAGGGCCACGCCCAGCGTGCGCGCCGCGCTCCAGCGCCGGTCCAGCGCCACCCACAGCACCGCGAACACGTACACCATGTAGATGTAGCCGTGCGGCATCGCGATGAAGAGCATCAGCGGCGACTCGGGGCCGAACCACTGCTCCCAGCCCTGCGGCGCGGCCGTCAGGGAGAAACGGGCCGTCTCACCGACCAGGTACTTGGCGGGCATGGCCACGAAGGTCAGCCCCAACAGGAAAACACCGGTCACGTACGCGAGCACCCTGTACAACGCGAACGACACACGCCTCTTGTCCACCGCTACCTCACACGCTTCAGAAGACTTCCGCCCCGAGGAGGGTCGGGGTCCCTCCTCGAGGCTAAACGCTGTCCGGGACAGCGGCCCCCCGGGGTGGCCGAGGCCGGACAATCTCACATCCGCGCAGGTCAGCCCTTGTTGGAAACCCGGTCCGGGCTGCTCCACCGGCCGTCGGAGTCGGTGGTCCACGCCTTGGAGATCATGCGCAGCGAGAGGTAGGCGTCCACCAGGCGGATCGGGAAGAAGAACAGCCCGTACAGCAGGTAGGACGGCCGCCGCCGGATCATCGCCATCAGGCACGTGAGCATGTAGTCCGGGACGAACAGGCCGATGGCGATCGCCAGGAGCGGCAGGAACGCCGACACCGCGGTGAAGGCCCCGCCGAAGAACGGCAGTGTCGCGAACGGCGCCCCGCCGAGCGTGCCCACCAGGACGAACACCCCGAGCAGCGCGGTGAGCAGCAGGACCAGGGAGACCAGCACGACCTCGGCGATGTAGAGCGCGAGGAACGCCCAGAAGACGCTCGGCCAGAACCTGTGCCTGCGCACGGTCTGCCAGAAGCCCAGCGTCCACCGGCTGACCTGCTTGTAGTAGTCGGCGAACGTGAAGGGGTCCTGGCTGTAGGCCTTGGTGTCGGGGTTCATCGAGATGCGGCCCAGGCGCTTGTGGTGCACCTCGAAGGTCATGTTGAAGTCCTCGATCACCAGCCCCCTGGGGTTGACGTCGATCTCCCTCAGCGCCTCGCTGCGGTAGACGCTGGCGAAGCCCGGCACGATGAACGCCGTGTTGGTGTACCTCCAGGTCTGCCCGAACCGCATGAGGTACTGGAGCATGAAGTACAGGCGGTCCCGGTACGCGGAGATCGTCCTGCCGACGACCGTGCGCTCCTCGGGCTTCCACTCCGAGACGACGAATCCCGCGACGGCCGCGACCGTCGGGTCCTCCAGCTGCCGCCTCGCCCCCTCCACGTACCCCGGGTCGAGTTCGGTGTCAGCGTCGAGGATGAGGACCCCGCCGTAGTTCTCGGTCAGGGAGAACTCCTCGATGACCGCCTCGATGGCCCCGGCCTTGCCGCGGTTGGTGAGGAGTTCGAGCACGTTGACGCCGGTCCTGGCGGCGATCTCCGCGGTGGAGTCCTTGGAGGAGTCGGAGACGACGTAGATGTCCCAGCGGTTGAACAGGCTCAGCGCGGAGCCGATGGCCGCGTGGATGACGGGTTCCTCGTTGTGCGCGGGGATGATGACCGCGAGGGAGACGCCGGGGTCGCCGTCGGCGCCCTCGGGGGCTGTCTCGGCCTCCCCCGCGGCGTGGGACACGGCGACGGATCCGGTCGGCCCGCCGGGGAGTCCGGCCCTGACCGCGCCCGCCTCGGGGGCGCCCGCTCCGACCAGGACCCGTTCCGGGGAGGCGTGCCGGACGGGCCGGCGCCGCCGCGCGCGCGGCCGGACCACGGCGCGGATCGAGTCCTCGCTCAGCCGCAGGAGGCCGATGGCGGTCCACAGCAGGAGGTTGGCTCCGAACGCCAGCCACAGGAACACGTAGCCGAACGCGCCCAGACCCGCTGCGGCCGCCATGTCCGCGGCGAACGCGAACCAGTAGACGAAGAGTGAGACGGCGAGGACCAGGGCGATCAACCCGGTCAGCAGGCCACCGATGAAACGCGCGATACGCACAGCGCTAGGACCTCTCCGAGAAATATCGGTTTCGGGCCGACATTGACCCGCAAAGTCGGTGTTAGGTTGACGTCCTACGACACGGAGCGGTTGACCCTGGTTCGCGTCCTATGTAGGCCACGCAAATCGTATACACGGGCTTGCGTGAGGTGGTACCCATTAGAAGATATTTGCGAGGAGGACCTGGGGCAGAGCACGCCCCTGGTTTATTACGGCTGTCTGGAACCAGGCCAATCCTTGCAGAGGGCGACCCATGGAGAGAAGGAGAATGCTCGGAGTGATCGGCGGCTCACCATCCCCCTCGCCTGATCCGGCCCGCAACAGGGATGACTGCGGACCCATGAGCAACACTGTCACCAGCGATGACATCGAGCCCCTGGAGCCGATCACTCGGGTGGCGCTCCACCAGCCGCACTATCTGCCCTGGCTGGGCCTCCTCGACAAGATCGACCGTTCCGACCGTTTTGTCGTATTGGACACGGTTCAGTTTGAACGGCGCGGATGGCAGAACCGAAACTACGTCGCGGGCCGGGACGAGCCCGTCCTGCTAACCGTGCCGGTCAACCAGGGCAAGCGCGACGATCGCATACTGGACAAGCATATTGACAACGGGCAGCAATGGAGGACCAAGCACTACAAGGCACTCTCGGAACACTGTTACCGCAGAGCTCCTTACTGGCGCGAATACCGCGATGAAATCGCCCACCTGTACGAAAGAGAGTGGGACAACCTCGCGAAGCTCGCCACGGAGACGATCCGCATGCTGATGCGCTGCTACGGGATCGACACCCCGTTGGTGCTCGCGAGCGAGATCGGGGACTTCCCCGGCCGCAAGAGCGAGCTGCTCGCCCAGATCTGCGCCAAGGCCGGCGCGGACGTCATGCTCTCCGGCGACGGCGCCAAGGACTACCTGGACGTCGGGACCCTGCGCCGCTACGGGATCGGCGTCGAGTGGCAGGACTTCCGGCATCCGGTGTACCCGCAGCACACGCGCGGAGACGCCGGCTTCCTACCGCGCCTGTCGGCGATCGACCTCCTGCTCAACGCCGGGCCGGACGCGCTCCACGTGCTCCGCCGGGCGAGAACCCTGAGCTGACCGCGTGTCGGCACGCGGACCGGGGTCCCGCCCGCGCCCGCGGGTCCGGGACCTCTCCACGGGTTCGGGACAACCCCGATCGCCCCACCTCGGTTAAGGACGGGAAACCGGCATGACGACGGACTGGTCACAGGAACGCATCCTGGTCTACGCGCCCCACCCGGACGACGAGATCCTCGGCTGCGGCGGCCTCATGAGCAAGGCCAAGAGCGCCGGCGCCGAGGTGTTCGTCCAGTTCCTCACCGTCGGGGACACCGCCGACCAGTCGCCGAAGGGCTTCTCCACAGCCGAGGAGCGCTACGCGGAGATCAAGAAGGTCTCCGACCACTTCCGCTGGGACGACTGGCACATGGCCCTCCCCGGCGACGCCCACCACCTGCGGCTCGACACCGTCCCCCGGGTTGACCTGACCCAGCTGATCGAGCGCGGGAGCCCGCTGTCGATCGAGCGGCTCAGGCCGACCGTGGTGCTGGCCCCGCACCGCACCAGCTACAACCAGGACCACCAGGTCACGGCCGAGGCCGTGCACACCGCCCTGCGCCCCTCGAACGCCGCCCTGCGGCACCACCCGCGCCTGGTGCTGGCCTACGAGGAGGCCGCCGACCAGTGGCGGTCCGAGCCGGTGGCGCCCCCGAACCTCGTCGTCGAGCTGGACGAGCCGCAACTGCTGGACAAGCTCCTCGGCATGGAGCTGTACGGGTCGCAGAGCCACACGCACCCGCACACGCGCTCCGAGCTGACCCTGCGCAGCCTCGCCGTCCTCCGCGGCATGCAGGCCGGGGTCGCCCTCGGGGAGGGCTTCCACGTGCTGCGCTGTCTGGCCTGAACGACCGGGCCGCGTCCCGGTCCACACACTTCTCCGACACGCGCCCCGCTCGCGCAACTCCGGAAGTACCGCAACGCACATCGCCCGCAGTGGAGGGGAAACCATGAAGGCTGTAGTGACCGGAGGAGCCGGGTTCATCGGCTCTCACCTGTGCGACCACCTGGTCGCACGGGGATACGAGGTGACGGTTCTGGACGACCTGTCGACCGGCTCCGCCGACAACCTCGCCCAGGCGGAGGGTTCGCCCGGATTTCGCTTCGTGCGCGGGGACGTCCTGGACAGGGACCTGGTCGACGACCTGGTCGCGGAGGCGGACACGGTGTTCCACCTCGCCGCGGCCGTGGGCGTCTACAACATCGTCGACAACCCGCTGCGCTCCCTGAGGGTCAACCTGCACGGGACCGAGAACGTGGTGGAGTCGGCCGTCGCGCACCGGGTGCCGTACATGATCGCGTCGACCAGCGAGGTGTACGGCAAGAACGACGCCGACGGGCTCAAGGAGGACGACGACCGGATCTACGGTTCCGCGACCAAGAGCCGGTGGTCCTACGCCGCGGCCAAGGGGCTGGACGAACTGGTCGCCTACGTGCACGGCTCCGAGTCCGGCGTCCCGTGCGTGATCGCCCGCTTGTTCAACGTGGTCGGTCCCCGCCAGACCGGCCGCTACGGCATGGTCGTCCCCCGGTTCGTCGACCAGGCGATGTCGGGGGAGCCGATCACCGTGTACGGAACGGGGACGCAGCGCCGATGCTTCGGCTCGGTGTTCGACGTGGTGCCCGGCCTCCTCGGACTGATGGAGACCCCGGAGGCCTTCAACCGGGCCGTCAACCTCGGCGGCCACGAGGAGATCTCCATCAAGGGTCTCGCCGACCGCGTCGTGGAGCTCACCGGTTCGTCGAGCGCGATCACCTACATCGACTACGAGAAGGCCTACGGCGACGGCTACGAGGACATGCAGCGCCGCTACCCGGACACGTCGCTGGCGGGTCGCCTGATCGGCTACCGGCCCGAGCGCGACCTCAACGACATCATCCGGTCGATCGTCGAGCACCGGAACACGCCGCGGGCCGTACCCGAACCCGTGTAGGACCTCCTTCCGCACGACCGGCCAGGGGCGCCTCCCCGCCCCCGCCGGCCCCTACGGCGTGACGGCACGACGGCGGCGAGAGGACCTGTCGCCGGTGCCACGACGGGTGGCCGCCCGCCCCGGCGGGCTCCGGCGCGCTCCAGGCCCGCGGAGGGCAGGAGCGACCGCGCCGGGCTCTCCGCCGCCCGGCCCGAACAGGGCATAGGGAGGACAGGACTCGGGGTCCGCACGCGGACGGCCCGTGCCGCGAGCCGTCGCAGCGGCACGCGGCACCGGTCAGAGACCCAGCAGCTCCGTCAGCACCAGGACCACGCTCAGGGCCAGCACTGTCGCGCACAGGAGCGCCATCGCCCACGGTCGGGCCACGGACAACGGGGGCCCGTCCCCCTCCGGGTCCCGGGTGCCGTACGCGGTCCTCCGCCAGCGCACCCACAGGTGCGCGCCGAGTACGGCGCACACGAGCAGCAGACCCGCCGTCGTGGCCACGCGCACCGACGGGGACGCCCGGAGTGCGGCGGCGGCGTCGTGGGTGAGCGCGCCGCGCAGGAACAGCATCCCCACCACCGCGAGCAGGATGAGCGTCCGCTGCCAGGACAGCAGGGTGCGTTCGGGTTGGAGCCCGGGGTCGCCGCGCTCGACGGGCGCGTTCACAGGAGGTTGCCCAGCAGGACGAGGGCGCACACCAGCCCCACAGCGAACGCGGTGACCAGCGGGAGCAGGCTCAGCCGCAGAGTGCCGCCGCGGCGCATGATCCTCTGCACGCGGTACCAGCGCAGCGGGGCGTAGACCGTGATGACCCCGGCCAGTGCCGCCAGGAGCAGGCCGACCGCGGTGCGGGACCACTCCGCCCAGCCGAGGGGCAGCAGGTGCAGGACCGCCACGGCGCCGGCGAGGAGGGCCAGGGAAGTCCTCACCCAGGCGAGGAAGGTGCGCTCGTTCGCGAGTGTGAACCGGTAGTCGACGGGCCGATCCGGCGCGTCGTCTTCCGGTGCCGCGGCGTCCTTCACGGCCACCCCCGTTCGCATGGCACTTCCCGTTTTCCGTCCCCGCCCGGTCACGTTGCCACACAGTGGGTCCGTGCCTCTCGATCGACACTAGCCGCGGTTCGCCTTTCCTCCCCAACAGGTATGTAACACGTGTTGTGTTGGAAATCGCCCATCTGGGGCGGGTGTCCGTGCCATCGGCAACGCATGCGGAACAAACGAGTGGGCACGACCGCTGTAGGACTGAGAGATGGCGGTTGGCCGACGGTCGACTCCAACCAACGAAGAGATCAGGAGACCACGTGCCCACGGTCGAGCTCACCAAGGACAACTTCGCGGAGACGCTGAAGGACAACGACTTCGTCCTCATCGACTTCTGGGCGGACTGGTGCGGTCCCTGCCGGCAGTTCGCCCCGGTCTTCGAGAAGTCCGCGGACACCCACACCGACATCGTGCACGCCAAGGTGGACACCGAGGCTCAGCGCGAACTGGCCTTCGAGTTCAAGATCCAGTCCATCCCGACGCTGATGATCGTGCGCGAGCGCACCGTCATCTACAACGAGCCGGGCGCTCTGCCCTCCGAGGCGCTGGAGAGCCTGATCACCCAGGCCAAGGAGCTGGACATGGACGAGGTGCGCCAGAAGATCACCGAACAGGGCGGCGACGCCCCGGAGTAACCCGGGACACCGGAAACCCCACGCCCGGCCCTCCCGTGACAACGGCGGGGCCGGGCGTTCGCGTGCCCGGGCACGGGTCGGCCACGCCCGTGCCCGCCTTCGGTGACAGGTCGACAACGCTCGGCGTTCGGAACGCCTCCGAGTTCACCGCGCACGTTCACCTAGGCCACGAGGATCGTTCACCCGGGCTTCATGTGGACGGATTTGCATGGGATTCGACCGCGCTCCGCCGGTTCTACCCCCCATGACCGCGCAAGCACCGTCCGACCCGGAAGTGGACCCATGTCTGTCAGCAACACCGCGACCCCTCGCGGCACCGATCGAGGCACCGAGTCCGGTCGCGGCGTCGCACCCGACACCGTCCGGTACAACCGCGAGGTCCCTGGTCTCGGAGACCCCGTCTTCGACGTCTCCGGCCTCTCGATCCACTACGGGTCCAACAAGGCCGTGCGCGACGTGAACCTCAAGGTCGGACCGCGGCAGATCACCGCGATGATCGGCCCGTCCGGTTGCGGGAAGAGCACCGTCCTGCGGACGCTCAACCGGATGAACGACCTCATCCCCGGTGCCCGCATCGAGGGCCGGGTGACCTACCACGGTGAGGACCTGTACGCCTCCGAGGTGGACCCGATCGAGGTCCGCCGCCGGATCGGCATGGTCTTCCAGAAGCCCAACCCGTTCCCGAAGTCGATCTACGACAACGTGGCCTACGGTCCGCGCATCAACGGCGCCCGGGGCAACATGGACGACCTGGTCGAGGAGACGCTGACCAAGGCCGCCCTGTGGGACGAGGTCAAGGACAAGCTCAAGGAGAGCGCCTTCGCCCTCTCCGGCGGCCAGCAGCAGCGCCTGTGCATCGCGCGCACGATCGCGGTGAACCCCGAGGTGATCCTGATGGACGAGCCGTGCTCCGCGCTCGACCCCATCGCGACCCTCAAGATCGAGGACCTGATGTACCAGCTGGCCAGCGAGTACACCATCGTCATCGTGACCCACAACATGCAGCAGGCGGCGCGCGTGTCCGACCGGACCGCGTTCTTCACCGCCGGGGTGGACGACGAGGGCGACCGCTACGGCAGCCTGGTCGAGTACGACGAGACCACCACGATCTTCAGCAAGCCCTCCGACCAGCGCACGGAGGACTATATCGCCGGTCGCTTCGGCTGATCGGCTCCGCGGTCCCACCCGGCGCGACCAACGATAGTGAGGCCGCTTCGGCTGATCGGCTCCGCGGTCCCACCCGGCGCGACCAGCGGTCGCGAGGCCCCGTCGGCGCCCGCCGGGGGCCGGCCGGGACGGGACCACCGCGACGGGACCGCCCTCCCCGCACCTTCGACGAAGTGGACCCCCCATGCCCGCGCTCACGCCCTCCGCGTCCGTCCCCCCTCCCTCGGGTGCCCTGGGGGAGACGGACTGGGTGGAGCGCCCGGACCGGTGGGAGGGCCCGTTGCGGGTGCTGCTGGTCGAACCCGAGTCGGAGCAGTCCCACCAGCTGGTGCTGTCGCTGAGCGGCCACGACGTGGACATCACCGTGTGCGTCGACGGAGCGGAGGCCCTGCTCCGGGTGGGGATGATGCGGCCGGACACGCTGGTGACCAGCGCGACCCCGCCCGAGGTGGACCTGGAGACGCTGGTGCGGGTCACCCGCCGGGCGACCGAGATCCCGATACTCATCGGGGTGGGGCCGGGCGACTCCCAGCGGGCGATGCGGGCCCTGGCGGCCGGCGCCACGGCGTGCGTGAGCCGCCCCTACCGGATCCCGGAACTGGCGGCCCTGCTGCGCGGCTCGCTCCCCGGGGCGGACCCCTCCGGCCCGGAGCACGGGGCCTCGCCCGCCGCGCTCCGCTCGGGCGCCCTGGAGCTGGACGCCCTGGGGCACCGGCTGTTCGTGGACGGGAACCCGGTCAACCTGGCCCTGCGGGAGTTCGGGATCATGGACTTCCTGCTGCGCAACAACGGGCGGGTGGTCAGCCGCGAGGAGCTGTGGACCGAGGTGTGGCACAAGCCCCTCCCGCCGGTGAACAACACGATCGCCGTGCACATCCGCCGTCTGAGGCACAAGCTGGGCGACTCCGAGGCGCAGCCCCGGTTCATCCACACGGTGCGCGGAATCGGATACCGGCTCGATACCGCGAATGGTGGTTGAGCGAATGTAAAGCGCTGTCGACGAACACTCAGGGTCCTCCGCCGGACACCGGAGCGACCCATTGTTCATCTCGGCGTCACTTTGCCGCCCGACACACGTGAAGGTGAATCCACGGGCAACCGGACACGTCACCTTCCTTGCCGTTCGGTCACGGAGAAAACCCCGCAGGCGTCGGCATACCCGCAGGTCATCACCGTGTGTTCCAGGCACATGACAGAAGCCGACAACAGCAGAACAACCCCGCCGTTATTAAACGGTGACCTCCATTCACTCCGCATTCACCCGTCTTCTACCATCCAGCCTCCATTTCGATGTCAGCGCGACTTTCTGCGCACTTACTGTCGTTTCACGTCAGCCCCGACAGCGGTGATTCAACGAGGAGAACTACGACATGCGCAACGGGCGTTCCAAGCTCGCCGTCCTGGCGGCCATCCCCCTGCTCGCCACGGCGTGCGGTGGTGGCGGCGACGCAGCAGGTGACGGTGCGGACGGTGGTGGCGGCGATCTCAGCGCGCAGCTGACCGGCGCCGGAGCCAGCTTCCCCGATCCCCTGTTCCAGGACTGGATCTACGAGTACTCCAACGGCGTCCAGCCCGGGGTCAGCGTCAACTACCAGAGCGTCGGCTCCGGTGCGGGCGTCGAGCAGTTCCTCGAGCAGACCGTCGACTTCGGCTCCTCCGAGGAGTTCCTGGGCGAGGAGGACCTCGCTGCCGCCGCCGAGGCCCGCGGCTGCGAGGCCGTGCAGTTCCCCGTCGTGTTCGGCGCGGTCGTCATCGCCCTGAGCAACCCCGACCTGGACGGCCTCGTCCTGGACGCGGAGACCCTCGCGGGGATCTACTCCACCGAGATCACCACGTTCGACGACCCGGCGATCGCCGAGCTCAACCCGGACATGGACCTGCCGGACGACGAGATCATCCCGGTGCACCGCGCCGACAGCTCCGGCACCACCTACGTGTTCTCGCACTACCTGACCACCGAGGTCGAGTCGTGGGCGGACGAGTACGGCGAGGGCAAGGAGCTGGACTGGGCCGACGGCCTGGTCGGCGGCCAGCAGAACGACGGCGTCGCCCAGGGCATCACCCAGAACCCGGGCGGCCTGGGCTACGTGAACCAGTCCTTCGCCCAGGAGGCCGACCTGGCCGTCGCCCACATCGTCAACGAGGACGGCACGCCGATCGAGCCGACCCTGGAGTCGACGATCGCCGCCACCGGCGAGGCCGAGATCCCGGACAACTTCCAGTTCTCCATCGACAACATCGGTGGCGAGGGCTACCCGATCGCGGGTTCCAACTGGATCTTCACCTACACCTGCGGCTACGACCAGGCCAACGCCGACGCGATCATCGACTTCTGGACCTGGGCCCTGACCGACCAGGGCGCCCAGGACCTGGCCGGCGAGCTGGGCTACGCCCCGCTCAACGCGGAGCTGACCGACCGCGTCATCGCCGAGCTGGAGAAGACCAACGCCGAGAACGGCGGCGGTGAGGCCGACGCCGACGCCGGTGCCGACGAGGACGCCGAAGCGACGGAGTAACCCTCCAGAGGGGCCGGGGTCGACGTACCCCGGCCCCGCCCCTCATCCCCCTCCGTCCCGAGGCGCCGGGGCGGGACGCTCTCCACTCCCACGAAAGCCACCGAGGAGAAGCACATGTCCACCGAGGCCCCCGAGGCCCCACAGGCCCCTGAGGACCCCCGGCGGGGGACGCTCACGTCCGGCAAGGGGCGCCTGGCAGACCCGATCTTCAAGTGGGTCGTCGCGGCCTGCGGCACCATCGTGCTGGTCATCCTGGCTCTGATGGTCATCCGGACGACGTCCGAGGCCTGGCCCATCTTCGCGAAGGAGGGCTTCTTCGGCTTCCTCCTCGGTGACGAGTGGACGGCCGGCGGCTCCCGCACGGAGATCACCGGCACGTACGGCGCCTGGCCGTTCATCTACGGCACCCTGATCACGTCGGTGATCGCGATCGCCATCGCACTGCCGCTGTCGATCATGGTCGCCGTGTACCTGACCCACCTGGCGCCGCGCCGCATCGCCAAGCCGCTCTCCTACACGGTCGAGCTGCTCGCCGCGGTGCCCAGCGTCATCTTCGGCCTGTGGGGCCTGCACTGGTTCCTGCCGAACGTCATGCGGCCCTTCTTCGACTGGCTCGAAGGCACCATGGGCTGGTTCTTCCTCTTCGAGGGCCCGGTGCGCGGCGTCGGCTACTTCCCCGCCGGCATCGTCCTGGCCATCATGATCCTGCCGATCATGACCGCCATCATCCGCGAGGTCGTCGCCGTCCAGCCGCTGGAACAGCAGATGGCCGCCTACGCTCTCGGGTCCACCCGGTGGGAGGTCATCACCAAGGTGGTGCTGCCCGCCAGCTTCTCGGGCATCGTGGCCGCCGCGATGCTGGGCCTGGGCCGCGCCCTGGGCGAGACCATCGCCGTGCTGATGCTGATCGGCGGGTCCC
This sequence comes from Nocardiopsis codii, assembly GCF_036327455.1. NCBI lineage: Bacteria > Bacillati > Actinomycetota > Actinomycetes > Streptosporangiales > Nocardiopsidaceae > Nocardiopsis > Nocardiopsis codii. The sequence continues at coordinate 94,890 of NZ_JAUZMY010000017.1, read as the reverse complement.
AGGGCTGGGGCGCGAGCCTGTTCGGCACCGGAAGCAGCATGGCGTCGCACATCGCCGCGACGTTCGGCGAGTCCTCGCCGGAGACCAGGACCGCGCTGATGGCGATCGGTGTCGCCCTGTTCCTCGTCACGATGATCGTCAACATCCTGGCCCGCGTCATCGTGTGGCGCCTGGGACAGTTCACGGGAGACGCCGCCGTATGAGCACCACGACCACCACCCCTCAGGCCGCACGGCCCGCCCCGCTGAGCCAGCGTCCCCCCGGCTCCGGGTTCCGCAGGTTCAAGAACCGTTCCGCGACGGTGGTCCTGACCGCCGCGATGGTCCTCGCCATGATCCCGCTGGTCCTCATCATCTTCGAGGTCACCCGGCGCGGCATCGGCGTGGTCAACCTGGACTTCTTCACCCAGACCGAGCCTCCGCCGCGCCGCGAGGGCGGCGGCTACGCGGCCGGTTTCGTCGGCACGCTGTACATCATGGCGCTGTCGATCCTCATGTCGATCCCGTTCGGCATCGCGACGGCGGTCTACATCGTGGAGTACGGGCCGAACCGGCTGACCTCCTCGATCCGCTTCTTCACCGACGTGATGACGGGCATCCCGTCGATCTTCGTCGGCCTCTTCGTGTACGGCCTTCTCGTGATCGGATGGGGCGGCCTGGGCTTCGGCACGTTCGTGGGCGCGGTGGCGATCGCGGTGATGATGCTGCCGATCGTGACGCGGTCGGCGGAGGAGATGCTCCGCCTGGTGCCCAACGAGCTCCGCAACGCCAGCTACGGCCTCGGGGCGCGCAAGTGGCAGACCATCGTGCACACCGTGCTGCCCGCCGCCGCGCCCGGCCTGACCACCGGCTCGATGCTGGCGATCGCCCGCGGCATCGGTGAGACGGCTCCGCTGCTGCTGACCGCGTTCGGCTCGGGCCTGATCGTCACGGCCATGCAGGGGTCGCCGCAGGGCGCCGTGCCGATGCAGCTGTACCGGGGCGCGGCCCAGCCCTTCGAGGCCGGTGTCGACCGCGCCTGGGGCGCGGCGCTGTGCCTGTTCGTCCTGGTGGTGCTGTTCACGGTCATCGCCCGCTGGATCGGCTCGCGGGCGTCCGTGGGCAGCCGCTAGCGGACCGGCCGGAACCGGCGCCCGTGGCACGCGAGGAGCCCTGACCCCGACGGCCCCGCACCTGTGGCCGGTGTCGGCGCCCCATTTCGCCGCGAGGGCGGGGGCGCGGCGGAGGGAGGGGGCCGCGCACCCTTCCGGTCGGCGCACGGGCCGCGCAGAACAGGGACCAAGGGGCCGCGCCGGTGTGCGCGGCCCCTTCCCCGTGTCCGGGGAGGGCGGCGCTTCCCGGGAGCGCTCCGCCCCCGGTAGCCTTTCGCCGAACGCACCCCGACCCCTGGAGCCACAGATGCCCACCACCGAGTACGCGGCCACGTTCGCCCTCGTCGACACCGACGGCGACGGGCTCATCTCCGCCCAGGAGCTGGCCTCCCTCATGCGCAACCTCGGCGACGAGTGCACCGATGAGCAGGCCGCCGAGGTGGTCCGCTCCATGGACGGCGACGGCGACTCCCGGATCTCCCTGGAGGAGTTCGCCGGCTACATGGCGCAGAACAAGGCCTGAGACCCGTACCGCCGGTGTCCGGCGCGACCCGCCGCCCGGAGGCGGACACGGCCGCGCCGGCCCGGTCGGTCGGCTACGGGGCCTTGGGGTCGCTGACCAGGTAGACCACGTCGGGCACGCTGTGCGAGACCGTCACCTCCATGACCTCGACCTCCGTGAAGTGCTCGCGCAGCAGGGCCTCGAAGCTCTCCACCTCGTTGGCGCTCCAGAAGGCGAGAACCCCGCCGGGGGCCATCAGGCGGGTGAGCTGCTCCAGCCCCGCCGCCTCGTAGAGGCGGTTGTTGTTCTCGACCACCGTCCAGTCGGGGCCGTTGTCGGTGTCCAGGCAGATCACGTCGTAGCGGGGCGGCTTCGCCTTCGCGGACGCCGCGGCCAGCCACGCGACGATGTCGGCGTTGTGGACCCGGCAGCGCGGGTCCCGGTGGACGTACTCGGCGGCCTCGCCCAGCTCCCCGTCGTGCCAGGCGATCACCTGGGGTTCGAGTTCGACGACGTCCACGAGCGACACCTTGGGGCTCTCCAGGGCCTCCCTCGCGGAGAAGCCCACGCCGAGCCCCCCGATGAGGACGCGGGAGCGGGAGCGCCCCTCCGGGAGGGCCGCCAGGCCGGCGCGCACCATCTCCCTCTCGGAGGTGCCGTCGCGGGTGTCCATGAGGAACACCCCGTTGGAGTAGATCTCGTAGTGGGCTCCCACTCGGCGGAGCACGAGGTCTCCCCCGGTCTCCCCGGTCACCCTCGCGAGGGTGACCGCACCGTCTTCCAGTGCGGAGAAGTCCGTGGAGGGGGCGGTGTCCGGGATTCGCTGGTTCATCTCCACATTGTGCCCGTGCCGGACCCCCCGACGGTGCACCCGTCCGCGCGGAGGACCAGCCCGGACGCCCGAAAACCTGCATTACGGGAAAGTTCCCACGGTATTGAATCCGTGATCCAATCGGTGTCTTTGTGACGCCAGTTACAACCTCTCCTCTGGGCACGATGGTCGCTACCAGACCACCGGATCCTCCCTGGTGGTTGCCAGTAAGAAGAGGAGAATGATCGGATGTCCTCTGTTCCGATCAGTAGGCAGGCGGCCCAACCGCCGAAGCCGAAATGGACACCCAGGAGCATCGCCGTCTGGATCGCCGTCGCCCTCGTGGGCGCACTCGCGTGGAGCGTCATCGCGCTCAACCGGGGTGAGGAGATCTCGGCCGCTTGGTTGATCTTTGCTGCGCTCTCGTCCTATGCCATCGGGTACCGGTTCTACGCGCGGTTCATTCAGTACAAGGTGCTGATGACCGACAACACCCGGGCAACCCCTGCGGAGCGCCTCAATAACGGGGCCGACTACCACCCGACCGACCGCCGGGTCCTGTTCGGTCACCACTTCGCCGCCATCGCCGGAGCCGGGCCCCTGGTCGGTCCCGTCCTGGCCGCCCAGATGGGCTACCTGCCGGGCACCATCTGGATCATCCTCGGCGTCATCTTCGCCGGTGCCGTGCAGGACATGGTGGTGCTGTTCTTCTCCACCCGGCGCAACGGCCGCTCGCTCGGCCAGATGGCCCGCGAGGAGATCGGCCCGGTCGGCGGCATCGCCGCGCTCATCGCCGTGATGGCGATCATGATCATCCTGCTCGCCGTGCTCGCCATGGTCGTGGTCAACGCGCTCGCGGACTCGCCGTGGGGCTCGTTCTCCCTGATCATGACGATCCCGATCGCCCTGTTCATGGGAGTGTATCTCCGCTATCTGCGGCCGGGCAAGGTCATGGAGACCTCCGCCATCGGCGTGGTGCTGCTCCTGCTCGCCATCGTCGGCGGCGGCTGGGTGGCCGAGCACGCGGTGCTGCGCGAGGTCTTCCTGTTCACGCCGAACGAGCTGACCTTCGGCCTGATCGTCTACGGCTTCGTCGCCTCGGTCCTGCCCGTGTGGCTGCTGCTGGCCCCGCGCGACTACCTGTCGACCTTCATGAAGGTCGGCGTGGTCGTGCTGCTCGCGGTGTCGATCATCGTGGCGATGCCGAAGCTCCAGCTCCCGCAGTTCACCGAGTTCGCGTTCAACGGCCAGGGCCCGGTGTTCGCCGGTTCGCTGTTCCCGTTCGTGTTCATCACCATCGCCTGCGGCGCCCTGTCCGGCTTCCACTCGCTGATCTCGTCGGGGACCACCCCGAAGCTCATCGAGAAGGAGGGCCAGGTCAGGATGATCGGCTACGGCTCGATGCTGACCGAGTCGTTCGTGGCGATCATGGCCCTCATCGCGGCCTGCATCATCGACCCCGGCGTGTACTTCGCGATGAACATGCCCGCGACCGCCCTGGGCGAGGGCGTGGAGAGCGCCGCCCAGGTGGTGAGCCAGCTCGGCTTCACCATCGACGCCGCGACGCTCCAGCACACGGCGGACCTGATCGAGGAGGACTCGATCCTCGCGCGCACCGGCGGTGCGCCGACGTTCGCCCTGGGCGCCGCGTACATCTTCTCCGAGGTGTTCGGCGGCGACGCCATGATGGCGTTCTGGTACCACTTCGCGGTCATGTTCGAGGCGCTGTTCATCCTCACCACCGTGGACGCCGGTACCCGCGTGGGCCGCTTCATGCTCCAGGACACCCTGGGCAACGTGTACAAGCCGATGCGCGACCCGAGCTGGAAGCCCGGGGCGTGGTTCTGCAGCGCGGTGATCGTGGCCGCGTGGGGCTACTTCCTGTGGGCGGGCGTCAACGACCCGCTGGGCGGCATCAACCAGCTGTTCCCGCTGTTCGGCATCGCCAACCAGCTGCTGGCCGCGGTCGCGCTCGCGGTGTGCACGACGCTGCTCATCAAGTCGGGCCGCGCCAAGTACGCGTGGGTGACGCTGGTGCCGCTGGCGTGGGACGCGATCGTCACGCTGACCGCCAGCTACCAGAAGGTGTTCTCCGCCGACCCGAAGATCGGCTTCTTCGCCCAGCGCCAGCAGTTCTCCGACGCCCTCGCCAACGGCGAGACCAGTGTCGGCGCGATCCAGGGCGAGTCCGCGATGCGCCAGGTCGTGGTGAACACGACCGTGGACGGCATCCTGTCGGCCCTGTTCGCGCTGCTGATCGTCATCATCCTGGTCGACTCGGTCCGGGTGTGGATCAAGGCGCTGCGGGCCCCCGACGGTACGCTGCCCACCACCGAGACCCCGTACGAGCGGTCGAAGATCTGGGCCCCCTCCGGCCTCGTCGCCACCAAGGAGGAGAAGGCGTTCGCCGAGGAGATCGCGGCCGCCGGGGGGCCGCCGGGAACGGACGGCGACACCGGGGGCGGTTCCCCGGACGCGAAGAAGGAGTAGGGCATGCCGACACGCTCGGAGTTCGGGGCGAACCTGGCGCGCGGCCTCCGGGAGGCGTGGCAGATCGCCCGGGGCGTCGTGGGCGCGAGGGCCTACGAGATCTACCTGGAGCACCACTCCAGGGTGCACCCGGGTGAGGAGCCGATGACCGAGCGCGTCTTCTGGCGCCACCACACGGACAAGGGCGACACCAATCCCGGTGCGCGCTGCTGTTGAGGCGGTGACCCGCGAGGGCCCCGGAACCCGTTCCCGGGTTCCGGGGCCCTCGGCGTTCCGGGGGCGGACCGCGCCGGGCGGGAACGGGGCGGGCGGGAACGGGGCGGGAGCCCGTTCGGCGGAGGGTGGCGCGGGGGCGTATCCGGCCGGGCCCGCACGGCGGGGCGAGGTCGGCCCTCCGCGTGTGGGGGCTCGTCGGGCCGGTCGGGAGCCCGCAGGGGCGGGGCGGGAACGCACCTGGTCGGCCGGTACGGAGGCGCCGGACCGCTCCCGGAGGGCGGTCCGGACACCGGAACCTACCAGCGAGTAGGTTGGGGTGATCGGCGCGGACCACCAGCCCAGGAGGAGAGCCCATGACCCCCTCGAAGAAGACCGGCGGCCTGCTGTCCAAGGCGCGCCGCGCCGCTCCGTACGCGCTCGGCGGCCTGTTCGTGGCGTCGGGCGTGCTGCACTTCGCGGCGCCCAAGCCCTTCCAGGCGATCATGCCCCGCAGCCTGCCCGAGCCGCGCGCGTGGGTGTACGGCAGCGGCGTCGCCGAACTGGCCTGCGGTGTCGGCCTGCTCACGCGCAGGCGGTGGGCCGGTCCCGCCAGCGCCGCGCTGCTGCTCGCCGTGTGGCCGGCCAACGTGCGGATGGCCCTCGACTCGGGTTCGGGCAGACTGCCCGGCCCCGCCGACAGCAAACTGGTCGCCTGGGGCCGGGTGCCGCTCCAGGCCCCGCTGATCTGGGCGGCGCTCCAGTCCCGCCCGGCCGACGCCGCGGGGGACTGACGGCCCACCGGCGCGGCGGCCCCTCCTGAGTCCCCTGGATCAGTCCTTCCAGGAGGGGCCCCAGCCGGAACTGTCCGAGACGCCCTCGGGCAGGGGGTCCATGTGGACGGCGCCGAGGGGCCGGGACCCGCCGGGCGCAGTGGCGGACCGCGCGCTCCGGACCACGGGCTCCTCCCAGGACGCGGGCGGAGGCGGCGGGACGGCCGCCGGGTTCTCCCACGCGGGGGCCTCGCGGAAGTCCTGGGGCTCCTCCCAGGACGCGGGCGGAGGCGGCGGGACGGCCGCCGGGTCCTCCCACGCGAGGGCCTCGCGGAAGTCCTGGGGCTCTCCCCAGGGCTCCGGCGGCGCGGAAACCGTGCTCTCGGTGGCCGGAGCCCCCCACCCACCGGGCGGAGCCGGGGCGTCCCACGGGTCGGACGGGGCCGGGGCGGTGCGCTCGGTGGCCGGGGCCTCCCACTCGTCGTACGGGGCGGGGGTTCCGGCTCGGTGCCCGCCCGTCCCGCCCCGGGTCCCGTGCGCCGGGACGTCGTCGACCGGGGCCGGCGCCCCGCCGTGCGCGGACGGCGCACCCCAGGGCTCCGGGGCGGGGCTCCCGGCGTCGGGGGCCGGTCCCTGGGCAGCGTGGCCGGGCGCCCCGTGGTCCTGGACCGGCGGCGGCACGAAGTCGTGCTGGTACGCCTGCGGCACGCCCCACGGCTCCGCGGGGAGCGGCGGCGCTCCCGGGGCCGGCGCGGGCGGGGGCGGCGGAGCGGGGAGCATCGGGTGCACGACGCTGCCGGACGCGTGGGCCCGGGACCACCACACCGCCCCCTCCTCCGGGGACAGCTCCTCCTCGACCCGCAGCCAACCGGTGAGGTGCGGATGGCGGCGGCCGGTCCGCCAGCTGTGCGGGAGGGAGATCGGCTCCAGCACCACCGCACGCTCCCCGTCCACGACGGGGACGGCGCCGGGGCCCGCCTCGCGGTCGACCCAGGTGCCGTCGACGCCGACCAGGTCCCACTGGCCCTCCACGATCGACGTGCGCGGGTCGTCCTGGAGGTCGGTGGCGGAGGCCACCCACTCCGGCAGCGGGCGCCGGCCGGGGACGGCGCGCCCCTCGTCGCCGATCAGCGCGTCCTCCAGCAGGGTGTGCAGCTGGAAGTTGTCCGAGACCCCGTCGAACCGGACCCGGAAGACGCGGGCGGAGTGCCGGTGCAGGACCACCAGGCGGTCGGCCTCCGCCATGTGCAGCAGTTCGGCGATCTCGCCGTACTCCTCGATGTACGGACGCAGCTGCGAGGCGATGACGATGAGCTCCCCGAGCGTCCGGGGGTCCTCGCGCAGGGCCGCGCGCACACCGGAGTCGGTCAGCATCGTCTTGGCGGCCAGACCGTAGCGGTGCGAGACCCACCAGCCGGTGGTGGCGAGGGGCGCCAGCTGTTCGAGTTCGGGCGTGACGCGCTCCTCGGACGCCTCGCTGACCTCGCTGGGGTGCGGCGGCGCGTCGTCCCCGGACTTCTGCCACACGTGCAGGAAGACCCCGGCCAGCTTGCCGTACTCGGCGAGCTGGCTCATGACCTCCACCCCGGCGGGCCCCGCGGGCACACCGCTCTCCACCAGGGCCCCGCAGAGCAGGGCGAGGTCGGCGGCGACGCCCGCCGACCACCGGTGGGCGCGCAGGGTCTCGGTGAGCGCGGCGAGGCCGTCGATCCGGGTGTCGGCGGGGACCCGGTCGGCCAGTCGGAAGACCGCGCTGACGGCGGCGCGCAACTGGGACGGCTGGTTCTCGGCGGCGTCGGCCACGGCGCCGATGGCGCCGCGGAAGTCTTCGATCATTCGGGCATCCTGACACAGACCACCGTCAAGCGGACCAAGCGGCCTCCACCGGGGCGGCCGGACGGGACCGACCGACCGCTCAGCGGCGCCGGCTCCCGCCCCAGGCTCAGCACCGGCCCCTGCCGCCGCGGGCCGCGCGCCCGCGGAGCTACCCGCCGCCCGGCGGGCGCGGACGCGGACGGACACGGGCGGGCAGGCGGGGACACGACAGAGCCCCGCGACGGTCGTCGCGGGGCCCGTGTCACGTCTGGGCCGTGGGAGGCGTCAGAGGCGGCAGGCGTAGATGTCCGTGACCAGGATGGCGCGGGCACCGAGCGTCCACAGGTCGTCCATGATCTGCTGGGCGGCCTTGCGCGGCACCATCGACCGGACGGCGACCCAGCCCTCCCTGTGGAGCGGGGAGACCGTCGGCCCCTCCATGCCCGGGGTGAGCGCGGCAGCCTTCTCCAGGCGTTCGGCGTGCACGTCGTAGTCCATCATCACGTAGTCGCGGGCGACCAGGACGCCCCGCAGGCGGCGGAGCAGCGTCTCGATCTTGGGGTCGTCCCCGGCGCCGGTCGGCCGGATGACGACGGCCTCGGACTCCAGGATCGGGTCCCCGAAGGTCTCCATGCCCGCCTGGCGCAGGGTGGTCCCGGTGGAGACCACGTCCGCGACGGCGTCGGCGACGCCCAGCTGGACGGAGCTCTCGACCGCGCCGTCGAGGTGGATGACGCGGGCGTCGATGCCCTTCGCCGCGAGGTGGGTGCGCAGCAGTTCGTCGAAGGACGTCGCGATGCGCTTGCCGTTGAGGTCTTCCAGGGTCATGCCCGCGCCGTTGGGCGCGGCGAACCGGAACGTGGAGCCGCCGAAGCCCAGCGCCAGGACCTCGTCCACGGGGGCGCCGGAGTCGTGCAGCATGTCGCGGCCGGTGATCCCGGCCTGGAGGATGCCCTCGCCGACGTAGACGGCGATGTCCTTGGGGCGGAGGAAGAAGAACTCGGTGTCGTTCTCCGGGTCGACCATGACCAGGTCGCGGCTGCTCTTGCGCTGCCGGTACCCGGCCTCGCGCAGCATCTCCACGGCGGGCTCGGAGAGCTGGCCCTTGTTGGGCACGGCGATTCTCAACATGTCGGGCATGTTCATGGCTTTCTGTTGGCTGTGCGTACGGGTGCGGAGACGTCCGGGCCGGTACGCGCCGCGGCGGGCGCGAGGACCGGCCTACAGATGCTTGTAGACGTCCTCGAGCCGCAGGCCACGGGCCAGCATCAGAACCTGGAGGTGGTAGAGGAGCTGGGAGATCTCTTCGGCGGCCTGCTCGTCCGATTCGTACTCGGCGGCCATCCAGACCTCTGCGGCCTCCTCGACGACCTTCTTGCCGATGGCGTGGACGCCGGCGTCGAGCTGGGCGACGGTCCCGGACCCCTCGGGGCGGGAGCGTGCCTTCTCTGACAGCTCGGCGAACAGCTCTTCGAAGGTCTTCATGGTGTCTTTCCTCGACCGACAGATGCGGTACCAGGGTAGGCGGTCCGACGGCCCGGTGCCGCACCGGGCCGAGGATGTCTCAGCATGTGGGCGGCGGTTTCCACCACACGGCCCGCCGCGCTCCCCTCACCAGACGCGGCGGGCGGTGGCGCGCACGAGCGGTTTGGGCAGGAATCGGAGGAGTCCGGTGGCGACCTTGTACGGCCCGCCGGGGACCACGCTCGGACGGCCCGCCGACCAGGCGATGAGCGACTCGCGCACGACCAGGTCCTTGGGGACGAACGCGAAGGCGGGGAGCCCGCTCTCCTGGACGCCCAGGGTCATGTTGGTGCGGACGAAGCCCGGCAGGACGACGGTGACGTGCACGTCGTGCTCGGCGACCTCGGCGGCGACGCTCTCGCTCCACAGGGTGACGAACTTCTTGCCCGCGCCGTAGACGGAGCCGCCTGGGTTCGCGACGATCTCGCCCGCGACGGAGGAGACGCTGATGACGCCGAGCTTGGCCGAGACCTCACCGGCCTTGCGGCGGGCGATCTGCACGGGCAGGACGGCACGGGCCAGGTGGAGGACGGCGCGCACGTTGAGGTCGATCATGGCGTCGATCTCGGAGGGGTCCTGCTCGGTGAAGGTCCCTCCCTCGCCGCGTCCGGCGTTGTTGACCAGCAGGTCGATGGGGGCCTCGGTTCCGCTGCCGTCGGCCTGGAGCCGTCCGACGGCGCGGGAGAGGCCCTCCTCCGTGCCGAGGTCGGCGGCGAGCGGCTGGACGCGCACCCCGTAGCGGGTGGAGATCTCCTCGGCGAGCGTGTCGAGGACGTCCCCGCGCCGGGCCACCAGGACGAGGGAGAAACCGCGTTCGGCGAGCCTGCGGGCGTACTCCTCACCGATCCCGGTGGAGGCTCCCGTGACCAGGGCGGTCGGGGCGTGGGCGGGGGGCTCGGGGGTGTTCGCCGGTTCGCTCATGTCCCCAGGGTAGGGCGACCGCACGGCCGGTGGTCGGGCCCGGGTCCCGGTCGCGCGTGCGGGTACGGCGGAGGCGGCGTTCGGGTTCCCGATCCTCCCGTGTGGTTCTCCACACCCTTCACTGACCTGGTATTCCGCCGGAAGGCGGTCGCGTCGACTCCCCCTGGGAGGCCTGAGGCGTTAGCGTTCGGGTATGTCCGAGATCCAGAGCCCTGCCGGACCCCTTTCCTCTCTCAGGCTGGAGGAGCGCCTGCGTGACACCAGGCTGTTCTTCAGCCAAGCGCTACGGACGTTCCACGCGACCGGTTCCATCCTTCCCAGCAGTCCCGCGCTGGCGCACGCGATGGCCGAGTACGTCCGCAGCCGCCCCGTCCCCGACAAACCCGTGCGCATCCTGGAGGCGGGCGCCGGAACCGGTGCGATCAGCCGGGGGATCGCGGCCGCGATGATCCCCGGTGACACCGTGGACCTGGTCGAGGCCAACCCGGAGTTCGCCGCCCACGTCGAGGAGCTGCTGAAGAGCGACCCGGTGATGTCGCCGATCGCCGACTCGGCGACGGTGCACGCCAAGCTCGTGAACGACATGGGGCCCGACCGCCGGTACGACGTGATCGTGTCGGGGCTGCCCTTCGCCAACTTCACCGCGGACGCCGTCCGGGAGATCCTCGACTACTACTTCGAGGTCCTCGAACCGGGTGGCACCCTCTCCTTCTACGGCTACCTCTACACCAAGGAGGTCAAGGCGGTCATCGCCCGGCGCGAGGACTACCTCCGCCAGGCACGCACGAGCTGGCTGGTCCAGGACTGGATCGACCAGTACGGCATCCGCTCCGACAAGGTGTTCGCGAACGTCCCCCCGGCGTGGGTGCACCACCTGCGCAAGCCTGAGACGACAGCCTGACCCCCCCCGTCCGCACCGACGACCGGGCCCGCCGCACGTGTGGCGGGCCCGACGTGTACCCCCCCCACCCCCCGCCCCCGGCCGTGGCGCCTCCGTGTTCACCCGCCCTCGATCCTCCGGACGGCGTCGCGGACGTCCACGACGAGCCGCCGGTCCCTCAGCGCCTCCTTCCATCCCATGCCGGTCCATCCCGGCCAGGCGCTGCGCTCGGAGTCCCGCAGTGCGTACAGCAGTGGCAGGGCCTCGGCCGCGTCCGGCCCGATCCGGCCGAGAAGCCGCACCGCGGGGGGACCGACACGGGTGGCCGCCCACGTGGTCAGGACGCGCTGTGCCGGGGAGAGCAGCACCCGGAGCACGAACGCGGTGTCCCCGGTGATGCTCCACAGGGCGCTCAGCGCGCGGGTCTCCCGCAGGTGGCCCTGCTCCAGGTGGGACTCCAGGTGCTCGCGCAGGGCGGGGGCGTGGCGGACCGCCGGGGGGCCGATCCCGTCGAGGAGTTCCTGGAGGCCTTCGTGCCCCATGGCCGGGCGGTCGGGGAGCAGGTCGAGTGCGGCCCCCGCGTCACCCGTGATCCCGAGGTAGGCCCGCGCGACGCCCGCTCCGGGCGCGTCACCGCCCAGGGAGCGGACCCGGGCGGCGTGCCCGGCGGCGGCCGGACCGATCGCGGCGAGCGCGCCCAGGGCCCTCTCCGCGTGCCGTCCGGTGTCCAGGAGTGCGGCGACGTCGTCGGCCAGGGGCGCGGCGGCCGGCCCCCACCGCACCAGGGAGCGGAGGACGGCGTCGGTGTCGCCGCCTTCGCCGCGCAGGCGCTCCCGGAGGTGCGGCACCAGGACGTCGGCGTGCCCGGCGAGGTGTTCGAGGATGTCGGGGAGCCCGAGGTCGCGGCCGGTCTCGCGCCCCGGGTCGAACCCGAACCCCGGCCGGTCGGCGCGCGCCGTCAGCAGCGGGACGGCACGGGCGTCCCCCATGAGGGCGAGCGTGAGCAGGGAGAACGCGGCCTCCGTTCCGATCTGCCCGGTCCCGGCGCCGGCCCGTGCCGTCCCCGCCTCCTCCGGGTCTTCCCCGTCCCCCGCGCTGTCGTCCGCCGCCCCGTCGGGGCCCGTCGCCGGGCGGGCGAGCTCCGCCAGCCGGTCGGCCGACGGCCGGGCAGCGCCCCCGGCCATGGTCAGAAGGCGAAGGCTCCACGCGCGGACCTCGGAGTCGGGATCGTCCAGCAGCGCTCCCACGGGCCCGGCCCACCGCTCCCCGCCCGAGCGGTACTCGGCGACGAGGTCGTGCGCGAGCCGGACGGCGCCGAGGCGGACGGCGGCCCGGGGATGGTCGATCAGGGCCTCCACGATCCGCTCGCGGGCGGGCCGGTCCTCCGCGAGGGCCCGTGCGACGAAGAGGAGCCCGTACCTGACCAGCAGGGTCCCGCTGCTCAGGGCGGGGTACGCGATCTCCGACCACAGCGGCCTCCCGGTCACGGGGCGCGCGGCGTCCCCGACGATCCCCTCCAGAACCAGGGGGAGGGGGTCCGCCGGGACGAGGGCCGGTGACGCGAACGCCACCACCATGCGCTCGTCCAGGTCCCCGTGCTCCCGACGGTCGAGGAGCCACGACAGGACGTCCGGCGGGATCCCGTCGGGGCGGGCCCCCAACAGCTCGACGGCGCGCGTCAGCAGCCGGAGGCGGGTCCGCCGGCCGTCCCCCGTCCCCGAGGCCCCCGCACGCGCCTCGTCGCGCCCCCGGGGCCCCTCGGCTCCCGCGAGCGCCCCCTGCCCGTTCTGCCCCTCGTGCGCACCCTCCGCACCGTCTCCCGCGGCCTCCCAGCGTCCGTGCAGCACCCGGAACAGGCGGGGCACGGCGTGCGCCTCCCGAGCCAGCGCGTCGACCGCGTGGAGGACGATCGACGGAAGCGGATCGAGGAGCAGGGCCTCGATCCGGGGCCGCTGGTCGGACCACGCCCCCGGCCACGCGGTGTCCAGGTTCTCCGGCCGGACCCTGTGTGCGAGGCCGGTCAGGTCGACCACCAGGTTCATGGCCGCCTCGCGCGCCTCGGCCGGACGGTCCCGGTCGGAGGCGAGCCGGACCAGGAACGGCAGCAGCGCCGGGACCGACGAGGTGAGCACGTCGGGTTCGGAGACGACGACCCACATCCGCACCGTGGTGTCGACGCAGTCGGCGATCTCCTCGATGGCGTCGACGGCCTCCTGCGGGGAGGGTTCGAACGCCTGGATCAGAAGACCGGGGATCTCGGACGCGGGTCCGTCGAGGTCCTCCAACGTGTCCCACGGCACCTCGTGCACGTCGGCGGTCCAGGTGAGGGGGTCGCCCATGGCGGGTTCCTCCGTGTCTGCGGGTGATCGGGGGTTCGCCCGGCAGAATCGCCCGGGGCTCCGCACGACAGAGTGACACATTTGTGACCTGCCCCACTGAAATGTGATGTGCAGGGACCCGCAGTGCGCAGGTAGTCTCGCGTTGACTTCCCGAGGGGCGGATCTTTGCGACTGGTGCGACCAGTTTGCCCGCATACAGGCTAAATCTTCCTGAGATCTATCTAAAGTCCCCTGAAGCTCATTCCGTGCCACAAGCCCCGGATCTACCTTCATCACACCAGTCCCGTGTGAACCGGAAGCATGCTCGCGGAGTCCTACATTTCACCCATTTCCCCAGGTCATCGTGGACCAATGGAGGAGGCAGCGTGACGCTCACCCAGGAGGTCGGGACGACCCCGGAGACGCCGGAGGAGGGCACCGTCCCCGAAGGCCTGTCCGTGGACGTCCGGCAACGCGTCTCGGCTCTGGCCAGAACCTCACGTCTCCTGGTCGCCTGCGACTACGACGGCGCGCTGGCCCCGTTCGACCCCGCCGACGACGCCGGCGCCGCCAGGCGCCGCCCCGTTCCCGAGGCCGTTCGCGCACTGCGCGACCTGGCCGACCTGCCCGGCACGGTGTGCGCGGTCATCTCCGCCCGCCCCCTGCGCGACCTGGCCGCCCTGTCCCGTCTGCCCGCCGAGATCCGCCTGGTGGGCGCCTACGGGACCGAGTTCGACACCGACCTCACCATCGAGCCCGACAGCGTCGAGACCGGCCCCGACGCCCCTCCCGCCGACAAGGCCGCAGCCCTGGCACTGCTCCGCGAGCAGGTCGAGGCGACCGCGACCCTCTACATCGGCGGCGGCGAGGGCGAGGAGCCCGTCTTCGTGCAGCTGACCGGCGCCGACGCGGGTGTGCGGGTCGGCGCCGAGCCCACGGTGGCCTCCCACCGGGTGGCCGACACCCCGGCCGCCGCGAACCTGCTGTCCGCGCTCACGACCGAACGCCGGTCCTGGGTGTTCGGCGAACGGCCCACGCCGATCGAGCGCATGTCGATGCTGTCCAACCAGGGCTCCGTCGCCCTGGTCGGCCCGGACGCGCGCCTGCTGTGGTTCTGTCACCCCGAGCCCGACTCGAACGCCCTGTTCGCGGAGGTGCTGGGCGGCCGGTCCGCGGGGGTGTTCGCCATCGCGCCCGCCCACGGCGGGCGCCCGCTCGGCCAGCGCTACCTGCCCGGCACCATGACCGTGCGGACCCGCTGGTCGCGGATGGACGTCACCGACTACCTCGCGCACGGCACCCCGCAGGGCCGCACCGACCTGGTCAGGGTGATCAGCGGCGTCACCCCGGCGACGGTGGAGTTCGCGCCCCGCCCCGACTTCGGCCGGGCGCCCGTGAGCCTGACCGTCCAGGAGAACGGCCTCCTCGTGGAGGGCGCCGACTTCCCGATGGTGCTGTACTCGCCCGGGGTTGAGTGGGAGATCGACCACGACGGCGCCGGTGACGTGGCCCGCGCGGTCGTGCACCCCCGCTCGGAGCAGCCGGTGGTCCTGGAGCTGCGCTGCGGCACCGACTCCCTCGTCCCGGCCACGCTGCCCGAGTCCGAGCGCCAGCGCACGTCCGGCGAGCACTGGTCGGCCTGGCTCGACGGCCTCACCCTTCCCGAGACCGCCCGGCAGCTGTCGGCGCGTTCGGCCCTGACCCTGCGCGGCCTGTGCACGCCGTCCGGCGGTGTGATGGCCGCGGCGACCACGTCGCTGCCGGAGGAGATCGGCGGCGTCCGCAACTGGGACTACCGGTACTGCTGGCTGCGCGACGGCGCGCTGACCGTGCAGGCGCTGGTGACCCTGGGGTCGACCGCCGAGGCGGAGGGCTTCCTGGACTGGGTGCACGGGGTCGTGGACTCTCTGCCGAGCCCCGAACTGCTCGCCCCGCTGTACTCGCTGCGCGGCACCGCGCTGGGGCCGGAGGAGGTCATCGAGTCGCTGTCCGGCTACGCGGGTTCGCGCCCGGTGCGGATCGGCAACCTCGCGGACCGGCAGGTGCAGCTGGACGTGTTCGGTCCCGTCGTGGAGCTCATCTCCCGCCTGTCGTCGGTGCGCGGCACCCTCGCGGACCGGGACTGGAACCTGGTGCGGGCGATGGCCGAGGCGGTGGCCCGGCGCTGGTTCGAGCCGGACCACGGCATCTGGGAGGAGCGCGACGAGCCCCGTCAGCGCGTGTACTCCAAGGTGATGTGCTGGGTGACCCTGGACCGCGCCGTCACCCTCGCGCAGACGTACGGCCGCGAGGCGGACCCGTCCTGGCGCGGGCTCCGCGACGAGATCGCGGCCGAGGTCCTGGACAAGGGCTGGAACGACGAGGCGCAGGCCTTCACGACCGCCTACGACGGCACCGACCTGGACGCGGCGTCGCTGCACATCGGCCTCTCGGGGCTGATCGACCCGGCCGACGAGCGCTTCCAGGCGACCGTGACGGCCGTGGAGGCGGAGCTGCGCAGCGGCCCGACCGTGTACCGGTACCACCGTGAGGACGGCCTGCCGGGCGGCGAGGGCGGCTTCCACCTGTGCACGACGTGGCTCATCGAGGCGTACCTGCTGACCGGGCGCCGCGCGGAGGCCGAGGAGCTGTTCAAGCACCTGGTGGACTGCGCCGGACCGACCGGGCTGATCCCGGAGGAGTTCGACCCGGTCACCGAGCGGGCTCTCGGGAACCACCCGCAGGCGTACTCGCACCTGGGCCTGATCCGCTGCGCGCAGCTGCTCGACCGCCTGTAGGCGCGAACACGTGAGGAAGGAAGGGGTCCGGCGGCCGGTCGTCGGACCCCTCCGCTATGTTCCGGCTGTGGCGGGGTTCGTGTCGGTACCGGGGACGCGGCCGGGGCTCCGGGCCTCCCACCGCGTACGGCACAGGCCCGAACGGCGGGCCCGAGCCGGGCGCCGCCGTGTCCGCGCCGCTCACGATCGGCGCCCGGAGCCGGTGGAGACGGACACCGGCCTCCGGCCGATGTCCTCGCGGCCGCGCGAACCGGCCGCGATCCTCCTCGGCGCGGCCCCGACCCCACCCCCTGGGCCCGACGGTCCCAGGGGCTCCGCCCGCACCGGCACAGCATCCCCGGCTCCGCGCGCCCGTTCCGCGCGCGGACCTGCACCTGGAGGACGAGAATGTACGCGATTGCCCTGGACGACGAGGGTGCGGAGCTACGCCCGCTGGAACCGTGGCGGGCCAGGGAGTTCCTGGAGCACATGGACCGGGGCCGGGAGTTCGTCGGCCGCTTCGTCGGCCTGGCGGACGCCGTCACGGACCTGGAGTCGAGCCGGAGGTTCCTTCAGGGGTACGCGCACAGGACCGCGTCCGACACCGGGCGCATCCACGGCATCTGGTCGGACGACACCCTGGTCGGCGGCGTGATCTTCCGGACGATGGACGTCGGGCTCGGCGTGGCCGAGGCGGGCTGCTGGCTGGAGCCGTCGGCGGCCGGCCGGGGGCTGGTGACCCGCGCGTGCCGCGTGCTCATCGACTGGGCCGTCGAGGAGCGCGGTATCCACCGCGTGGAGTGGCACGTCGCGGCGGGGAACGCGGCCAGCATCGCCGTGGCCCGACGGCTCGGGATGACGAGGGAGGGCGTGCTCCGGGAGAGCTACCCGTACAGGGGCGAGCGGCACGACATCGAGGTGTGGTCCGTGCTCGCCCCGGACTGGCCGGCGGCCGAGCCGACCTCCTGACGGAGGCCGCGCCCGGGGCGCCGGCACGGTCCGGGCCGCGGGCACGGCGACTGTCACCGGCCCCCGGTAGGGTCCCGGCCATGACGGCCGCGATCCACCTCACACTCGACTGCTCCGACGCGCGGCTCCTCGCCGACTTCTGGAAGACCGCGCTCGGGTACGTCGACGAGCCACCGCCCGCGCCCTTCGCGACCCGCGGGGAGTGGCTGGCGCAGTTCGACCTGACGGAGGAGGAGTCCGAGGACGACGGGGAGTGGCTCTGCGATCCGGAGGGGATGGGTCCCCGGTTGTCGATCCTCAGGGTCCCCGAGCCGAAGACCGCGAAGAACCGCCTCCACATGGACATCAGGGTTCCCGTGCCCGGCGGACCCGAGGCGCGGTGGGCGGGGACCCTCGCGGAGGCGCGGCGCCTGGTGGACGCGGGTGCGCGCGTCCTGGAGGAGGCGGACGGCCACCACGTCGTGATGGCCGACCCCGAGGGCAACGAGTTCTGCCTGGTCGGCGTCCCCGCCTGAGGGGTTCCCCGCCCGGGAGACCCGGCCCCGGAACGGGGTGCGCGTCGGGGTCCGGGGCGGAGCGGGTCGAGGCGGGGCGGTTCCGGAGCGGGCCGGGTCGGATCGGGTCAGACGAGGAGTACGGCGAGCAGCGCCGCGCCCAGGAGCACGACGTAGGCGACCGCGTGGACGCGGTCGGGGATGCGGCCGACGATCCGCCGGGCGAGGGCGATGGTCGGCAGCGACCCGGCGAGGAGCGTGGCGGCGGCGACAGCGTCCACGTAGCCGATCTGCCCGGCCCGGTCCCCCGTCGCGTCCGCCCCGCCCGCCAGGGCGTACACGGCGGTGCCGACGACGGCGACCGGAAGGCTGAGCGGGTTGGCCATCGCGGTGGCGTTCGCCATGGGCAGGCCCCGGCGGCGCAGGAGCGGGACGGTCAGCACGCTGCCGCCCACGCCCAGGCAGCTCGCCGCCGCACCGATCCCGACCCCTCCGGCGGTGACGGTGACGGGGCCCAGACCGCGCGGCTCCGCACCGGCCGCCCGGGTGAGGAAGCCCTTGCGGACCACGCTGTCCACGATCGTGGCGGCGAGGTAGGCGGCGAACAGGATCCGCTGGACGGTGTCGCCGACGGCGAGGGCTCCGACCGCGCCGACGAGCGCCCCGAGGCCCACGTACAGCGCCAGCGGCCACACGTACTCGCGTTTCAGGCGCCCCGCCCGGTACTGGGCGACGGTCGCGCCGAGCGAGTTCACGACCATGACCGCGGTCGAGGTGGCGACGGCGACGTGCATGGGGTCGCCGGCCGCGCCGTTCTGGGCCTGGGCGAACGCGTAGACGACCGGCACCGTCACGAAGCCGCCGCCGAAACCGAACAGCACGGTCGTCAGGCCGGTCAGGACGCCGAACGCGAGGAGGGGGAGGACGTGGTCGATCACCCGCTCCACGCTAGGGGGAGAGTCGCTGTCCGGCATTCGACGGAACGACGGGTTCCTTCGCGGATCGGACAGCGCGGGTAGACTCCGCCGCGTGCGGAACACCCACGTGGACGAGGTGGACGGGATCGACCGTCCCGTCCTGGCCCTGGGCACCGACTATCCGACCGGCCACGTGCTGGAGGCGCACCGGCACCGCCGGGTGCAGTTCCTGTACGGGGCGACCGGGGTGATGCGGGTCGAGACGGCGGACGGCTCCTGGACGGTCCCGCCCCACCGCGCGGTCCTCATCCCGGCGGGGACCGAGCACCGGGTGACCATGACGGGCGTGAGCACCCGGAGCCTGTACGCGGAGCCGGAGGCCGTTCCGTGGTTCCCCCGCAGGTGCCAGGTCGTCGACGTCTCGCCGCTGCTGCGGGCCCTGCTCCTGGCGGCTGTGGACATGCCGCCGAGGTACGACCCGCACGGCCGCGACGGGGCTCTCGTGGCGCTGCTGCTGCACGAGATCCGGGGGCTCGTGCCGCTCCCGCTGGACCTGCCGCTCCCCGGGCACGCGGGGCTGAGGGCGCTCTGCGAGGGGTTCGCGGCGGCGCCGGGGGTCCACGAGCCGCCCGCCCGCTGGGCGGAGCGGCTGCACGTCAGCGAGCGCACCCTGCACCGGATGTTCCTGGCCGAGACGGGGATGGGGTTCGCACGGTGGCGGCAGCGCGCGTGCGTGCTGCACGCCCTGCCGCTCCTGGCCCGGGGCGAACCGGTGGCGCGGGTCGCCTCGGACCTGGGGTACGCGAGCCCGGCGGCGTTCGCGACGATGTTCTCGCGCGTTCTCGGGGCGCCTCCCCGGGACTTCCGCTCCGCGTCCGGGTGACCGTCCCGGGTCGCGTCCCCCGACGGGGCCGGGGTCGCGGGGGTGCGCGGACGTCCTGCGTCCTGCGTCCTGCGTCCTGCGTCCTGCGTCCTGCGTGCGGGGAGTGCCGGGTGCGCCGCGTGTTCAGGGACCGGCGGGGGCGGTCCCGTCTACCGGAAAAGAACCTGGCCGGCCAGGTCCGGAAATGCGAAGGCCCGAGGGTTCCGGGGCGACCGGACCGGAAACACCGTAGGCGGCCACGGTGCGTGATCCGCGTGGCGTCCGTGGTTCTGTTCTTCGCGGAAGGAATCGCATGTCCCCCCTCTCCGGTCCGCGGCACGTGGTCGCGGTGGCCGACGCCTCCCCGCTCGCCTGCACGGTGTCCGCGTCGGTGTCCGCCGCCGTACCGCACCGCGACACCTCCACCTACGGGCACGCCCCCGGCCCCGGCAACGCCGCCCGCACCACCCCCACCGGCCGGACGCGGACCCTCCACGCGCTCAAGGCCTGACCGACGGGACCGCCGCCGACGGACGGGGCGCCCGGGTGGACCACCTGACCCGTGGTCATTCGGGTGGGAGGACGTTCGGAGGCCGGTCCGGCAGGGCGGCCCCTCCTGGGGCGGGGGCCGCCCGGGCCACGGCACCGTGCCCCCGGTTCCCGGCCGGACCGGTCGGGGAACGGGGGCAGGGTGGCGCTTACGGTCCGCGGACCGTTGGACTGCGGGAAGGGCCGGGGCGGAGCTCGGATCAGGCCGTCCGGCGCGAGCGGCGGCCCCGTGCGGGACGCCCCGGAGATCTCCGAGCGCAGGCCCGGCGATCACCGCCCACCGGATGGCGCACGGCCCACCGAGGTCGGATATAAGGTGCGGCCATGCACCAATGGTCCCCTTATTCCCAATACCAACACGGTTACCAGCAGGGGCCCCCTCCCCCGGCCGGGCTGGCCGGAACACCGGTCTGGTTCGACGCGCGCCCCTTCCAGCAGGTCCAGGAGAACGTGTGGGTCGACGCCGCAGGTGACGCGATCGTCCTCGACTACTACGACATCGCGCCGAACCTGCCGGCGGCCCTGCAGGACCTGGCGGGCCTGCGCGCCCGAACGAGCGCCAACACGGCGCAGGCCGGCATGGGCCTCGTGGACCTCGACGTGATCGGTCTGGACGGGATGCCCGTCATCCGGCAGATGGTCAAGGGCGACAACCCGCACCAGGAGCGCGGCCTGGCCTACCTCGGGACGTACACGATCCCGAGGTCGAATTCGAGTGTCGTCGTGAAGGTCCAGTGCCTGGAGGGGCAGCCCACGGGTATGCGTGAGGCGTCCGTGCTGCCGCAGTTCCTCCAGCAGTACAGGGGCGGGGCCGCCGCCCCGGACGAGGCGATGGCGGCCTGGGCACAGCACCCCTACGCCTACGGCATCACGGGCGGGCGCCCGCGCAACCACGCCGACGACCCGGCGTGGGACCCCCACTTCCCGGACCACCCGCTCTCGCGTGCCCGGCGGCTCCTGGGTTCGCTGGCGTACTCGATCAGGGTCGACGCGTCCTTCAAGGCACAGCCCGCCTTCTGGCCCCAGTACTGACGGTCGGCCGCCCTCCCGGAACCGACACGGGACACCGGGGTGGCGTGCGGGCGCCCGCCGGACCCGGCGCACTCCCGGGACCGCCGGCGAAGGGCGGGAACCCGCCGGCCGGTGTCCGACAGAAGGCGATACATCACCCAAAGGCGTCAGGCGAACACGCCGGGTGGTCTACAGTGCTGTACGACTCCCTGCCGGACCGGTGTGTCCGGCCGTTTCCCTCCGCGTACTCGCACGGACGCGCCTCCTTCACGGAGACCACGGCCCACCGTGCCGAACCGTGCGTGACGGGAGCCCGTGGCCCGGGGCGTCCCGGTCCGGTCGCCGAGGCCGGTCGGCGGTGCCGCGCAACGACCGAGGAGGACAAGGATGCACGTGATCGGGGCGGGCTTCCCGCGCACCGGGACGACATCGATGAAGGCGGCGCTGGAACAGCTCGGCCTCGGGCCCTGCCACCACATGTTCGACGTGCTGGCCTCACCCGACCTGGCCCGGCGCTGGGGCGGTACCGCGTCGGCGGACGCCGGGGACATCGACTGGGCGCACCTGCTGGAGGGGTGGCGCTCCGGGGTGGACTGGCCGCTGTCGTTCTTCTGGCGCGAGCTGGCGCAGGCCCACCCCGACGCGAAGATCGTCCTCACCGTCCGCGACCCGCACCGCTGGTACGCGAGCATGCTCGCGACCATCTTCGAGGTGACGCGCAAGGCCTGCGCCGAGGACGAGGACGCGCGGGTCTCCGTGGAGTTCCAGCGGATCATGCCGCTGCTGGACCGCATGTGGCGTGCGTCCTTCGGCGCGCCCCTCGGGTCGGTGCCCTCGGAGGAGGTCGCCGTCGCCGCCTTCGAGCGCCACACGGAGCAGGTGCGGGCCGAGGTCCCGGGCGAGCGGCTGCTCGTGTACCGGACCGGCGAGGGGTGGGAGCGCCTGTGCGCGTTCCTCGGCACGGATGTCCCGGACGGGCCGTTCCCGCATCTCAACGACACCGAGGCGATGCTCAAACGGCAGGAGTCCCGGATCGGGGGCACCACCGCCGTCTGAGCGGCGGGGCGGCCCTCCGGCGGGCCGCCCCGTGGCCGGTCCGCGACTACACGATCTGGTCGGCGATGGCGGCGACGAGGCCGCCGTCGATGATCAGGTCCTGGCCGTTGACGTAGGCGGCCTCGTCGGAGGCGAGGAAGGCCACCGCTCCCGCGACGTCCTCGGAGGTGCCGAAGCGCCCCGCGGCCACGGCGGCCACGACGTCCTCGTGGTCCTCCTCGGGGATGGCGGCGTGGAACATCGGGGTCTCGATGTAGCCGGGGCTCACGGAGTTGACCCGGATGCCCCTGGGACCCAGCTCGGCGGCGAGGGTGTGCGAGAGGTTGTGCACCGCGGCCTTGGTGGCCGAGTAGAGGGTGGCGCCGGACATGCCCCGGTGCAGCGTCCACGACGCGTTGATGACGATCGCCCCGTGGTCGACCAGCAGGGGGAGGGTCTTCTGGACGGTGAAGAACACGCCCTTGAAGTTGATGTCCGTGAGCCGGTCGAACTCGGCCTCTGTGACGTCTCCGATCGGCTGGAAGGACGCGACGCCCGCGTTGGCGAAGACCACGTCCAGCCGTCCGAACCGGTCCTCGACACCGGCGGCCAGCGCGTCGAGGTCGGCGGGGTCCGCCGCGTCGCCGCGCACCGCGAGTACGCGGTCCCCGCCGTCGAGTTCCTTGACCGCGGCGTCGAGTCGGACCTGGTCCCGGCCGGTGATGACCACCCGCGCGCCCTCGTCCAGGAACCTGCGGGCCGCGGCCAGGCCCATGCCGCTCGTGCCGCCGGTGATGAGCGCCGTCTTGCCGTCGAATCGTGCACTGTGGTTCGTCATGGTCCGAGCGTCCCAGCGGGACCCCGGGGCGAACAGGGCCCGTTTATACGGGGTGTGGCACCACCAGGATCGGCGGCGGGCGGGGCGGCCGGGCGGGGGCGGCCGGACGGCCGGTCAGGGGGCAGGGTCCGGTGAGGAGGGACCAGGGGTCGGGGGTCAGGCCGACGTCGTGGCCGGGGCCGGGGTCAGGGTCAGCTGGGCGAGCCGCTCGCCGGTCCCGGTGCCGGGACGCGGATTGTGCAGCTCCAGGGTCCAGTCCGGGCGGTCGGCCACCGTCAGGGTCGTCTTGTCGAAGACGAGGTCTCCGGCCTCGGGGTGCAGGACCGCCTTGACCGTCTGGACGTGGTCGCCGACGTCGTGGCGTGCCCACAGGTCGGCGAAGTCGGCGCTGACGGTGCTGAGGTCGTCCACGATCCGGCCGAACTCGGGGTCGTCGGGGAATCGGGCCGCGTCGGCGCGGAAGGCGGCGACGACGTCCGGCGCGACCGACGCCCAGTGGACGTGCATGGCGCGGTACCGGGCGTTGGTGAAGAAGGTGACGAGGCAGTTGTGGTCGGTCTCGCCGTAGCCGAACACGGCACGCGCCGCGTCGTTGAGGACGAGCAGGTTCCAGTACCGGTCCCGCAGCATCGCGGGGCGCGGCATCCACGCCTCGATCAGGTTGCGCAGTTCGGGGGTCACGGAGGTGGCCCTGGGTCCGCCGTCCCGGGGCGGGTTGACCCCGGCGAGCGTGTACAGGTGGATGCGCTCGGGGCCGTTGAGGCGCAGGGCCCCGCTGATCGCGTCGAGCACCTCGACGGAGACGTTGATGTCGCGTCCCTGTTCGAGCCAGGTGTACCAGGAGACGCCGACCCCGGCGAGGACGGCGACCTCCTCGCGTCTCAGGCCGGGTGTCCGGCGTCGGCCGCCGGTGGCCATGCCCACGTCGTCGGGGGTGAGTCTGGCCCTGCGGGTGCGCAGGAAGTCGCGGAGCTGGTCACGGCGGGTCCGTGCCGCGGCGGGAGTTTCGCTGGCCATGCGTCATGGTAACCGGGCGGTTCCCGTCCGTCCGGGCGTGCGGACCACAGAGCCGTTCCGGCCTCGCCCCGCGAGGCGACGCTTGGTGTGTACCGGTTGCAGAGGAGTCCGCGCGCGGGGCCACGCTAATCGGAAGGCGGAACAGGACCAGCGCACCGGCCGCACCGATCAGCCCCGCGACCCGGTACCGCAGCGGGACGGGACGGTGCTGTTCCGGGGCATCTCCATCGGGGAGGAGCTCATCGGCCCCTCCCCTGGTACCGCCAAGCCCATTCGCAGGAGGCTCCCGGAGAAGCCGAGGGCATCAGGGCGCACCTGTTCCTTGTCCACACCCCAGTTGGCGGCCAGCACGGTCGTTCATCGACTCTTCGAACTCGGGGGGTGACAGAGCGAAGTATTCCATCCATACTGGAATCCACTTCGATCCCCTGGAGGAAGCCCATGGAGCTGACCCCCCTCGCCGGCGAATGCACCAACCGGAGGACCTGCCCCACCGTCTACGCCAGCGACCGCGGAACGATCGTCGTGCAGGGCTACACGCTCGCAGCCGAGGACCTCGCCGGGATCACCCTCCCCGAGGGGGAGAACGCCGTGGAGATCCCCCTGTCCCTGCTCAGGGAGGCCGCCCGTGTTCACGGAAGCTGAATTGGAGGGGTTCTTCGACACCCACCTGACGGAGTCGGCATTCCGCCTGGAAACGCTGGACCACTACGACGTCGCTTCCGACGGAGGTGACTTCCAGCGCTTCGTGGCCGGCGAGCCAGAACCGGACTGGGAGCGCAAGAACCCGTGGCTGGAGACGCTGAGGGCGGCGAAGGAGGCCGGTGTCCGCGAGTACCGGGTCCGGGTGCTGCGGACCCCGCTCAGCGACTACCTCCGCTACTCCTGCGAGTGGGGGTACGCGCTCAACGGCGAGGCGGGCGAGGAGATCCACGTCCTGGACCTGGCGGAGCGGAAGCTTCCAGCCGAGGTGGTGGACCACGACTTCTGGCTACTCGACGACAAGTACCCCCTGCGCATGCACTACAGCCCGAAGGGCGAGTTCATCGGCGGCGAACTCGTCGATAGCCTTGAGCTGTACCAGAAGGCGAGGGACGCCGCGCTGGCCTCCGCTGAGCCGTTCGCTCCGTGGTGGGCACGCCATCCCGAGGAATGGAGAGCCAACCGGACTGTATGACGGCTCCGCAGAACACCCCCGCCGGTCGCGGCGCCGAAGGCCGCGACCGGCTCGCCCGCGCCCTGCGCGACGCCCGTGCCGACGCCGCCGTCAGCGGGGTTCGTGCCGGTCAGGACGCGGGGATGTCGCAGTCCAAGATCTCCAAGATCGAGCGAGGGCTTCTTCTACCGTCGGTCGATGACGTGGCTGCGCTGTGCAGGGTCTACGGGATCGCGGGTGGCCGACGGACCGAGCTGGTTTCTCTGGCCGAGGGTCTGCGGCAGGAGGCGTCCAGCCGGGTGATCATGGCGCGTGGTGTCTCGGAGTTCCAGCGTCGGGTGACCCGGATAGAGGCTGATGCGTCGTTGGTGCGCTCGTTCGAGCCCGCTCTTGTCCTCGGGGCGCTCCAGACCCGTGAGTACACGCGACGCATCTTCGACGACCCGCGGGACAAGGTCTCGACGGAAGAGGCCGAAGCGTCGGTCGAGGCCAGGCAGGAGAGGCACAGAGCCCTCCGGGACGGAACGACCGGCTACAGGCTGATCATGCACGAGGGAGCCCTGCGCTGGCATGTGGGCTCTCCTTCGACCATGGTGGATCAGATCGAACAGATCGCCGCGATCGCGACCCGGGTGGGAAGCACGACCGTCGGCATCATCCCCTGGACCACTCCGGTGCATGTCTTTCCTGGCCATGCCTTCGACATCTATGACGAGGATGCCGTCGTGGTGGCGACCGAGACCGCCACCGCGACACTGACCGGCGCCGCCGACATCGCGACCTACACCGAACTGTTCACCGAACTGGAGAAGCTCGCCTGCTTCGGTGCGGAGGCCGTCGTTCACCTGGAACGCATCGCGGGAGAGTACCGAGCCCTCTCCGGGCGATAAGGTTGTCCGCGTGGTGAGGGAGCGGGCGGTGGCCGCGGGGTCGGGCCCGCGGCCGCCGTGTGGGTTCGGAGGGTCGGCCGGTCCGTGGCCGGGTGGTCAGTCGAAGAGCTGTTCGGGGCTGTCGACGGTCGCGCAGCGGCGGACCCAGGTCTCCAGGACGTCCAGGTCGGTGCAGGACTCGATCCGTTCCCGGACCTCGTCGGAGACGGTGAGGCGCCGCGCGTCGAGGAAGAGGAGAACGCTGCGGGCCGCCTCCTGCGCCCGGCCCTCCTCGCGGCCTTCCTCGCGGCCCTCCTCACGACCGAGGCCGACGTACTTGCGAGCGAAGTCGCTCTGCCATTCGTAGGTGTCCACGGACATCAAGCCCTCCAGGTCCTTACGGGCGGCCTCGTTGAGACCGGCCAGTACGTAGTCATAGTAGAACGTGCGGTGTTCGGGAGCCGTGGAGTCCAACGCCTCCACCACGGCTTTCAGGGTTGCCGGGTGGGTGTTGCCGTGCGCGTAGGCGGACAGCACGGCCAGCTCGGGGAGTTCGCGGGCCCGCGCGGGGTCGGTGACCAACGGGGTGCTGCCGGGGCCGATGACCAACGGGGTCAGCACGAACCCGGGGTGTCCGACGTCGATCGGTGTGGCGCACCAGCGCACCATGGCCTCGTCGGGGCACAGGACCACGAGCATGGCCGGGCACCTGAGACGGAGGTTGAGGGTGGCCAGGTAGGCGGGCCAGCTCGCCCGTTTGCCGGGGTCGCGCCCGTGCTGGCGCTCCACCACCACGGCGAGGACGTGCCGGGTGCCGTCACGGAGCAGGGTGGCCCCGTCGCTGTTGAGCTCCTTGGGGTCGCAGTTGGTCAGAACCGAACTGGTGGAGATCGCCTCCGTGTGGTGGGGCACGTCGATCCCCAGGGACTCCCGCAGGAGGGCCGGGACCATCTCGGGTCGGTTCTGGATGATCCGCAAGGGGATCTCGTGTGCTCGGCTCGGCATGGGACTCCTTCGCCATCGGTGGAGCGGGGAGGGGTGGAAGGCCGTGGGGAGGGGGCCCCACGGCCGGTGGTGCGGGTGGGTCAGTGTGTGGTGAAGGTGGCCCAGACGAGGGTGCCCAGTCCGGAGTGGGCGGGCCAGGTGTAGTGGCCCCAGGTGGTGGCCAGTCGGGTGATGAGCAGGAGTCCGCGCTGGCCTTCGGCCTGGTCCCATTCGGTGGCGGTGCGTTCGACCGGGACGCGGGGGACCCCGGTGCCGGGGCCGGGGATGTGCCGGTTGTGCAGGGTCAGGGTGAGTGCCCCGTCCCGGCCCCGAGTGAGGTGGCGCAGGACGGGCCGGTCGGGGTGGCCGTACTTGCAGGCGTTGGCGTGGAGTTCGTGCAGGCACAGGCGCAGGGTGTCGGACAGGTCGGGGCCCAGGCCGGGTGCGAGCCGGTGGAGGTCGTGGGCCAGGTCGCGGCGGCCTGCGGACAGGTCCGCCAGGCCGCCCCGGTAGGAGCGGGAGAGCATCGAGGGGGTCAGGGCCATCACGCCGCCACCCCCGCACCCTGCTCCCGGGTCTGACCCCGCATCTGCCCCTGGACCTGGGGCCGGGCCTGGAACTGTGCCTGCCTGCGGCGGTGTTCCTGCTGGTCGAGCCATACGCGGGTGAGGCGGGTGAAGGTGCGCCAGTCGTCGGCGTCCTCACAGGCGGGGTGCGGAGCGCGCGGGGCGGGGGCCACGGCCGGTGGTGACGGCACGGCCGGCGGAGGTGACGCGCCCCGGGTGGGATCCGGGACCCACGCGGGTGCGAGGAGGTCGCCGGAGGGCGGGACGTCGCGGTGGGCCCAGCCGCACATGCGGGCGGTGGCCTCGGCCTGGATGCGGTCGAGTTCGTGTGCACGCTCTCGGTCGAGTTCACGCTCGTGCGCGGTGTAGTAGGGCCTGACCAGGGCGAGGTCGTCGGCGGAAAGCCGGTCGGGGGCGGGGGCCAGGCGGGGCGCCGGGACGCGGACGAGCGCGGGGACGGGCGCGGAGGTGGAGGACGCGAGAGCGTGCGTCCTGGCCTGGGGAAGCGGGGCGTAGCGTCGCACCCGGGTCGAGCGGTGGCGTCGGCGGGCGTGGCGACCACGGGGTGCGAGGAAAAGGGCCTTCAGTGAGCCCAGGGCAAGGCTGAGGAGGGCGGCGCTATACTGGCGCATGCTGGCAATTCCTTTGGTTAAAAGGGTGGAAGTTGCTGGCCACGACCCCGAGCGGCTCTAACCGTTGCGGGGTCATCATGTGGATTGAGTTGTGTGAACAGAACACATATTAGGGGATGGGTGGAGTGGGGGAGTGCATTACCGGAGGGTAATGTATTCGAGTTTTCCGAGCGCCGCATTTCCACAGACCAGGCGCACGATGCACACCCTTTTCGGGCAAGCACGGATTAGCACTCTTTCGCCCGAATTAATAGCTTTGATGAGCAATCCGGATCACGCATGGCCGCTATCCGGCAGAAGCCCCCACTTCCCGGCGGCGCCACGGCACTCGCCCGCCCAGCGGGCCGGGCCGGAGCAGAGCCCTCGGGCACGGAGCCGGACACCGGGGCGCGACGGCACGACCAGCACCGGGCCCGGGCCTTGTCCGCCGTCGGCGTGAGGACCTAGCCTGGAGGGCCGTCGGCACGGGCGGGCCTTCCGCCGCCCCCGGGGCGCACCGGCCGGTGTTCCACCGAGAGGGCCGTGCACGACGGGATCGAGAGCCGCAGACACAGCAGGGAGAACGCCGCGATGACGCAGCCAACCTAGCCGCCCGCCCGGAGAGCCCGGGAGCACGGGCGGCGGTTCGGGTGAGGAAGTCATGTCCCGTACGGACAAGACGAAGCCGATCTGGGTACGGTGCGCCGAGCACAACCCCCGGCCCGTCCACGATCACCGACATGGTGTCTGCGACCTGCCGCCGGGCCCCGCGCGCGAGGACACCGGCACGCGCTGCCGGTGGGAGCCCGGGGTCGGCCAGACCTGCTGCGTGGGCCCCAACGGGCGCGCCGCCAAGCGGGAGATGGGCGACGCGAACAGGGCCGAGAACCGCAAGAGCCGCCACGCGGCCCGGCGCGTCCTCCGCCGTCGCGCGGCGCAGGACGGTCGCGACTGATCGCCGGGCGCGGGCCCGAGAGCTGACGAGCCGCTTCCCGACGCGCCGTCAGGCGTCCGGGCCGCGGCGAGGGCCGCCACCTCCCGGGTGGCGGCCCCACGCGTCCGCCCGCCGGTCAGGACCGGCCTTCACACCGTGGAGGAAGTCCGCCCACGCGTCGGCCGAGTACGCCACGTGCCCGAGACCGCGGTTCCGGGTGTCACGCACCAGGACGCGCTCCCCCTCCGCCACCTCCACGCAACGGCCCTCGGCTGCGCTGTAGCTGCTCGTGTGCCACAGACGCCCGTGGTACTCCTGCATTTTCATCCTCCCCACCTGATCACCACTCCCCCAAGAGCGATTTCGATCTTTTCTCCTGATTGAAACCATAAACGATGAAAGAAAACCACAGAGGCCCAGGCGAACCGGGTTTCCCCTTGTGGCGAATGCGACCATGACCGGGTGCGGACATTCGTGTTTCAGGTCTCCGAAATCGAGCATAGATTGGCGACGACCAGCACTTTCTCCGACGCGGACCGGAAGGCCCCCATGCCCGGACCAGAAGACCTCACCCGGTACGCCACACATCCCGAGTGGGCGAAGACGCTGGGCGCGGTCCCCCGCGAGCACTTCATTCCCGACGTCGCGTGGGCGGACCCGATGGGCGACGCACCGAGCCGGATGATCGACCGCGACGCGGACCCGGCGTCCTGGACGTCCGCCGTCTACGACAACACCGTGATCGTCACGCAGATCGAGGACGGGCGGGTCCCCCTGACGGCGGAGAACATCGACAGGACCTCGGAATACACGTGCTCCAGCTCCGCCCCCGAGAACGTCGCGAGCTTCCTGGAGCTGCTCGACCCGTACCCCGGCGACCGCGTGCTGGAGATCGGCACGGGGACCGGCTGGACGGCCGCGCTGCTGGGACGGCACGTGGGCGACGAGGGCGTGGTCAGCGTGGAGGTGGACGAGGCTCTCGCCCGGCAGGCGCGGGCCAACCTGGAGCGGGCCGGGGCCTCCGTCCGGGTGGAGGTCGCGGACGGCGCGGAGGGCCGGCCGGACGGGGCGCCCTTCGACCGGGTGCACGTGACCTGCGGTGTGGAGGACATCCCGTACGCGTGGATCGCGCAGACCCGGCCCGGCGGCGTGGTGGTGCTGCCGTGGATGCCCCCCTCGCGGGGGTACAAGCTCAGGCTGACCGTGCTGGACGACGGCACGGCGCAGGGGCGCGTCCACGGCGAATGCGGGTACATGATGCTGCGCTCACAGCGGTCGCGCGGCATCGACCTGGCGGACAACGAGCACGAGTCCGTCCCCGGGGTCGACCCCCGCCGGATCATCCGTGCCGGGCGCGGGTTCGAGATCGCCCATGTCGGGCTGGTCCCCCGAACGGCCCTGTCCTCCTGGGAGTCGGCGGACGGCGGCGTTCTGGCGATCCTCAACGACCGCACCGCCTCGCACGCCCTGGTGCGGCGCTCCGCCACGGGCGAGCTCCAGGTGACGCAGCGCGGACCGCGCAACCTGTGGGACGAGGCCGAGCAGGCCTTCCTCACCTGGACCGGTTGGGGGGAACCCCGTGCCGACCGGTTCGGCGTCACCGTGGCACCCGAGGGGCAGCACGTGTGGCTCGATTCCCCGGACAACCGGATCGAAAGGGTGAAGAACTGATGGGCGATCACCGCAAAGAACTCAACTGCTCCCATTGCCGCGGAACCGGAAAGGACACGGCATCGCGGGACGGGAAGGTCGAGGAGGTTCCGTGCGCCCTGTGCGGCGGAACGGGAAAGGCTTGACGGGAACCTCATTCACGTGGATCGAGGGACCGGAGAGTGCCCTTCCTCAGAAATGAGAACGGCTGACCAGCGGGCTGGTCAGCCGTTGTGTTGCAAAGCCTAGAAGGGTTTTCTCTTCACGCCCTGGAGGAAGACCGCCCACGCGTCGGAGGAGTACGCCACGTGCCCGAGACCGCGGTTCTGGGTGTCACGCACCAGGACGCGCTCCCCCTCCGCCACCTCCACGCAACTACCCTCAGCCGCACTGTAGCTGCTCTTGTGCCACTGGCGCCCTCTGTGTCCGTGCCCGTTCATCAATGCTCTTCCTGACCTTCCTGACCAGTTCCACGGAGGCGACCATCGACAGCGCCTCGGCTTGCAGGCAGCCGAAGATGGTCATCCGTTTCTGTACCGTCTCCATGTCGTCCATCTGGACCTCACCACCCGCGTACTCGGCGGATGCCATAGCAGGGCTTTCCGGAAAGGTGTAGATCCGAAACGGACCGGCCGCTCCATGGTGGTGACGTACATCCGAGGGCAGAGCCTGGATCCGAATCTTGCCCTGTTCGGCAAGCTCGATCACTCGATCCAGTTGAGCAATCTGGGTTTTTTCGTCCCCGATCACACGACTCAGGGCGAACTCCTCCACCACGATAGACACTAGCGGGGGGTGGTCCTTCGTCAGGATCGCCTGGCGCTCCCTCCGCAACGCGACCATGCGTTTCACCTCCGCGTTCGAGGTCCAGGGAGCGGTGTCCCGGATCGTCGCCTGCGCGTATTCGGCGGTCTGGATCAGTCCGGGGATGAGCTGGCACTGGTACTCCCGCAGCTCAGAAACCCGCTGTTCAATCTTGGAAACCTGCTCGTACCACTTTGGGAGATTTTCCGGTGATTCCGCACTCTCGTACGCCCGCACGAGACGGCCGTTGCCGTTGAGCGCGTGGTCGAGTGCGAGCGCCTGTTCCGCACTCATTCCGCGGATACCGTTCTCCCATGCCGAGACCAGGGCGGGAACCACCCCGGCGTAAGGCGCCACGTCCTTCTGTCGCAGGCTCGCGCCGGTGCGCAGAGCCCGCAGCTCAACGCCCACTTTGCGCCATTTCGCCTTGCCGCGCTTCTTCTCCATGTCCGCCCGATCATCCGAGGGGGAAACCAGCGGAACCACAGTGCCGTAGACCTGCAACCAGGACCAACCGATTGCCTAATATCACGCCAACCTGGTTGTTTCTCTTTCCCTCCCGACCGAAACCGTCCAGGGTGGTGCTCACGGACCGACACCCAACTGCACTTACAGCATTTACGCTGCTCAAAGCAGGTCCGAAGTCAAACGGGAACTCTCGGGCTCCGCATTGCGGCATGCCCGGAACGGGGATTCAGGTGGGATCAGTGATCCATATGGAACAACGGCGGGACAACCAGGTTGAAGTCGGAACTCCCCCGCGCCTCCCGCGCAGGACCACGAACCGCCGCGACCGCGCGGCCATCCTGGTGGAGCCGGACCCGAAGAGCATCGGCCACTCCCTCACCATCGCCGGCGTCCCGGAGACGGCCTCGATCCTGCGCCAGCGGCTCGCCTCCCTGTCGGCCCTCCCGCCTCAGCCCACCGAGCTGCTCCAGAGCCTCGTCTCCGAGCTGTTCAACAACTCGATCACCCACTCGCGGAGCGGCGAGGAGGGCGGCGAGGTCGTCGTCACCCTGCACAGGCTCCCGGGCCGGGTCCAGGTCAGGATCACCGACCAGGGTCCCCGCACCGACAGCGCGCCCTCCCCGTACGTCCGCGCCCCGGACCCGCACCGGGTCGGCGGGCTGGGCCTGCGCATGGTCTCGCAGCAGGCCAGCAGGTGGGGCACCCTGCACGAGAACGGGCGCACCACCGTGTGGTTCGAGCTGGACCGCCCCAGCAGCCACACCACACGCGCGGCCGAGGCGGACGACTCCACCGCCGCAGCCCTCTCCGCCGACCCCCCGGGCCCCTCCGCCCCCACCACCGACCGCCGCGACCACGGTGCCGCCGACAGCGACGGCCCACGGTGAGGGGGTGGAACGAACGCGCACCCGCCGCAGGGGCGCCCGCCGGGTTCTGGACCTGTCCCGCACCGGAGTGCTCGTGGGCCTCGGTCAACCCGATGGCCCATCCCTGCCCGGTCCGCGTCCCGGCCTCCCGACACCCCCTCGAAACCCTGTCCCGCCCCGCTGCGGACCCGCACCCGAAAGGACGCAGTTGACCGCCCGCACACACCTCACGGAAACCGCCGACGAGCTCCTCACCCCCGGAGAGGTCGCCCGCCTGTTCCGGGTGGACCCCAAGACCGTCACCCGCTGGGAGAAGGACGGCAAGCTCACCTCGATCAGGACCCTGGGCGGCCACCGCCGCTACCCCCGGCCCCAGCTGACCGCCCTGTTCGACGAGGAGCCGACGGTGGACGAGGTGATCGCGTCCCTGGAGTCCGTGCACGCACTGGCGGTGGACATCGGCGCCACGAGCGACGCCGCCCGCATCCTGCGGCTCGCGAGGACCCTCCGCTCCACGGCCTGAGACCGCAGCCCCGGGGCTCTCCACCGGGGGCGGCCGGAAGGGTGGACCCCGCCCGTCCGGCCGCCCCGAGCCCTACCGCCGTCCGCGCTCCGAGCGGGTGTCCGAGGCGGATTGTAGTGTTCGACCACGTCCCGGACACCGGAGGAACCGAGCGATGGCCACCACCGACACCGTCCTCACCAGGCGGGCGCTCAACCGCGCCACCCTGGCCCGCCAGCTCCTCCTGCGGCGCGAGGACCTTCCGGTCACCGAGGTCGTCACCCGTCTCGCCGGGCTCCAGGCGCAGACCACCCACACCTGGTACGCCGGGCTGGAGAACCGGATCGAGGGCCTGGCGCCCGAGTCGGTCGGGCAGCTCCTCACCGACGGCGCCCTCGTCCGCGTCACCCTCATGCGCGGCACCCTCCACCTGGTCACCCCCGAGGACTGCCGGTACCTCCGGCCGACCGTCCAACCGGCCATCGACCAGGTCGTCGCGCACAGCACCCACGGCCGCGCCACCCGGGGCCTGGACCCCGACGAGATCGCGGCGGCCGGGTACGAGATCCTCACCCGCGCCCCTCTCGACCTGGGCCAACTGGGCGCCCGGCTCAACGAGCGGTGGCCCGACGTCGAGGGGACCCACCTGGCACAGGTCGTCAAGGGCCGCCTGCCCATGCTCCAGATCCCGCCGCGCGGGGTGTGGGGAGCCTCCGGCCCGGCCGCGCTCGCGCCCGCCGACACCTGGACGGGGCTCCCCATGGACGCAGCGCCGGACCCGGAGGGGATGGTGCTGCGCTACCTGGCCGCGTTCGGCCCGGCCGGGGTGAAGGACGCGCAGGCGTGGTCCGGGCTGACCCGCCTGGGCGAGGTGTTCGACCGGCTCCGCGACCGGCTCGTGGTGCTGCGCGGCGAGGACGGGAGGGAGCTGTTCGACCTCCCCGACGCCCCCCGCCCGGGGGAGGACACCGCCGCGCCGGTGCGCCTGCTGTACGACTTCGACAACCTGCTGCGCGGGCACGCGGACCGCAGCCGGGTCATCTCCGACGACGACCTCAAGAGGCTCGCCTCCCGCAACGGGATGCCGCCCGCGACGGTGCTGGTCGACGGGGAGGTGCGCGCCTCCTGGAAGGTGGTCCGGACCAGGCGGGACGCCGTCGTGGAGGTCGTCCCGTACGCGGAGATCAGCGGGGCCGACCGCGAACAGGTGGAGGCGGAGGGGCTGCGGATGCTGCGGTTCCTCGCCGCGGACCGGGGCGGGCACGAGGTCCGGTTCGCCCCGCAGGCCTGACACCGGGGCCGATCCCCGCCCCGCCCGGGGCCCGGGGACGCGGGGGCAGAGGCGCCCGGACGCAGGTCGCAGGGGCCGGGGCCCCGGTGACCGAGGACGCCGGGGAATCGGGGCGCAGGGGCCCGAACCCGGGGGGCAGGGCCCGGACCCAGGGCGCACGGGAGGGGTCGGAGGCCCGGCCACGACTCCGTTCCGTACACCAGCCGCACAACCTCCGATCGGACCCCTGGACGCGGCCACGGCTCCGTTCCCCGTCCCCACCGCGCCACGTGCCCGCAAACCCGTGGGCACAGGCGATCGCGCCCGTTATCTACGCACGTAGGCGAACACGGACACAACGTGCGGGTATGGAAGTATTCATGGGTGACTGATGAGTTCCGCGCCGCGTTCCAACGGGTGCTCGACACCGCCGCAAGCCAGGCACCCGGGTTCCCCGCAGCCGTGCACGACGTGTTCCGGCTGTCCTCGCAGGTGCCCACGGAAGAACTCGCGATCGCGATGGAGGCCCTCGCCCCCGTCCTCGGCGACTCCGAACGGGTCGCGGGCATCGCCGCCGACCTCTCCGTCCTGGCCGGAGCCCTGGTCGAGTCCGGCGCCCCGGCGGGGGAGGTGGGGCTGGAGGTACTGAGACAGCTCGGAAGTTACGGTCAGGCCGCAGTCGCGTTCATGCACGCCTGGGACAAGACCGGCGGCGGCCCCCTCCCCTCCCCGACCGAGGTGTCCCAGCCCGAGGAGCACCGCGTCGAGGAGGTCCTCGGCGACAACGCCCCCCTGGCCACCATCGGCTGGTGGACCTCGCTCCGCTACGGTCTGGCCGCCAAGGCCATGCTCGGCGACCCCGGCGTGCGCGCCGCCGTGCGCGCCGACTCCAGCGCGCTGGACGGGCTCAGCCAGATCACCCACGCCCTCTCCACCCAGCTCAGCGAGTTCGTCGAGGTGAGCGAACTCCTGCGGATGGCCGAGGCCGACACCGCCCTGGTCCTCGACCGCGCCTCGTGGCGGGGCTTCCGGGTGCGCTTCGACGGCATCGGCGACAACTTCCAGCTCCACACCCTCCTCGCGGACGCGCTCATCGGCAAGGAGGGCCGCCTCGTCCCGGGCACCCGGCCCGACCCGCGCTGGACCTCCGCGTGCCTGAACGCCCCCGCCGACCCGCTCGCGGACGTGGTGCGCGGCGAATGGGACCTGGTCGGCGGCAACGGCGAGTGGGTCGGCAACGAGGCCCGCCCCGGCGACATCCCGGTGGTCGACGGCGAACGCGTGCTGGTGCTGGAGCCCCAGACGCTCACGCACTCCTGGAAGGCCGGTCGCAGGCACCCGCACGTCCCCGGCTCGCTGGAAGTCCTGGAGGAGCTGCGCCACGACGAGGCGGCCGCCTGGTGGGCACGCATGCACCCCGCGGGTTCGGTGCGCCACCCGCTGGCGCCGCCGGTCGAGAACGACGAGACCGGCACGCACAGCAGGCCGCCGCGCCACTTCGGGGTGGCCGCGCACTACGCCGAGGTGGACTCCGGGCCGATGTCGGCGGCGTTCGCCGCCCTGGACCCGGAGAGCCTGAAGGAGGACCCCTTCGCCCCGGGCGGCGTCGACGCGTCGGAGATCGGGAGCGAGGACGAGGACGGCCGTCCGTCCGGTTCCGGCGACCGGGCCGGGGACGGGTCTCCCTCGGGAGGTCCGGCCGGGAGCGGCGCCGGTGCGGGGTTCGGCGCGGAGCCGGCCGTGCCGACGACCCCGCCGTCGATGGAGGACCCGTGGGGTGTGCCGCTGGAGTTCCGCGACGAGTACGGCAGCGGAGGCTTCCAGGAGTCGGAGGACGACGAGGAGGGGCCGCTGTTCGGGGGCCCGCCCCCGTCCACCCCTTCCGCCCCGTGGAGGAGTCCGCGGGACTACCGGGACGGAGCCGGTCCCGGCGGTGAGCCCGGCTACGAGGGCCTGCCCGGGGCCCGCGACGAACTGGGGCTGCGCGACGAGTCCGCCGCCCGGTTCGAGCCCGGCGAGGGCGACCGCTTCGGGTTCCGCAACGAACCCCCGTACGACGGTGCTGCCGGGCGCGGGTCCGCCTTCGGGGCGCACGACGCCCCCGAGCCCCACCCGTGGGGCGCGGACCCGCTCTCGCCCGGCACGCACGGGGAGCCCGGCCCCCACGCCCGGACCGACGAGCCCGCGCCGCCACCACTGGACCACGCCCCGCACGCGTGGGGGGCCGACCCGGCGCCGCACTCCCCCGCCGCCGAGGACGACGCCGAGGCCCGCCCAGAGCCCGAGCAGGGCACGGAGCAGCGGGCTCCGGGCGCGCACCTGCTGCCGCCGATGCCCCCGGGCGTCTCGGACAGCTGGTCGTGGGCCCCCGGCTGGAAGTGGCCCACCCCGCCCGAGCGCTGAGCCCGGGTCCGGGAGGCGTCCCCGGGGGCGGTGGCGGCGTCGCGACGTCCGCGCGGACCTCCCCGGTCCGCGAACAGCAGACGCGGACACAGACACACGCGCGGGCGCAGGGGATCGGCCGGTAGCGGCCGCTCCGCGGGCGCGGGGAGATCCGGGGCGGACACCGGCGGAAGCGACCCCGCATGACACATGTCATCCCCGGCCCGTTGCACCTCTCACACCGACGCGGTGACACCTACGACTTTCAGCGGTCCACCGACTGGGCGATCCTTGGTACATGGCGACGACGCAGAAGGACACCCCCGGCAATCCGGACCGCTCCGCCCCCGACACGGCGGCGGGAGCCCCGGCCGCGACCGCCGACGCGGAGTCCGCCGCGCACGACGGCCGAACCGCCGAGGAGATCGAGAAGGAGCGCAAGCAGGAGGAGGCCATGGAGGCCCTCCGCGCCATGAAGCCCTGGAAGGGCAAGGCGACCCGCCAGGACAAGGCCCTGCTGTTCACGGTCATCGCGATCCCCGTGTTCTTCATGGCGCTGACCCCGCTCAAGCCCTTCCTGATCGCCGAGCACCCGATCGGGCTCGCCTTCGTGACCGGCAGCAACGCGGCGATCGGCGCGGCCTCGGCCTTCGCCCGCATCGGAGAGATCCCGCTGTGGCTCGTGGTCGTCGCGGGCGTGGTCGGCAAGATCAAGGTCGACTGGCTCTTCTGGTGGGTGGGCAGACGCTGGGGACGGGGCTTCGTCAACCTCATCGCCCAGGGCGACAAGGCGCAGCGGTTCGCGGACAGGGCCGAGGACATGAACCCCTGGATCATCAGAGCCGCCGTCCCGCTGTCGTACCTGCCGGGCGTGCCCGCCCTCTTCGTCCACGTCGTCGCGGGCTGGACCGGCATGCGCCTGCGGACCTTCCTGCTGCTGGACGCCCTCGGCGCCCTGCTCCTGACGGGCACGGTCGCCGGGATCGGCTACGCGGCGGGGCAGACCGGGGTCGACATCGTCCTGGCCGTGGACAGGTACGCCCTGTGGGTCACGCTCGCGATCGTCCTCGTGATGGCGTTCGTCCCGGTGGTCAAGCAGATTCGCCAGGCCAAGGCCGAGGAGGCCGCCAGGGTCCGGAAGGCCGCCGAGGCCGCCGAGGCCGAGCAGGCGGGGGAGCCCGCCGCCACGGACGGCGCCAGGGCCGACGGCGACCGGGAGTCCGCGGACTCCGAGAACTCCGCGGGGTCCGCGGTGGTCGACGCCGGAACTCCCGCCCGGTAGCGACCGGAACCGCTGCCCGTGCGGCACGAGAGCCCCTGCCCGGACGGTCCCGTACTCGTGGCCGACTCCGACGCCCTCACCCGCCACGGGTACGAGACCACGGGCGGCCCCGGCCAGCGCCCGACCGCGAGAGCTCCCTCCGGCTCCCCGCGGCCCCGCCCCGACCGGCGGCCGACCGCCGGTGGCCACCGTCCGCCCCCGGGAATACGCCCACGACCAGCCGCGACGCCCACAGCTCCGACCAGTCCCGACCTGGTCACACACGCGGAAGCGATACGCGACTAGGCTGGCGTTCGGCAATCGGACACCCCGGGCAAGCCGTCTGCGCTGGGTGAGTCACAAACACACTCAAGGAGATCCCGTCATGGGACAACGACACTTCGATCTGGTGGTCCTCGGCGCTGGTCCGGGCGGCTACGTGGCGGCGATCCGCGCCGCCCAGCTCGGCCTCAAGGCCGCCGTCGTCGAGGAGAAGTACTGGGGCGGCGTCTGCCTCAACGTAGGCTGCATCCCCTCCAAGGCGCTCCTTCGCAACGCCGAACTGGCCCACCTCTTCAACAACGAGGCCGACTTCTTCGGCATCAAGGTCGACGGCAAGGTCGAGTTCGACTACGGCAAGGCGCACA
This sequence comes from Nocardiopsis codii, assembly GCF_036327455.1. NCBI lineage: Bacteria > Bacillati > Actinomycetota > Actinomycetes > Streptosporangiales > Nocardiopsidaceae > Nocardiopsis > Nocardiopsis codii. Next base: position 56,156 of record NZ_JAUZMY010000017.1, on the reverse strand, counting down.
GCCGCAGCCGTGAGGTGGCCGACGGGCGCGTCAAGGGCGTCCACTACCTCATGAAGAAGAACAAAATCACCGAGATCGAGGGGCGCGGCACCTTCACCGACGACCGCACCATCGAGGTGCGCGGCGGCGACGGCTCCACCGAGACCGTCACCTTCGACCACGCGGTGATCGCGTCGGGCTCCTCCACCAAGCTGCTGCCCGGCACGGAGCTGTCCGAGCGGGTCGTCACCTACGAGCAGCAGATCCTCGACGAGAACCTGCCCGGGAGCATCGTCATCGCGGGCGCGGGCGCCATCGGCGTCGAGTTCGCGTACGTCCTGGCCAACTACGGCGTGGACGTCACCATCGTCGAGTTCCTCGACCGCATCGTCCCCATGGAGGACGAGGAGGTCTCCAAGGAGATCGCCCGCGCGTACAAGAAGCTCGGCGTCAAGGTCATGACCTCCACCCGCGTGGAGTCGGTCGAGGACACGGGCAAGGGCGTCCGCGTCCACGTCACCACCACCGACGACAAGAAGCAGACCCTGGAAGCCGACAAGCTCCTCCAGGCCATCGGCTTCGCCCCCAACGTCGAGGGCTTCGGCCTGGACAAGACCGGCGTGGAGCTCACCGACCGCGGGGCGATCGCCATCGACGGCCGGGGTCGCACCAACGTCCCGCACATCTTCGCGATCGGCGACGTCACCGCCAAGCTCATGCTGGCCCACACGGCCGAGGCGATGGGCATCGTCGCCGTGGAGACCATCGCGGGCGCGGAGACGCAGGAGATCGACTACAAGTTCATCCCCCGCGCCACGTACTGCCAGCCGCAGATCGCCAGCTTCGGCTACACCGAGAACGAGGCGCGTGAGGCCGGATACGACGTCCAGGTCGCCAAGTTCCCGTTCATGGCGAACGGCAAGTCGCACGGGCTCGGCGACACCCGCGGCTTCGTCAAGGTGCTCTCCGACGCCAAGTACGGCGAGATCATCGGCGCCCACATGGTGGGCCCGGACGTCACCGAGCTGCTGCCCGAGCTGACGCTGGCCCAGCAGTGGGACCTGACCGTGCACGAGGTGTCGCGCAACATCCACGCGCACCCCACGCTCAGCGAGGCCGTCAAGGAGGCCGTCCACGGCCTCTCCGGGCACATGATCAACCTGTAGCCCGCACACACGGAACCGCGCAGTGGTCCCCCGCCCCGCCCCCGAGCGACGGCGGGGGACCCTGCCGCGCGGTCAGCGGATCAGGTCGTCGACGACGTTGCCCAGCCCGACGCTCTCGTAGTGCGCTCGGGCCATCTCGATCTTGGTGAACACGTCCTCGTAGCCGGTCTGGACGCCGTCGTCGTCCACGTAGACCATGGCCCCGCTGATGTTGAAGAACGTGACCATGTAGTCGCAGTCCTCGGGGACCGCGAGCGTGTGGATCTCACCCGGCGGCTCGTACACGAAGTGCCCGGCCTCGGCCACCCAGGGGTGCTCGTGGTAGTGCCACTTGCCCTCGATGACGTAGCCGAACACGGCGCCGGGGTGGCGGTGCCGGGACACGATCCCGGACGCGGTGACCTTGAGCAGGTTGCACCACTGGCCCGTGACGGTGTTGAGCATCAGCGGCCGGAACCAGACGTTCGGCGCCTGCGGGACCCACATGCGCGGGTCCTCGGGGACCGCGGGGATCGCGATCTCGGCGGGGATGCCCGGCGACGGTGCGATGCGCACGGGCTCGTTGGCGGATGCGGCGTTCGGTGACACGGTGTCCTCCCTGGTGTGCCACCCGGCCCTGGGGCCGGGATGGCGCGGTGCGGCTGGGTTCTCTGGTGCTGCGTCCTGCGTTGTCGCGCCTGCCGTTGCTGCTTCGTGGAAAGCACCTGAGGAGCTGTCCGCCCCGCCCCACCGGGTGACCCGGTGATGGTGGGAGCTCCCCAGGGCGTCTGTGGTGCGCGGTTCAGGGACCGCGCCGCCCCCGCGGTGCGGGCGCGTGCGCCCGTCAGCCGGTCCGGGGATCTGCGGGGACCGCGGGCCCGGGGCGGCCGCGGTCCGGCCGCTCAGGCGGCCAGGTACCCGCCGTCGACGGGTATGACCGCGCCCGTCACGAACCCGGCGTCGGGCCCGCACAGGAAGTCCACGGCGCCCGCGACCTCGCTCGGGCGGCCCCAGCGGCCCATCGGCGTCCGGTCGAGGATGCGCGCCTGGGCCTCGTCGTTCTCCCGGATCCCCGCGGTGAGGTCGGTGCTGATCCACCCCGGCGCGACCGCGTTGACCCGGACGCCCTCCGCCGCCCACGCGACCGCGAGCGACCGCGTGAGCTGCGAGACGCCGCCCTTGCTCGCGCTGTAGCCGGGCACCATCGGACCGCCGAAGTAGCTCAGCATCGACGCGATGTTGACGACGCACCCGCCGGAGGCGGCCAGCGCCGGACGGGCCGCCACGCACGCGCGCATCACGGACGTCAGGTTGACCTCCACGACCCGCGCGAACACGGCCGGGTCGAACTCGTCCCCGCGCCGGATGATCCCGACCGCGTTGACCAGGGCGTCGATCTCCGAGAACCCCGCCAGGTACGCCTCCAGGGCGTCGCCTCCGGTCACGTCGACCTCGGTGACCGCCGCCCGCTCGCGGAGCGCGGGCGGGGCGTCGGCGGCCCGCAGCCCGCCGACGGCGACGCTGTCACCGCGCTCGACGAACCGCTCCGCTATCGCTGCGCCGATGCCGCTCGTGCCGCCGACGACGACGACCGTGCGGGGGCGGCGTGCGTCGCCCCGGCTCCCTTCGGGGCCCGGGTGCTGGCCTTCCATGGCTCCTCCGACTCTGCGGCCGGCGGTCTCCCGCCGGCGTGGGGTGTGTGGGGATCTCGGTGCTGGGGGTCTGGGGTGGTGGTCTGGGGTGGTGGCCTCCGTGGGGTTCCACCGCGTGGCCGCCGGGCCCGTCCTCCCGCGGCAGCGGTCCACTGGGAGCCCGGTACCGCTGGGGGTACCGGGTGTCTCTCGACGTCGATGTCGTTGTGGTCGGGGTCGGTGGGGGTTCGACGGGCCGCCGTGCCCGGTGCGGGCGCGGCCGTCGGGGGGCGCCCGCCGGCGCTGTCAGGAGCACCGGCGGGCGTCCTCGCCGGCGTGGACGGTGCCGGCGGGTTCGTGGGGTCCTACTCGGGTTCGGGGGCGACCAGGGCGTCGATCCAGTACTCGCGTGCCAGGGCGTCCACCCCCGAGGGCGAGACGCCGCGCAGGTGGACGACCATGTCGTCGGTACCGGCGATGCGCCCGTGGTTCTGGAGTTGGAGGATGTGGTAGCGCTCGGGCACGAACCCGAGGACCACGTCCACGTCGAACCTGCCTCGCTCGTCGGGGGTGTCGCCCAGTCCCGGCTCGGCCTTGCCGATCGCCTGGAACCCGATCCACCCCTGGTAGAGGAGCACCGCCAGGACCACCACGGCGATCCTGCGCAGGGTCGCGCTCCTCAGAGCCCTAGCCCACGTCGACGGGGCTGTCCGAGTCGACACGGGCCCCACCCCCCGTCCCCGCCCCGCCCGAGAGCAGGTCGTTGATCCGGGCGACCTTCTCCCGGAACTCCGGGAGGTCCACCGCCTCGCGCCAGGTGCGCGGGCGGGGGAGGTCCACCGTGACGATCTCCTGGACCGTGCTCGGCCGTCCGGAGAGGACCACCACCCGGTCGGAGAGGAACACCGCCTCGTCGATGTCGTGCGTCACGAAGAACACCGTCGGCCGCCGCTCCTCGAAGATCCGGGTCAGGTCCTCCTGGAGCCTGCGCCGGGTCTGCGCGTCGATGCTCGCGAACGGCTCGTCCATGAGCATGACGGCGGGCTCGTTGGCCAGGACACGGGCGACGCCGAGCCGCTGCTGCATGCCGCCGGACAGCTCGTGCGGGTACTTGCGCTCGAACCCGCCCAGGCCCACCAGTTCCAGGTACTCCCGGCCGCGGCGCTCGCGCTCGGCGCGCGGGACGCCCTTCATGCGCAGGCCGAACACGGCGTTCCCGAGCACGGTCTTCCACGGGAAGAGGGCGTGGCTCTGGAACACCACCCCGCGGTCGGGCCCCGGATCTGACACCGGGCTCCCGTCCACCTCGACCACGCCGCCGGTGGGCTTGACGAAGCCCGCGACGGTGTTCAGCACCGTGGTCTTGCCGCAGCCGCTGGGGCCGAGGACGGAGACGAACTCACCGCGCTCCACGGCGAAGGACACGTCGCCGATCGCGGTGACCTCCTCCCCCGAGTAGGCGTCCGTGTAGACCTTGTTCAGGTTCTCGATCACCAGTGCGGTCATCCGTCACCCTCCATGCTTCGCACCATCCCCCACCGTTCGACGGTGGCCTTCTCGAACGGCGCCAGGATGAGCGCGTCGAGCATGTACCAGAGGATCCCGAGCACGATCATGCCCAGGAAGACCTGGCTGACGTCCCCGACCCGGCGGGCGTCGAACATCATGAATCCGATACCGCTGGTGCCCACGATGATCTCCGCGGCCACGAGCGCACGCCATCCGTAGCCGAGCCCGGTGCGGACACCGCTCGCGACCGCGGGCAGCGCCCCGGGGAGGATGACCTCCACGAACACCCTGATGCGTCCCGCGCCGAGGCTGCGGGCCGCGCGGATCAGTTCGCCCGGGACCTGCTCGACCCCCGCCACCACGCTGAGCATGAGCGGGAAGACGATCGTGTACACGATGACGAACGTGACGGAGGTCAGGCTGAAGCCGAACCACACGATCACGATCGGCAGCCACGCGATGTCCGCGATGGCCTGGAAGAACAGCAGGATCGGCCAGACGGCCTTGCGGACCCGCAGGGACATCGCGGTCAGGAACCCCATCGGCAGGCCGATGAGCAGACCGAACCCGACCCCGTAGCCGAGCCTGGTCAGGGAGTCCGACAGGTAGCCGGGCAGGATGCCCTTGCGGAGCAGTTCGCCGATCTCGGCGACGACCCGGTCGGGGCCGACGAAGAAGGCGTCCGGGAAGACCCCGGCCTCGGCGACCAGCCACCACAGGGCCACGACGGGCACGAACGGCCCGAGGGTGCGGAACGCGCTGTTGCGGGACAGCACCGCCCAGAACCGCTTCGCCAGGGGCGCGCGGCGGATCCCCGGGCGGGCGCCCGCGGGCGCCCCCCTCTCGCGGGTCGCGGTCATCGCGCACCTCCCGTCATGCCCCAGCGTTCGATGGTGCGCCTCTCCAGCGGGGCCAGGAGGAGCCGGTCCATGATCAGCCACAGGACGCCGATGATGACCATCGACGCGATGATGACGTCCGTGGAGAAGGTCTTCTGGGCCAGGAAGAGCGCGTACCCGAGACCGGCGCTGCTCGCGATGATCTCGGCGGCCACCAGGCCGCGCCAGCCGTAGCCGAGCCCGATCCGCAGTCCGCTGACCACGCTGGGCAGCGCCCCGGGCAGGAGCACCTCCCAGAACATCCGCCACCGGCTCGCGCCCATCGACCGGGCCGAGCGCAGCAGGGTCGTGGGGATGCGCCGGACGCCCAGCATCGTGTTGTAGGCCAGGGCGAAGAACATGGCGTTCCACACGATGAAGATGACGGCGCCGTCCCCGTATCCCAGCCACAGGGTGGCGATGGGGATCCACGCGATCCCCGCCAGCGCCACGGAGAACCGCAGCAGGGGCGAGAAGAACGCGGACAGGGCCGGGCTGGCGCCGAGCGCGATACCGAACGGGAGTCCGGTCGCGATGGCGATGGTGCTTCCCATGAGCACCCGGTACAGGCTCGCGCCCAGGTGCTCGGCCAGCTCACCGCTCGCCGCCATGTCCGCCAGGGCGAGGGCGACGTCGTCGACCTGCGGGAAGATCCGTTTGGGGACGCCGGTGACCTCGACGATCACGGCCCAGACGGCGACCAGGACCACGAACGGGAGCAGGAACCACAGCGTGGGTCCGACGAACCCGGCCCGGGGGCCGCGCCGGGCCCTCCGGGCCGCCCGGCCGCCGGGCGCGTGACGCCCGGCGGCGGGCACAGGGTCGGGGGTCATACCGCGCACGACTCCTGGGCGATCTCACGCACGAAGTTGTAGTCGGCGTCGACGGCCGCGGCCTGGGGGATCTCCGCGAGGTCCTCGAAGAGCTCGGGGTTCTCCTCCATGACCGACACGATCGGGCCGGGCTCGAAGTAGTCGTTGATGTCGAAGTCGAAGTCGATCTGGCCCTGGTTCGCGAGCAGCTGGCCGACCGTGTCGAGCGCCAGGTAGTTGCAGGCGGAGAAGCGGGGGTCGAGCTGCGCGACGTTGTACTGCATGGCCTCCTGGGCGACCTCGGGGTCGGTGCCGGTGAGCCACTGGACGGCCGAGGACGCGGCGTCCTCGGGGTTCTCACGGATCCACTGGTCGGAGGCGGCCCGCGCGGCGAGGAACTCCTCGACGGCCTCGGGGTTCTCCTCCAGGAAGGTCGGCGTGGTCACGATGTAGCCGATGAACGGGATGTAGCCGCCGCCCCTGAGGATGATCTCCGAGCCCTCGACCTGCTCGGTGATGGTGATCGGCCAGGGGTCCCAGATGACGGCCGCGTCGATGCCGCCGGTCTCCAGGGCCACGGCCATGTCCGGCGGGGCGGTGTTGACGAGCTCCACGTCGTCCGTGTCGATGCGGAGGTCCTCCAGCAGCCCGAGCAGGTAGAGGTGGTTGATCGAGCCGACGGAGACGCCGATCGACTTGCCCTCCAGCGTGGACAGGTCCTCGGAGTCGATCTCGGAGCCCTCGGCGGCGACGATCGCCGCGGTCTCGTCGATGCTCCGCTGGGTGGCCGAACCGGTGTAGTTGCCGATCAGGCTGAGCTCGGCGCCCTCCTGGGCGGCCGCGATGGCCGGGGTGCCGACCTGGATGATGTCGACGTCACCCGCCTCCAGGGCGTTGATCGCGTCGACGCCGGTGGGGAAGGGCTCGGCGAGGGTGACGTCGAGGTTGCGCTCCTCGAACAGCCCCTGCTCGGTGCCGATCGGCAGGCCGATCTGGTCGATCGCGGAGACGTATCCGGCGTTGATGCTCGTCAGGGAACCCGCGCCCGCGTCGGCGCCCTCGACGTCGTCGTCGACGGTCGAGCCCCCGGTACATGCGGTGAGCAGAAGCACCGACGAACACGTCGCGGCGAGGGACAGCTGGGAAAGTCGAGGCATGGACTTCTTCCGATCACGCAGGGTGGCACCCTCGCAGACCCCGGTGGACCACGACCTACCAGGGGAGATCGAGGAATGGCTGTCGCCAACCACGAACGGGGGTAGCGGAGAGTGAAAAAGGGGGAGCTCGGAAGGGGATGACGGTTCACGCCGGTCTGAATCCCCTCCGCCGTTTCGCGTGCATGACGCTACATCCGCACAGCCTCGGCGTTAAGTCCTATTCCTTGATGACGGTATTCGAGAAGTGAATACTGTGTCTGTTGCACGTTTACGGGGCGCGATGACCCTCACGGTGCCTTTGGGACTCGGCTGCTCCGTGATGGTCCGCAGGACACTGCGGGCGGCCGGCGTGAGCGGGCGGGTCGAGTCCCAGCACACGGCGACCCTGCGCTCCGGCGGCCCCTCCAGACGCCTGATCCTGACACCGCTGGTGTCGGCGATCGACGCCGCCAGCCAGTTGGTGACGCCGACGCCGATGCCCTCGGCGACCATCGACACCAGCGTCTGCGGCTGGTTGGTGGCCTGGATCGGGTCGATCTGCAAACCCCGCTCCTGGAACACCCGGTAGGACTCGAACTCCGAGGTCTCCGGGGCGTCGAGCCGCCCGATGGACACGATGGGGTGCTCCGCGACCGCCTCGACGGGAATGGGGTCGGGAACGCTCCCAAGTGGATGGCCGTCCGCGTGCAGGACCACGAGCGGCTCGGACCACAGGGGAAGGCTGGTGACCGAGGGGGACGTGGGCCGGGGCGACATCGGGCGCAGGTAGAGGTCGATACCCCCGGACGCGAGGGCCTCGTCGAGTTCGAGGGTGGAGCGCTCCACCAGGACCACCTTGACGTCGGGGTCCTCGGCGATGAGGTTCTTGAGGAGGCCGGGGACGAACGCGGCGCTGGCACTCGGGTAGGAGCCGAGGGAGACGATGCCGCGCGTGCCGCCGCGCCAGGGCGCCATGGCGGACTCGGCGGCCTCCAGGGCGCGGAGCACGTTGCGGGCCTGGACGGCGAGGGCGTGGCCCGCCTCGGTGAGGCGGACCGGGCGCTTCTTCCGGTCGAACAGGGGCTGGCCGATCTCGCGTTCGAGCGCGGCCACGTGCTGGCTGACACGCGGCTGCGATCTGCGGGTGGACTCGGCTGCGGCGACGAAGCTTCCGGTGTCGATGACGGCCAGGAAGGAGACGAACCACTCCAGCCGGATGTCCGCGTCGAGCACGGTCGGATCTCACTCTCGAAGATGTTCGGGCGGGCGGGCGCGGGGCCGCGGCTCCGCCCGGGGCGGCGACCGGAGGCTGCGCGTCCGGGAGGGGCGGAGCCGGGAGTCGGGGAAAGAGGCGCGGCAGAACTCGGAAAAGCCGAGATCAGAGGCGTGGAAAAGGGGGTCGGGGGGTTCGGGAAGGGGCGTTGCGGCGCTCGGGGAATCGGACTTCCGGGCCCCGGGAAGGGGGACGCGGGGGAGGTTTCGCGTGGGTCGGGCGTGACACACGTTATATCCATCAGAAGCAGAAAGTGTTCACCGTTTCGCCCCATAAGTACATAAAACGGACTTCTCTCGTCAACGGTGTCGACTATCCAGGATCCTGATCCCGGTATGCCGAAAACAGGCACGGAATCCTCCGCCGCGGGCCGGTGCAGCGGGCCGGTGCCGGGCCCTCCGCCCGCCCCCGCGCGACCGGTCGCCGGAGGACGACACGGCCGAACCCCCGTTCGCCCGCCCCCGCGCGACCGGCCGCCCGCAGCGGGGGGCGTGACGGCGTCCGCTCGATGGGGGGACGGGGAACTTGCTAGGTTTCCGTGTGTCCCCCGTCGGCGCCACTCCCGTCAGCCCGGCGCTCCCCGAACCGAAAGCCACCCATGCGACTGATCCCGTCCTCTCCCCTGTCGTGCCTGGGCACGGCCGTCGTCGCCGTCGTCGTCGGCGGATTCGTCCTCGTCGGCTGCGACGTGGTCGACACCGACGAATTCGACATGGACTTCAGCTTCTTCTCCGGAGACGGCGAGGAGTCACCGGACGAGGACCCCAGCGCCGGCCCCAGCCCCGGGGAGGGCGAAGAGGAGGAGGCGGACCAGGAGGCCTCGTCCTACGGGCTCCCCGAGTCGTGCGAGGCCGCCGGCGCCGCCGAGGTCGTCGGGGACCTGGCCCCCGGCCCCGTCCTCGCCGAGGACGTCGGCCCGGTGGAGGGGATCGACGACGCCGAGCAGGTGGTGTGCTCCTTCAGCGACGGCAGCGGGACGGCGGGCTCCCCCTCGCTCACCCTGGTGTTCACGGCCAACGCCGACCCGAGCACCAACCCGGACGTCGTCCAGGTGCCCGGCGCCGAGGAGGAGATGAACTGGGAGGTGGACATCGACGTGGACGTGGACAGCTACCACACCGACGAGTCCGACTCCCTGGGCGGCGACCTGGAGTACGTGGGCACCGTGGACGGGTCGAGCCGCAACCTGTACCTGTCGCTGCCGGGCGACCTGTACGTGACCGTGATCGCCTACGGCGAGGAGGTCCCCCGCGAGGACCTGGAGCGGATCGTCATGCAGGCCGCCGAGCGCGTCCGCGGCTGACCGGGGACGGGGCGGGACCTCCCGGGCCGGCGGGTCGCGGACCGGGGCCACCGGCACAGCCGGTGGCCCCGGCGGCGTCCCTCGGGCGCTCAGCCACCGGAGATCGGCCGTCTCACAGCTGATCGGCCGGATCGGCCTTCGCGGAGGGGTCGGACGGCTCGGACGGCTCGGGCTGCTCGGACTGCTCGGACCGCGTCTCCCCCTCGACCGACCCGTACCCGCCACCACCGCCGTCGGAGCCCGATCCGGGACAGCCCGCGGTGAGGATGGTGACGGCCGCTGCGGCCAGCGCCCCACCGAGGACCCGGGACGCGCTCCGGAGCAGGGCGCCCCGCCGATCGTCGTACATGACTCTTCCCGTCCGTGGCCTGCCGGTGTTCCGGTCACGCGGGCGGGACACCATCGAACGCCACCAATAGTAGTTAATGCACTACTGATCGTAATCACACGGGGTGCGGTGACCCCGGACGGACGCCCCGTGTCGGGGTCCGGTATCGGCCGCGGCCTCGAAACCCACCCCGGGAAACCCGCGAGGGGCCGCCGGCGCGATGCTGACGACCCCTCTCGGACCTCCGTGGCCCCCGGGCCGGGCCTGGTCCACCCCGGGGCTCCCGAAGCTCTCAGAAAGCCTCACAAACTCCCGAAGCCCCGGGAGTCACACATTCCGCGTGGAAACGGATGTCTCCCGGAGGGCCCGAGCCCTCGGCCCCGGCCCTCACGTCACACGGGCGACGTCTCCGGCCGACCCGCTAGTACTCGACGGGGACCTCCTCGAACTCACCGAACGGCCCTGCCCGCAGGGTCAGCTCCTCCACGTCCACCGGCGGAGCCGGGAAGACCGCGACGAGGTTGTAGGTGTTGCCCGGCTGGAGCATGTGGACCTCCTCGGCGAAGCTGCTGTAGCGGCCCTCCCCGAAGTCCATCTGCGCCACGTAGCGCACCAGCCCGCTCTCCGGCTCCAGGAGCTGGAAACCGCCGAGCGTGCCCTTGTTGAACTGCTCCGGACCACCGGCCTGGACGGCCTCCTGGCCGCCCATGTCCGGGATGGTCGGCTCGTCGGTGGTGTTGGTCAGCGCCACGGTGCCGATCACGTACGCGCCGTCGCGGCGCAGCGGGTAGACCTCCAGGCGCACGCCGTCGAGCTCACCCTCGGCCACCACGGACCCCGGGTCGGCGTCGTACGGGGCCGGCCAGGTGACGTTGCGCTGCGCGACGCCCAGCCCGTCGTCGTCGTACTCCTCTTCCTCCGTCGCCTCGACCGTCGTGTTGAACACGTACGAGAACTCGACGCGGCGGTTGCGGGCGCGGGCCTCGTCGTCGTCGGGCCCTCCCTCGCGGGCGACCGGCTCACGCTTGCCCCGGCCCTCGACCTCCAGGGTGAAGTCGGTGCCCAGCTCCTCGGCGAGGAGGTCGCGGACGCTCTCCGCCCGCTGGACCGAGAGGGTGTCGTTGTAGGAGTCGTCACCGATGCCGTCGGTGTGCCCGATGACGGTGATGGTCGGCTCGTCCGGGTCGACGTTCGAGGCCAGGGTGGTGGCGGCCCGGCGCACCACGTCCTCGGCGTCCGCCGTCAGGTCGGAGCGGTCGAACTCGAACATGACGTCCGAGTGCAGGGAGATGATCTCCCGGTCGCCGTCCCGGGTGGTGGAGGCGATCTCGGAGTCCACGAAGCTCTGCACCCAGCCCTCGTCGGCCACCGCGTCCTCGTCGGGGCGGCGGTTGACGAAGGTGAGGTTCTCACCGCGGGGCGGCGGGTTGTCCAGGCTGAGGTGGTCGGGCCCGTTGGGGCTCTCCGGGTCCGGCCGCTCCTCCTCCACGTCCTGGACGGGGATGCCCGTCATCGCGCCGAGGCCGCTGCCGACGAAGGTCACCTGCTGGACCTCGTCGGGGATACGGGGGAAGTAGCGCACGTACTCGTTGGTGACGCCGTCGTGGACCGGGTACAGGCCGTCCTCGTTCGGGCTCTCCGACCCGTACTTGAGGCCGCCGTCGTCCAGGAACTGGCGGTAGACCCGGCCGCTGAGCGGGTCGACGAGGGTGTGGGCCATGCTCAGGTTCCGGTTGGGCCCGGAGAACTCGTCGGGGTAGGTCACCTCGTAGTACATGACGGTGTAGTCGTCGGTGCGCTCCAGCCCGGTCACGGCGAAGTGCATCTCCGTGTCCTGGCCGGTGTCCTGGAAGATGCGCCCCTCGCGCACGTAGGGGAACTCCTCCCTGACCGTCGGAGGCCCCGACGCGTCTCCGAACGTCTCGGACCACCAGTCGGATATGTCCGCGGTGATCGTGCAGCCGCTGAGCAGCAGGCTGCCCGAGACCATCAGCGCGACCACGGTGATGGGCGTCTTCCGCGCCATGTGGGGGAACTCCGATCGTTGAGGGAGGCGTACCGGCAACATCCTCCAGCACTCGGAAGGCCGAACCGACCGCCCCGTCCCCGGTTGGCGGGATACCGGCCGCTCGGAGGGGGGATGTCCGGGAATCGGGAGGACGTGGCCGGGGAGGAGCACCAGGGGGCCCGGCGTCCACGCGCCCGGAGTGCGGGACCCTCTCGCGTGGCCGGGCCCGGACACCCCCGTGACGGTCGGCTCCGGTCCCTGATCCGCTCGATGAGCGCCGGACAGCCCCCGGAGCTGCACCAACCGGGGCGTCCTCGGCCGAGAACCCGCCCCGGGAACCCCGCCCGCCGATGGCAGAACATCTGTGAGCTGCGAAGACACCAAGGGCGGGTGGCATACCGCCATCAAGGTCCGCGAGTCTCCCCGGGCCCGGCGACCCGGCCGGCCACCGGCCGGGGCGAGAAACATCTCCCTACTCGCCGCAGGTCCCGGGCGTGTCGCGTCCTTCAGGGCGGCGTGAGCCCGGTAGGCAGGAGGGTATGAACAAGAACGAACTCATCGACTCCATCGCAGAATCGGCGGACCTGCCCAAGTCCGTGGCCTCCAAGACCCTGGACGCCACCATCGAAGCGATCACCGGCGCTCTCCAGCAGGGCGACGACGTCACCCTGGTCGGCTTCGGCACCTTCAGCGTCAAGGAGCGCGCCGAGCGCACGGGCCGCAACCCCCAGACCGGCGCCGCCATCAAGATCGCGGCGGCCAAGGTGCCCTCCTTCAAGGCCGGCAAGGGTCTCAAGGACTCGGTGAACTAACCCCGCAACCCGGAGATCACGGGACTGCCACGACCGGCCCCCGGCAACGCGACGTTGCCCGGGGCCGTTTCTGTGCCGTCCGCCGTGCCGGACGCTGCGCCGCCCGCTGTTCCGGACGCCGACGAGGTCCGCTCGTCAGCGGCCGGAGAACCGCCGTCGCCCCCGCGCACGTCGCCGGGCCGCGCCCCGGCGACGCCACGGATTGCGGCGGCGGCAACGGCGGCGGCCCTGGCCACGGACGCCCCGGTGGGAGATTCTTGGTGCCATGTCCACACAGAGGTCCCCCAGGTCGTCCGAGCCCCCTTCCCCGCCGTTCCCCGGGCGGTGGGCGGGGCCGGTCGTCGGCCTGCTCGTCGTCGGCGCGGCGCTGGGGACCGCCCAGCTGGCCGCCGCCGTGGTCCGGGCCTCCTCCCCCGTGGTGGCGGTGGGCGACGCCGTCGTGGACCTGAGCCCCACGTGGCTGGTGGAGACGGCGATCGGGCTGTTCGGGACCGCCGACAAGGCGGTGCTGCTCGCGGGCGTCGTGGTCCTCCTCGCGCTGTCCGGCTGCGCACTGGGGACGGTGGCGCTGCGGCGCCCCGCCGCCGGGTACGCGGGGCTGGCGGTGTTCGCGGCCGCCGGGCTGGCGGCGACCTGGGTGCGCAGGGCCGACGACCCCGGTGCGGCGCTGCCCGTGGTGTGCGCCGCCCTGGCCGGGGCCGCCGCGCTCGCGGTGCTGCTGCGGAGCCTGGGCGGGCCGACGGCGGGTTCGAGTGCGGGCCCGGGTGCCGGGGAGGTCGAGGACCGTGGCGCTGACGCCGCCGCCGGAGAGAGCGGAGCCGGTGGGGGCGACGGGACCGGGGAGAGGGCGGAGCCCGAGGGGACCGGAGGGCGGTCCGGGACCGACGGGGCAGGAGAGGCCGCGGCCGGGACAGCGCCGACCGGCACGGGGCGCCGCTTCGTCCTCACCGCCGCCGGGGTCCTCGCCGCCTCGGGCGCGGCGGGCGCGCTCGGCCTGCGACTCCCGTCCCTCCTCGGCGGGCCCGCCGGACAACCCGCCCTGGCCCTGCCCGCCGCCGCCGAACCACTGCCGGCCCTCCCTGCGGGGACGGACCTCGGCATCCCCGGCCTGGCGCCGTTCACCACACCCGCCGACGACTTCTACCGGATCGACACCGCGCTCTCCGTCCCCCGGATCGACGCGTCCCAGTGGGTTCTGAGGATCCACGGCATGGTGGACCGGCCGTTCGAGATCGACATGGACGAACTGCTCGGGCTCCCCCTCGTCGAAGCCGACATCACCCTCTCCTGCGTGTCCAACCCGGTCGGCGGCCAACTCGTCGGCAACACCCGCTGGCTCGGCCACCCCCTCGCCGACCTGCTGCGCCGCGCGGGCGTCCACGCCGGCGCCGACCAGATCCTCAGCACCTCGCAGAACGGGTGGACCTGCGGCACACCCACCGAGACCGTCATGGACGGGCGCGACGCGCTCCTCGCCGTGGGCATGGAGGGCCGGCCCCTCCCCTACGAGCACGGGTTCCCCGCGCGGATGATCGTGCCAGGCCTCTTCGGCTACGTGAGCGCCACCAAGTGGGTCACCGACATCAAGCTCACCCGGTTCGCCGACGAGGACGCGTACTGGGTGGACCGCGGGTGGGCGGAGCGCGGCCCGGTCAAGACCATGTCGCGCGTGGACGTGCCCGGTGACTTCACGCGGACCGCGGCCGGGGACGTCGTCCTGGCCGGTGTGGCCTGGTCCCAGCACACCGGGATCGAGGCCGTCGAGGTCCGCGTGGACGACGGCGAGTGGCGGCCGGCCGAGCTGGCCCGGGTCCCGGGCCCCGACACCTGGGTCCAGTGGGTCGCGGAGACACGGGTCGGCCCGGGGATGCACGCGGTGGAGGTGCGCGCCACCGACGCCACGGGGTACACGCAGTCCTCGGAGGAGGTGGAGACGATCCCGGACGGCGCCGAGGGACGCCACCGCATCCGCTTCACCGCGGAGTAACCCCAGCTCAGGGGCCTCCGCGAAAAACTCCCGAAAAAAGTTCCCGATCGACCCATCCGCCCGGCCACCGGGCCCGAATACCCCACGTGACCACCGAGACACGCGGGACGACGATCCCGCCACGCGACAGGCGACGGACCGTCGTCGGGACAGTCGTGGGGCTCCTCTCCGTGGGCGCCTCACTGGGCGCCGCCGAGTTGGCCTCCGCGCTGGCCCGAACCGCGTCACCGGTGGTCTCGGTCGGCGACGCTGTCGTCGACAACACACCGCCGGCCCTGATGGAGCTGGCGATCTCGCTGTTCGGAACAGCCGACAAGGTCGTACTGGTCTCCGGAATCGTGATCGTGCTCCTCGGTGTCGGGGCCGTGCTCGGCGTCGTGGCGCTCCGGCGCCCGGCGGCCGGGTATGCGGGGCCGGCGGTGTTAGCGGCGGCGGGGCTCGCCGCCGTGCTCCTGCGCCGCGCCGACGACCCGGGGGCCGCGGTTCCCGTGCTCGTCGGCGCGGCGGCAGGGGCCTCGGCTCTCGCGCTGCTCCTCAGGAGTGCGCGGGGCCGCCTCCGTCCGGCGCCGGCGGAGGACGGGCCGGGGGACGCGAGCGGACCGGGCGCCCCGGACGTTCCGGACGTTCCGGCAACCCCCCGAACCACACAGACCACACAGGCCGACGAGGGCGCGCAGGCGGCGGAGAACGCGCCGGGCGAGCCGGTCGCCCGCGGGGCGACGCATACGGAGAACACGCCGGACGGGCAGGACACGCCGGCCACGGCGAGGCCCCAGGACGCCGCCGACCCCCGGCCGGGACCGGCCCGGGGACCGGGGAGGCGCGGCTTCGTCCTCACCGCGACGGGGGTCCTGGCCGCGTCCGGGACGGCCGGCGCCCTCGGGCGGTGGCTGCCCCCGGTCCTCGGCGACGCGGGCGGGCCGTCCTCGCTCGCCCTCCCCGCCGCCGCGGAGCCCCTCGCACCTCTGCCCTCGGGAGTCGACCTCGGCGTGCCGGGCCTGACACCCTTCAGCACCCCCAGCGCCGACTTCTACCGGATCGACACCGCCCTCACGATTCCCCGGGTGGACGCCGAGCGGTGGACCCTCCGCGTGCACGGCCTGGTCGACCGGCCCTTCGAGATCGACATGGACGAACTCCTCGCCGCAGAGCTGGTCGAGGCCGACATCACCCTGACCTGCGTGTCCAACCAGGTCGGCGGGGACCTCGCGGGCAACACGCGGTGGCTCGGGTTCCCCCTCGCCGACCTGCTGCGCCGCGCCGGCGTCCAGTCGGACGCCGACCAGATCCTCAGCACCTCGCAGGACGGGTGGACCTGCGGCACTCCCACCGAGGTCGTCATGGACGGGCGCGACGCGCTCCTCGCCGTCGGCATGGGCGGCGAGGCACTGTCCCCCGTCCACGGATTCCCGGCGCGCATGGTCGTGCCCGGCCTGTACGGGTTCGTCAGCGCCACCAAGTGGGTCACCGACATCAAGCTCACCCGGTTCGCCGACGAGCAGGCCTACTGGGCGCAGCGCGGCTGGGGCGTGCGCGCGCCGATCAAGACCATGTCGCGCGTGGACGTGCCCGCCCCGCTGGACCGCGTCGACTCCGGCGAGGTCGTCCTGGCCGGGGTGGCCTGGGCCCAGCACCGCGGGGTGGAGGCCGTGGAGTTCCGGGTGGACGACGGCGAGTGGGAGACCGCCGAACTGGCCAAGGTCCCGGGCATCGACACCTGGGTCCAGTGGGTCGCCGAGACCGCCGTCGACCCCGGTCGGCACAGCGTCGAGGTGCGCGCGACCGACACCACCGGCCACACCCAGCCCTCGGAGCGGGTCGACCCGGTGCCCGACGGCGCCACCGGCTGGCACCGCGTCCGGTTCACCGCCGAGTAACCACACTTCCGCTGCCCTCCAGGCAGTGGTTCGAGCCAAGCGAAGTTCACACAGTTGAAGGAGAGAACCATGATCCGCAAGAACGCTCTCACTGCCACCGCAGCCGCAGCCGTCCTCGCCTTCGGTCTTTCGGCCTGCGGCGGGATGGAAGGCGACACGGAGGCCGAGACCCCGGCCGCGGGCGGCGCCGAGAGCCCGGGCACGGAGGAGAGCGAGGGCGCCGGCGGCGAGATGCAGGAGGTCGGCGAGAACTTCGGTCCCGGTTGTGCCGACGTGCCCGCCGACGGCGACGGCAGCTTCGAGGGCATGGCCCAGGACCCGGTCGCGACGGCCGCGTCCAACAACCCACTGCTCTCCACCCTCGTGACCGCCGTGGGCGAGGCCGACCTCGTCGACACCCTGAACTCGGCCGAGGACATCACCGTCTTCGCGCCCAGCAACGACGCCTTCGAGAAGATCCCGCAGGAGGACCTGGACGCCCTCCTGGCCGACCAGGAGCAGCTGACCGAGGTCCTGACCTACCACGTCGTCGAGGGACGCCAGGCCCCCGCCGACCTGGAGGAGGGCACGTTCACCTCGCTCCAGGGCGGCGACGTCCTGACCGCCGGCTCCGGCGAGGACTACACGGTCAACGACGACTCCGCCGTCGTCTGCGGCAACGTCCAGACCTCGAACGCGACCGTCTACATCGTCGACACGGTGCTCATGCCCTCCTAGGCTCCGAGCACGGAACCCCCGGGCGGCCCGCGCGTTGACGCCGGGCCGCCCGGGGCCCGTCTTTCCCACGGCCCCCGGAAGCGGAGCCGGAAGAGCACGACCGCGTACCGACCAGGAACGAGGAGCGGATGAACGAGGAAGCCACGGCACCCCGTGGTCCCCGCCGCGTGGAGGGGGCGGAGGTCTCCGGACCGTCCGACCAGGGGCTCACGCGGCTGCTCCGCGATGTGGCCCGCGGCGACCAGGACGCTTTCGGCGAGGTGTACGACCTGGTCAGCCCGGCCGTCTACGGCCTGGTGCGACGGGTCCTGCGAGATCCGGCCCAGTCCGAGGAGGTCGCGCAGGAGGTCATGGTCGAGGTGTGGCGCACCGCCTGCCGCTACGACGAGCGGCGGGGCAGCCCGCACGCGTGGGTAATGACGCTCGCGCACCGGAGAGCCGTGGACCGGGTGCGGTCCGAACAGGCGGCCACGGACAGGGAGGCCCGCGCGGCGGCCGCCGACACGCACCGCCCCTACGACGAGGTGGCCGAGGAGGCCACCAACCGTCTCGAACGGGAACGCGTGCGCCGGTGCCTGGACACGCTGACCGAACTCCAGAGCCAGTCCGTGCGCCTGGCCTACTACGGCGGGTACACCTATCGTGAGGTCGCCCGTCTGTTGTCCACACCGTTGGGCACCGTGAAGACGCGGATGCGCGACGGGCTGATCCGCTTGCGCGACTGCCTGGGGGTGGAGTGGTGAGCAGGAGACTGGGCCAGGACCAGCACATGCTCTCGGGCGCCTACGCCCTGGGGGCGCTGTCGCCGAGCGAGAGCCTGCGGTTCGAGGACCATCTGGCCGACTGCGACTCGTGCGTGCAGGAGGTGCGCGGGTTCGCCGAGACGACGGCCCTGCTGGGTTCCGCGGCGGCGCTCACGCCCCCGGCGGAGCTGCGACGCCTCGTGCTGGAGGAGGTGGCGCGGACACGCCAGCTCGCACCGCCGCCGAAACCACTGCCCGACCCCCGCCCCAGGCGCTGGGGCTGGGGGACGGGCCTGGTGCTGGCCGCGTGCCTGGCGCTCATCGTGGCCCTGGGCGCGGTGGCCGTGGACCAGGTCCGCGAGGTGGAGCAGCTGCGGCAGAACGAACGGCAGATCGCGGCCGTGCTCTCCGACCCGAGCGCCGACCACACCACCGCCGAGCCCATGGAGGGCGTGTCCGTGACCGTGGTGCACTCGGAGGCCAACGGGCAGCTGGTGTTCAGCGCGCACGGCCTGGACCGGTTGGAGGACGAGGACTACCAGCTCTGGCTGACCCGTCCCGACGGCACCGTCTCCTCGGCGGGGGTCCTGTCGGTGGACGAGTCGGGGTTCGTGCTCCCGGTGCTGGCGACCCCGGAGGACGAGGCGACCGACGGCGTGGCCGTCACGGTCGAACCGGAGGGCGGCTCCGAGCAGCCCACCTCCGAGCCGGTGATGGCGATGCCCTTCACGGGCTGACCTCCGGCCGGGGAGGCGGGGCGGCAGCGCCCCGCCGGACCCGGGTCGGGCCGATCGACGGAAGGGGCGGCCCGACCGGGGAGACGCCTGCCGGACCCGTCCGGCCGAAGGACGCGGAAGTGACCCGACCGGGGCCCGCGCGGGGGCGGGGCCCCGGTCGGGTCCCACCGTCCTCGGACGGCGTCCGGCCGGACATCCCGGCCCCGGCCACGCGCCGGGGCCGGGAACGCCTCACGGGACGTACACGCTGAAGGTGGAGAAGCTGTTCCCGAACTCCTCGGTCGCCTGCGGCCGGACCTGGCCCACGACCTCCCCCGAGCAGTCGCGTTCGTAGTAGACGGTGGCCGTCTCGTTCGTCAGGTTGGTGACGGTCTTCGGCTCGAAGGGGCGGAAGTTGTAGCACCCGCCGGGGTTCTCGAAACTCCTCTGACCGATGTCCAGCGTGCCTTCGGCGGCGTGGGCGGGTGCTGCGGTGACCAGGGCCAGCGCGGTGGCAGCGAGAACGGCGGCGATACGCTTCACGTTCGTCCAATCACAGAGTGTCATTACCTGGTGTGTTCATCCCACCGGCCCGACCCCCCGAAACCCCACCGAAAACACCCACAACACCCACCCCCACCTGCACAGATACCGGGACCACCGGGATCTCCCGCGCGCCCGGGCATCCAGCAGCCCGCCTCCGGACGCTGAACGGGGCCGGGTCACGGCGGAGGGTCGGCGCCACGGCCGGGCGGGGAACAGTCCTCGGGGTCAGGCGTCGGCCAGCTCCTCCGGGCGGGGGAGGTCGCGCATCACCGGCGAGAGGGTGAACAGGGCGGCGAGCGCCGACACGAACGCCATCGCCAGGAACACCCGGGTCGGACCCGCCAGGTCGAAGACCATCCCGATCCCGAGGATGCCGACCGGCTGGGAGACCAGCGCCATGAACATCACCGCCCCCAGCACCCGGCCCTGGTACTCGTCGGTGACCGACGCGGCGACGTAACCGTAGAACAGGGCGTTCACGCACGGCACGACGGCGAACACGAGCCCCAGCAACACCCCGAGCGACACCAGGTTCGGGGCGACCGCCAGCCCGAGAGCGCACAACGGGGCGGACCAGGCCGCGGCGAAGAACGTGGAGGACGGCCGCGCCCGCTTGACGACCGCACCGGCGGCGAGAGCACCGACCAGCCCCCCGGCCCCGGCCAGGGAGACCGTGAGCCCGATCTGCACGTGGGTGGCGCCCTGCTCCTCGGCGGTCGCGATGAGCGCCAGGAACGCACCCGACTGCGTGAAACTCAGGTTGAACCCGACGATCCACAGGATCATCGGCCGCAGGATCGGGTGCCGGGCCAGCAGGACGAACCCGCTGACGGTGCCGCGCAGGGTCCACCGTTCGCGCACCGGCGGGCGGCGTGACTGCAGCGGGCCGCGGATGAACAGCACCAGCGCCGCCGACACCAGGTAGGCGAGGGCCTCCGTCACGAAGGGCAGGGCGCGGCCCAGACCGAACAGCGAACCGGCGAGGGGCGCCCCGAGCGCCGTGGTGGTGGAGAACCGGATCTGGTTCTGGGCGGCGGCGTCGGACACCTGCGAGGCCGGGACCAACTGCTTGACGGACGCCATGGCGACCGGGGTGGAGACGCCCATCATCGCCGACGAGCCGACCGCGACCGCCACGATGACGGGAAACGTCACGTGCCCCGTGAACAGCAGGAACGCGAAGAGGCCGAGAAGTGCCAGGCGCCCGACGTCGCAGACCAGCAGGACGGCCCTGCGGTCGAACAGGTCGGCGAGGGCTCCCCCCGCGACGGCGGCGACCATGGCGGTGGCGACCTGCACGGCGCCGATGACACCCGCCTGCGTGGCCGAGCCCGCGAGGAGGAGGACGAGGAGCGGGTAGGCGACCTCACCGCTCTCCTTGCCCAGGCCGGCGAAGAAGCGGCTGGCCCAGAGCGTCTGGAAGTCGTGGTTCCGGAGGAGGGGCCGGATCCCGTCCGAGCCGATCACCGGAGGGGCCCTGTCGGGGAGCGGAGGCGTGCGGTCCCGGTCCGCCGTCATCGCGATCGACTGCCCCGCTCGCAGGCCGGTGGGAGCGGCCTGGCGAGGGGTGGAATTGCCATGCCGTCATTATGCGCATATTGCCCGCATTAGCGAGCTTTGTTGCCTTGGCGGCGGCACCGGGAACCCCCGGCAGCGTCACGAGGGCGCATGAACCGGCCCCACCGCGTCGGGGAACGGGCCGCGAGAGCCCCTCGCACGGGCTCCGACCAGCCGGTCGCCGACCACGGGCTCGGGTACCGCCGGGGTTCGTCGGGTCCTCCGGGGCGGTGGTCCGTCCTCGCCCACCACCCCCCACCAGAACCCCGGCGGCGCACCAGCCCGCGGTGCGGGAGGCCGTGCCGGTGGGGTCGGCCGCGCGGGCGCCGGGGGGACCGCGCGCCGGCGCTCAGCCGGGTCGGCGCCCGGCCGCCGCGGCCTCGATGGTCCACGGCGTGCGCTCGACGTAGGCCACGACGACCGCGACCGCCAGGGAACCACCGGCGACCAGCGCGTACGAGGCGGTCCAGCCGCCGGTCAGCTCGCCGAGCAGACCGAACAGCAGCGGGCCGCCCAAGGCCATCCCGCTGCCCGCGCCCTGCACGAACCCGGACAGGGCCGCCGACCCCTGCGCGGTGGTGCTGCGCGCGTTGATCATCGTCATGGTCACCACGAACAGACTGGTTCCCAGGCCCAGGCAGACCACCCACAGCGGCGCCAGATGCGGCGCCAGTGCCACCCCCAGGTAGCCGACCGCGTACCCGGCGAGGCCGAGGGCCACGATCGGGAAGGTGTTCACGGCGCGCAGGGTGAGGGTCGGCGCGATCAGCCCGAACAGCAGGCTGGAGCCCACCATGAGGGACACCATGGTCCCGGCCATGGCCGCGGTGTGCCCGGCGTCGGTGAGCAGCGCGGGAAGCCAGGTGAACAGGGTGAAGACGTTCCAGGTGACCATGCCGAACAGCAGCGCCATCCGCCAGGCCATGCCGACCCGCCAGATCGGACGGGCCAGGCCCGCGCCGGTGCCGGTGCCGCCGTCCGTGCTCGCGACGCCGGTCCGAGCGCCCCCGGCGCCCGGACCGGCCGCGGCGCCGACGGTGAGGGCGGCCGGGGAGTCCCGGAGGACGCGCCGCCGCTGGAGCACCCACAGCAGTGCGGCTCCCAGGGCGATCACCGACCAGGCTCCCAGGGCGAGGCGCCAGCCCACCGCCTCGGCGAGGGGCACGGCGACCAGGGGCGGGAACAGGGCTCCCGCGTGGATCGCGACCATCTGGACCGTACTCAGGGCCGCCAGGCGGTCGGGGAAGTACTGCTTGATCAGCGGCGGGAGCACGACGTTGCCCAGCGCCGCACCGGTCAGGGCGATGCCGGTGAGGACCAGCAGGGTTCCGGTGTCGGGGGCGAAGGCGCGCACGACCTGCCCGGCACCGGTGAGCAGCATGCTCAGCGCGGCGGTGGCCTCCGGGCCCAGCCTGCGCATGATCGCGGGCGTGACCAGCCCGAACACCGCGAAGGCGATCAGGGGCAGGGTGCCGAAGACACCGACGACGACGGCGGTGAAGCCGAACTCCTCCCCCACCGTGGTCAGCAGGGGGGACAGCGAGGTGACCACCAGGCGCAGGTTGAGTGCCGCGCAGATGATCGCGATGAGGGCCAGGGTGCGGCCACGGGTCTGCGGACGCGCCGACGATCGGTCGGCGGCGGTCGCGACGGAGGAAGGTCTCACGGTACGGACGTCCCTTGTGTTCTGCGGTGGCGCTTCCTCGCGCCAGAGCTGGGCCGAACGGCGGGGCGACGGTGCCTGCTCCGGAAGGATCTTCTTCCTCGGCGAGCCAAATACGACCTTTTCGCTCAAATGTTAATCATAACCCGGCTGTATACACAAGATTCCGTACTTAATACGGATACAATGCCTGCATGCCTGATCTTGACGAACTTGATACGGCGATTCTGGCCGAACTCCAGTCGGACGCACGAAAAACCAACCGGGATGTGGCCGCCGCGGTCGGCGCATCACCCACGACGACCCTGGATCGGACCCGCGCACTGCGAGAAAAGGGTGTGATTCGCGGCTCAATCCTGGACGTGGACCTGGAGAGGATCGGCCGCCCGGTGCAGGCGCTCATCACCGTGAGCGTCGTGAAGCCCTCGCGCCACAACATCGAGGCCTTCCGGGACTGGGTCCGCTCCCTGCCCGACACCCTCTCCGTGTTCGTCACCTCGGGCAGCGAGGACTTCCTGGTCCACGTCGCGCTGCCCGACAACAACAGCCTGTACGCGTTCGTCATCGACAAGCTGACCGAGCGGCCCGAGGTCGCGGACGTGCGCGCGTCGATCGTCTACGAGCACCTGCGCAACGACCGCATCGCCCCGTCCACGGCGCCCACCCGCCGACGCTGAACCCGGCCGGCCCCGGCATCGCGGTGCCGGGGCCGCGGTGCCGGGGCCGGGACCCCGGGTCGGGGCCCCCGCACCCGGCGGGGCCCCGGGTCGGAGCGGGCCGGGTACGGGGGGCTAGCCTTTCCGGGTTCCCCACCCGACCCCCGGAATCACCCAATGACCCCCTCCGTCGTGGCCGCAGTGCTGGTCGCCGCCCTGCTCCACGCCGGGTGGAACGCGATCGCCCACGCCATCACCGACCGCCTGCTCGGCTTCGCCCTCATCGGGCTCGGCGGGATGCTCGCCACCCTGCCCCTCCTCGCGGTGGTCGGCCCGCCGCCCCGGGAGGCCTGGCCCGTCCTGCTCGCGTCCCTGGCCACCCACCTGCTGTACATGACCCTGCTGATGGCGTCCTACCGCACCGGGGAGTTCGGCCAGGTGTACCCGGTGGCGCGGGGCACCGCCCCGTGGGTGGTCGCGCTCGTCGGCGTGACGCTCCTCGGCGAGTCGATGCCCCTCCCCGACCTGGTGGGAGTCCTGACCGTCTCCGCCGGACTCATGACCCTCGTGTTCGCGGGCGGGCGTCCCACCCGCGCACAGGTCCCGTCGCTGGTGGCGGCGTTCGCGACCGGGCTCGGCATCGCCACCTACACGGTGGTCGACGCCTACGGCGTACGCCTCACCGAGGACCCTCTGGGCTACATCACCTGGATCATGCTTCTCCAGGGACCGGTGTTCTTCGTGGTGGCGGTGTTCACCCGGAGGGGCGCGCTCCTTCGCCAGCTCAGACCGCTCTGGAAGGCCGGCCTCCTCGGCGGCGCCGTCAGCGCCGCCGCCTACGGGCTGGTCCTGTGGGCGCAGCTCAGCGGGGCGGTGGCGGGCATCGCCGCACTGCGCGAGACGAGCATCGTCTTCGCCGCGGCGCTGGGCGCGCTGCTGTTCCGGGAGAGGTTCGGCCCGGTGCGGATCGCGGCCTCCGCCATCGTGGTCGCCGGGGTTCTCCTCCTGGCGCTCTGAACCGCCGCCCCGACCCCCGTGTGCCCGTGCGCGGGCGGCGGTGGCGGGGGCCGACCGGAGCGCGACCGGCGCGGTGCGGGCCTCCCACGTGCGCGGCAGCGGGCACCCCGCCACGGACCCCGCGCCACCGCCCCTCCGGACGCTCCGCCCGGGGTCCGTACGGACAGCGGAGGGACAGCCACGTATCGTATTCGATGTGACCCGAGTCTCATCGCATTCCGCACCCCAGTTCGCCGCCGCCCGAGCGGTCTGGCAGAACCTGGGCCTCCCGGGGCTCATCGACGTCCACACGCACTTCATGCCCCCCAACGTGCTGCGCAAGGTGCGGAACCACTTCGACGCCCTCGGCGGGCTGTGGCCCCTGACCTACCGCGGGAACGAGGACGAATGCCTCGCCCTGCTCCGGGGGTTCGGCGTCCGGCACTTCACGGCACTCTCGTACCCGCACCGCCCGGACATGGCCGCCTGGCTCAACGGCTGGGCGGGCGGCTTCGCGGACCGGACTCCGGACTGCCTGCGCAGCGCCACCTTCTACCCCGAGCCCGACGCCCACGACTACGTGTCCGCCGCCCTCCAGGCGGGCGCCCGCGTGTTCAAGGCCCACCTCCAGGTCGGCGGCTACGACCCGCGCGACCCCCTGCTCTCCGACGTCTGGGGCACCCTCGCCGACAGCGGGACACCCGTGGTGGTCCACTGCGGTTCCGGCCCCGAACCGGGCCGCTTCACCGGACCGGGGCCCTTCGCCGAGGTCCTGGGCGAACACCCCCGGCTGACCGCCGTCATCGCACACGCCGGGGCCCCGGAGTACACCGCGTTCCTCGACCTCGCCGAGAGGTACGACCGCGTCCACCTCGACACCACGATGGTGTTCACCGACTTCGCCGAGGCACGGGCGCCCTTCCCCTCCGACGCCCTGCCCCGCCTGGCGGACCTGCACGACCGCGTCCTGCTGGGCACCGACTTCCCGAACATCCCGTACCACTACCCCGAGCAGCTCCACGCCCTCGCCGGCCTCGGCCTGAGCCCGGACTGGCTGCGGGCCGTCCTCCACGGCAACGCGGCCCGGCTGTTCGGGCTGTGAGCCTCCAGAACCCGGAGAACCGCAGACACAGAGAGAAGGCACCATGGAACTCGCCCTCACCCCCCTGGAGTTCGCCCGCCGGACACGAAGACTGCACCCGGACCGCGAGGCGGTGGTCGACCGGGACCTCCGGCTGACCTACGAGGAGTTCTTCGACCGGTGCGACCGCTGGTCGTCGGTCCTCCAGCGCATGGGGGTGGCCAAGGGCGACCGGGTCGCCTACATCTCCCCCAACACCCACGCGCAGCTGGAGTCCTTCTACTCGGTACCGCAGCTCGGGGCGGTCCTGGTGCCGGTGAACTTCCGCCTGTCCGCCGACGACTTCGTCTACATCGCCAACCACTCCGGGGCGAAGGTCCTGTGCGTGCACGCCGACCAGCTCGACGCCGTCGACGGTGTCCGCGACCAGCTGCCGGACGTGGAGCGGTTCGTCGCCCTGGAGGGGGCACGGCCCGGCTGGGAGGACTACGAGGCCCTGGTCGCGGAGGCCTCACCGGAGTTCGACCCCCCGGTCATCGAGGAGACCGACCTCCTCACCGTCAACTACACGAGCGGGACCACCGCGCGCCCCAAGGGCGTGATGATCACCCACCGCAACGCGTACATGAACTCGGTGGGCACCCTGCTGCACCTGCGGATGGGCATCGGCGACCGCTACCTGTGGACCCTGCCGATGTTCCACGCGAACGGATGGACCTACACGTGGACGGTGACGGCCGCGTCCGCCACCCACGTGTGCCTGCCCGCGATGGACCCCGCCACCGTGTACGACCTGATCCGCGACGAGGGCGTCACCTGGCTGTGCGCCGCTCCCACCGTGCTCATCATGCTGTCCAACGCCCCGGAGCGGGTGCGCGGCAAGGTGCCCTCCGGCGTGCACGTGGTCACCGCCGGGGCGTCCCCGGCCGCCGACACGATCGAACGCCTGGAGGACGGTCTCGGGTGGACCGTCACCCACGTCTACGGGCTCACCGAGACCACGCCCTTCATCAGCGTGTGCGAGCCCCGCGCCGAGCACGACGGACTGTCCGTGCGCGACCGCGCCGCCGTCAAGGCCCGCCAGGGAGTCGAGCTGATCACCTCCGGGGAGCTGCGGGTGGTCGACGGGACCGGGAGGGAGGTCCCCTGGGACGGCACGACCGTCGGGGAGATCACCGTGCGCGGAAACGTGGTCATGAAGGGGTACTACAACGACCCCGCGGCCACCGAGTCGGCGATGGGCGACGGCTGGTTCCACACGGGGGACGCCGCGGTCACCCACCCGGACGGGTACGTGGAGATCCAGGACCGGATCAAGGACGTCATCATCTCCGGCGGCGAGAACATCTCCTCCGTCGAGGTGGAAGGGGTCCTGCTGCGGCACCCGGCGGTGCTGGAGGCCGCCGTCGTCGGGGTCCCGCACGAGCGCTGGGGCGAGACGCCGAGAGCGTCCGTGGTGCTGCGCGAGGGCGGGTCGGTCACGGAGGAGGAGCTGATCGCCTTCGCGCGCGACAACCTGGCGCACTTCAAGGCGCCCACGCAGGTGGAGTTCCTGGACCGGCTCCCGAAGACCGCCACCGGCAAGATCCAGAAGTTCGTCCTGCGCGGCGGCGCCTCCGCCGTGTCACGGCAGTAGGCGGCCGGACGGGGCCGGTGGCCGGCGCGACCACCGGCCCGCGCCGACGCGCCCGGCGGGCCGCGCCACGGCGCCCGGTCGCGTCACTCCGACGGGCCGAGCACCATGAACCCGGCTCCGAAGGGGTCCGCGCAGTTCGCGATCCGCCCCACCCCCGGCGTGTCCTCCGGCTCCGTGTACACCTGTCCGCCCGCGTCCCCGACCCGGGCCACGGCCGCGTCGCAGTCGTCCACCCGGAACACCGGGATCCAGAGCGCGGTGCCCGCGGCGTCGGACAGCCTGGCCGGATCGACCGGCATGATCCCGCCGTGGACACTCTCCTTCCCGGTGCCCTCCGGCCCGACCAGCGTGTACTCGTCCGCCCCGGCCAGGGCGAAGTTCCGGAACGCCCACCCGAAGAGCCCGCCGTAGAAGGAGCGCGCCCCCGCGCCGTCGGGAGTCCACAGGTCGAGCCAGCACAGGGAGCCGGGACGGTCGGCGGCGTCGAACCCGGCGAACGTCCCCTCCTGCCAGACCGCGAAGTGCCCTCCCTGCGGGTCCAGGAAGTGGGCCATCCACCCGAGCCCCATGACGTCCAGGGGCTCGACCAGCACCGTCCCGCCGAGCCGGCGCACGGCGTGCGCCGCGGCCCCCGCGTCCGGGACGGCGAAGTAGACGGTCCACGAGGGCTGCTCGCCCTCCTCCATCAGCGGGCCGAGCCCGCCGACGTTGTTTCCGGCCAGCCGCGCGAAGCGGTAGCCGCCCGTGTTCGGCCCCGCCGAGGTGTCGGTCCACCCGAACACCTCCCTGTAGAACGCGGCGGCGGCGCCGACGTCCGGTGCGGCCAGCTCCAACCAGCAGGGCGAACCGGGTGTGAAGTGGTTGGTGATCATGGCAGTCCCCTCCGTGGTCCTCCCCGGCCGCGGCCCTCGCCGGGCCCCGGCCTCGCGGTACGGCGCACCCCGGCCGCCGGTCGGGTTCACATCGGCGAGGGGGCGAGCAGGACGAACCCCGAGCCGAACACGTCGGCGCACACGGCGAGCCGCCCCACCCCGGGCGTGCTCTCCGGCCCCATGTACACCTGTCCGCCCGCCGACCGGACCCTCTCCACGGCCGCGTCGCAGTTCTCGACCGCGAACACCGGGTGCCAGTCCGCGGCCCCGCCGGTGGCGGCGAGCCCGTCGGGCTCGACCTGCATGATCCCGCCGTGCGCCCGCTCCTGCCCCAGCCCCGCGGGGGTGAGGATCGTGTACGTCCCGGCCTCCCCCGGCAGGGCGAAGTCGGTGAAGCCCCACTTGAAGAGCTCACCGTAGAACTCCCGTGCTCCGGCGGCGTCGGGGGTCCACAACTCGACCCAGCACAGCGTCCCCGGCCGGTCGACGGCGTCGAAGCCCTGGAAGGTGGCGGCCTGCCAGGTCCCGAGGTAGCCGCTCTGGGGATCGGTGAACTGCGCCGTGCGGCCGAAGCCGAGGACGTCGAACGGCTCCACCACGAGGGTTCCGCCCAGCCGTTCCACGGCGAGGACCGTGTCGTCGACGTCGGGGTCGGCGAAGTAGACCGCCCAGGCCGGCCGCTCGCTCTCACCCATCACCGGGCCGAGCCCGGCCACGATGGTGCCGTCCAGGCTCAACATCCAGTACCCGACGCTCTCGGGGCCGGTCGGGACGACCTCCCATCCGAACAGCTCCCGGTAGAACGCGGCCGAGGCACTGGCGTCGGGCGAGGACAGCTCGATCCAGCAGGGCGAACCGGGCACGAAGTCGGTGGTGATCATCGGAATCCCTTCTCCGTTATACGCACACCACTTCCGAGTGTGACGCCGATGGCGGGCCCCCCGGGGATCGGGGCGGCAAAGTCTCCGACAACTCACCTTGGCGGGGCCACGCCCCCGGAACGCGGCCGGGAACCGCGCAGGACGGAGCCGCACGGGCCCCGCGCCCGGTGGGGACCGCGACGCCGCGCTCCGGAGCCCCGGGCGTCAGGAACGGCCGGGGAGGGCGACGTGGACGCGGTGCGGGCCGCCGTAGTGGCGCCCCTCCCCCACGGGCAGGAACCCCAGGCGGGCGGCGAGGCGGAGGCTGGGGGCGTTGTCGACGTGGACCAGCGCCCAGACCGAGCGCAGGCCCAGGTCGTCGAGGCCGTGGCGGAGCAGGACGCCGGCCGCCTCGGTGGCCAGGCCCCGCCCGCCGTGGTGGGCGGCCAGGTACCAGCCGATCTCCGGCAACCCGCCGGGCAGTTCGGCCGAGGGCCTCAGGTGCGCGAGGCCGACGAGGTCGCCGCCGAGGAGGACCGCCCAGTGGCCGAGTTCCGACGGCCCGTCGTAGGCGAGCCGGTTGCCGACCATCTGACGGGCCAGGGCCGGGTCGGAGAGGTCGGCCCCCAGGAGGGCGCTCATGGCCGGGTCGGCGAACAGGTCCACGACGGCGTCGGCGTGCCGCTCCACGAGAGGTTCCAGGACCAGGCGGTCACCGGACAGGCGCTTCTGCTTCCCCACCATGCGGCCACCCCGGACTCAGCGCTTGAAGTGGACGTACAACCGGCCGAAGTTCTTACCACGATGCACGTACGAAGGGGCCATCTCAGAGCTTGCGGTAGACCTCGCGCCGATGGGTCACACGCAGCGCCACCACAAGCAGGCGACCATCGTCGATCGAGTACACGACGCGGTGATCGCCCACGCGGATACGCCACAGTCCCGGATAGCCGCTGAGCTGACGACATCCGTCGGGACGCGGCACCTCCGCCAACGCCATCACGGCCGCGTACACCCGGCGAGCAACGGGTTTGTCCAGTTTGCCGAGCTCTTTGCGAGCTCGACCGTCGAACCCGACCTCGAACGCACGCGATCCTTCATGCATCACAAGCCGAGTTCCCTGGCCACATCCTCAGCGGACACGACTTCAGCGTCACCGGACCGGATCTCCTCCAGCCTCTGGTGGGCGATCCGCCCGTCTTCGAGATCGATCATCTCCTCGTAGGCCTCGACCAGCTCGATCGGAACGATCGCGGCGACCCGCTCATGCTTACGCCCACGTGTCACATAGGTGACCTCGTCTCCATAGGCGGCTCTGTTCACACGTTCGGAGAAGTGGTCACGGGCTTGGGCCACGGACAGCTCGACACGATCAACACTCATGCCATCATTATGCGCCAAGTTGGCCAACTTGGCGACCCTTGGGTGCGCGTCAATGACGAAAATGGATCCAAAGGCGGCCGAAGTTCTTGGAGTCCTTCTCGATCCGGTGGTAGCGCGCCTTGACGTCCTTGCGGTCGAGGTAGCGCAGGACCCGCTTCTTCAGCTGGCCCGACCCCTTGCCGGGGATGATCTCCACGGTCCTGGCCCCGGTGCGCTCGGCCTCGTCCATGATGTCGCCGAGAGCCTTGTCGATGTCACGGCCCTTGTTGAAGATGTCGTGCAGGTCGAGTTTGAGCCGCACCGTGGCCTCCTCCGCGTCCGGTCAACCGGATGATACGGGCTGCCGGACGCCGCGTCCGCTCGGGCCCGGCCGACCGCCCGTCACTCCCCACCGCCCTCACCCCCGCGTCCGCGCAGCGCCCACCACAGACCGGCCGCGGTGGCGACGGCCAGCAGCCCGGCCGCCGTGAGGGTGGCGGAGTCCGGGCGCACGACCGACTGGCCGCGCAGCGCCTGCCAGGCGGTCAGGACCAGGAGTGCGGCGTGGGCCGATCCGGCCACGACGACCACGCGCCACCGCAGGGCGTCCGGTTCCAGCCTCGGGTAGCGGCGGCCCAGCACCACCAGGACGAGGGCGAGCAGGATGAGCGTCTGCAGCCCGTGGATGCCGACGAAGTGGGCGACCCGCAGGTCCCCGGCGACCGTGCTCCAGCCGACGACGGGCAGCCCCGGCCCCCCGTCGGCCATGCCGACGGTGTGCGCTCCGATCACGTCGTCCGGGCCGCCGCCCTCCAGGGCGACCATCTGCTCGTCGGACGGGACGGTCATGAAGAAGGCGGCGGCCATCCCGGCGAGCGCGATCGCGGTGCCGATCCGGACGGCCCAGGTGGTGGAGCGCTCTCCGACGCGCTGGACCAGCAGGATGGCGCCGATCCCGAGGTTGGCTGCCCACGCGGTGACGATCATGGCGGCCATGGCGTTGTAGACGACCGCGTCGAAGGCGGTGGCGTAGTTGAAGTGGCTGAGCTCGCCCCGCCAGGCCTGGAGCCCGATCGCCGCGAGTTCGCCGAGGACCATGACGGAGACGATCGTGCCCAGCCACCAGCCGGTGCGCCGCCACCGGACGAGCATCGACAGCAGCCACGCCAGAGTGACGTTGTAGACCGCGATCGACAGGGCGAACTTGGCCGGTTTGAGCCAGATCGGCTGGCCGACGAGGGTGCGGTCGTCCACCGCGAGGCCGACGACGGCCCCCGCCAGGATGACGGCGCACAGGACCGCGGTCGCCATGAGAGGGCGGTGCCAGTCCCACCCGGTCCTCAGGAACGAGTCGGGGGCGGGCACGGCGCGGGGGATGGTCGGGGGGTTCACGCGACACCTCTTTGGATACTTAAACTATCCACTATGGATACCTTGACTATCTACCAAGGGCTGGGACCTGGCAAGGGGAATAGGCGCGAGGATGGGCCCATGCGTATCGGCGAGCTGAGTGAGCGGTCCGGAACCCCGGTGCCGACGATCAAGTACTACCTCCGCGAAGGACTCCTGCCCAGAGGCGAACGCACCGGCCCCAACCAGGCGCACTACGGAGACGAGCACCTCCACCGGTTGCGCCTGGTCCGCGCCCTGACCGACGTGGGCGGACTGCCCATCGCCACCACCCGCGAGATCCTCGCCCGGGTCGACTCCCCCGAACCGCCGATCACCCACGAACTCCTCGGCCACGCCATGCACGT
This sequence comes from Nocardiopsis codii, assembly GCF_036327455.1. Taxonomy (NCBI): domain Bacteria; kingdom Bacillati; phylum Actinomycetota; class Actinomycetes; order Streptosporangiales; family Nocardiopsidaceae; genus Nocardiopsis; species Nocardiopsis codii. The sequence continues at coordinate 24,316 of NZ_JAUZMY010000017.1, read as the reverse complement.
GCTCCCCCCCGCCACCAAGGGCGGCTCCACGGCCGACGCCGAGGACCACGAGCGCGTGCGGGCCCTGTCCGAGCGGCGCGGCTGGCAGATCCACCCCGAGGGCCGCCCCTCCGCCGACCTGGCCGAGGTGATCGCCACCTACCGCCGTGCCGGGCACCTCCTCGACGACGACGCGCTGGACGGCTACGCGGCCACCATGGAGCAGGCGGCCAGGGTGGACCTCGACGTGATCGGAAGGGTCACCGGCACCGACGAGATCCTGGAGAGCGCCGTCGTGTACACCGTGCTCGGCGACACCCTCATGGCCGTCCTGCGCAGGCTCGCGCAGGCCAACGAGTCCGCCCGCCGGTCCGGGGCGGCACCGCAGGACGGCTGACCGCGGGCCCGCCGCGAAACCCGGTCACAGGGCGGAGGCGAAGGCCTCGCGCACCGTGTCGTCGCGGTCCAGCACCGCGAACACCACGTGCTCGAACTCCCCCGCGAACACACCGCCCCGCCGCAGATGCCCCGCGAAGGCCGCCGCCACCTCCGCCGGGTGGTTGCCGAACACGCCGCACCCCCACGCTCCGAGCACCAGCCGGGTCACCCCCTGCTCGGCGGCGACGGCGAGCACGCCGCGCGCCCGCGCCGCCAGGACGAGGGGGATGGTGTCGGCCGGTTCGACCCGGTTCCGCTCGATCATCCGGCGGTTCGGCGCCGCACAGGTGAGGAAGGAGACGGGCAGGGGCTCCGGCAGCCACCCTCCCCGGTCGTCGCGGTACACCGGCACGCCGGGCGACCAGATCACCCGGTCCGTGTAGAGCAGGCTCTCGTGGTCGCGGTGGTGGTCGTAGTACTCCGGGCACAGCACCAGTGAGGCGTACAGCGCGCTCGACCTGGCCAGGCTCTCCTCCTGCGCCCGCGCACCGTTGGCGACGCCGCCGCCGGGCTTGCGGGCGGAGGCGAAGTTCAACGCCGCCACGTGGGACGGTCCGGGCCCCGCCACCAGGCGCCCAGCGGCTTCGAGCGTGCTCTCGCGGGTCACCTCGAACCGGGTCGTGCGCCGGGCTCCCGGCGCGGACGGGGCCGCCGGCTCCCCCGGGAGGTAGAGGCGCGTGCCCTCCCTCATCGCCGCCAGCGCCCCCGACAGGTCCACCAGCCGCTCCCCGACCCGGTAGTGCCCCTCCTCGAAGGCGGCACGGGTCTCCCGCCACACGGCACGCAACCTCTGGGACACGGTCCCCTCCTCGTCCGGTCCACGGCTCCGACGCCCGCCCCGCGCCAGGACCCCGGCCCCGCCTCCGGGGCACGGGGACGGGCACCGCACAGGCCCCGGGTCGGACCTCGCAAACTACTCTCCCCGGCCCCGCGCGCCAAGCAGGTTTCCGCGTCCTGGCCCACCCCCGAAAACCCCTGGCCCGGGGGAGGCCCGCGCGGGATCATCTCCCCATGAGCAGACCCATGACCACCGGGGAGCTGGTGTGCGCCTCCAGGTTCCTGGCACGCGTCCTGCGCCACGACCCCGCCCTCGCCGGGCTGCGCCTCGATCCGCAGGGGTGGGCCGGGGTGGACGACCTCCTCGCGGGCTGTCGCGGGGCCGGGGTGCGACTCACCCGTGCGTCCCTCGCGGAGGTCGTCGAGACCAACGACAAGAGGCGTTTCGCCCTCAGTCCGGACGGCACCCGGATCCGCGCGCAGCAGGGCCACTCCGTCGACGTCGACCTGGGGTGGGAGCCGAGCGTTCCCCCCGCGCTGCTGCACCACGGGACCGTGGGCCGGTTCCTGCCCGCCATCACCGCGGAGGGCCTTCGCCCGATGACCCGCCACGACGTCCACCTGTCCCGGGACGCGGAGACCGCCCGCCGGGTGGGGGCGCGTCGGGGCGCACCCGTGGTGTTCACCGTCGCCGCCGGGCGCATGCACGCCGACGGCCACGTCTTCCGGGCGACGGGGAACGGAGTGTGGCTCGTCGCCGCCGTGCCCCCGGAGTACCTGGGCGCACCCGTCACGCCGTCCCCCTGAGACGGGGCCGCGGCACGGCCCGCCCGATCAGCCGCCGTGCTTGACCGCGGAGAAGATCGCGGTACCGGGGATCATCCGGCCGCGCACCGGGCCCCAGCCGCCCCACACCCGGTCGAGCCCCTCGGGCCACTCCGGTTCGACCAGGTCCCGCAGCGTCAGTCCCGCGCGGGCGATCCCCCGCACCCAGTCGCCCACCGTGTGGTGGTGCTCGACGTAGATCGCGTTGCCGTGGTCGTCCTCCTCCACGTAGGCGCGGCGGTCGAAGTAGGACTGGTGGACGGTGAACCCCTCCTCGCCCGGGTCGTCCGGGAAGCCCCACCGGACCGGGTGCGTCACCGAGAAGACCAGCCGACCACCCGGCCGCAGGACCCTCGCCGCCTCGCCGAGGGCGTCGTCCGCCGACGGCACGAACGGGAACGCGCCGAACGACGAGAACACCGCGTCGAACGACGCGTCGGCGAACGGCAGCCGCTGCGCGTCGGCCTGCACGGTCGGCAGCCTGTGCCCCGTCTCCCCGTCGATCCTCCGCGAGTGCTGCAACTGGCGGAACGACAGGTCGAACGCGACCACCTCGCGCACGCCCCTCGAACGCAGCCACCGTCCGCACTGGCCCGCGCCGCAGCCGACCTCCAGGACCCGGGACCCCCGCAGCTCCGAGAGGTCGCCGAGCAGGCCCGCCCGGTCCTCGGTCAGCCCCTCCGGGCACCACACGAAATCGGCGTCGCCCAGGAAGCCGCCGTGTTCGGCCTGGTAGGCGTCGGCGGCGCCGTCCCACCACAGGCGTCCGGCGCGTGAGCTCTCGCCGGCGTCCACGGTGCGGCGCTCCACGTGCCCGGGGGCCGGATAGTCGCTCTCGTCGTGCATGGGGCTCCTCGTGCCGTGGCCGTGACGGTTCAAAGGTCGGTGCCGCCGCCGGCGCCGCTCGCGGCCTCCGACGGTTCCCGCTCCCGCCCCGGAGCCTGTTCGGCCTCACGGGCGTCGCGCAGCTCGCGGCGGACGAGGAAGATCCATCCGGCGACGGCCACGACGGCGAACACCCACCACTGCACGGCGTAGGACGCGCTCATCCCGGAGTCCACCTCGCGCAGCTCGACCGGCTCGGGTGCGGGATCGGGTGCCGGGTCCTGCCGGGTGAGCTCGACGTACCCTCCGTGGACCGGGTAGGGCAGTTGCTCCGCGATCATGCCGACGTCGACCATCATGAGCTGCCCCTCGGGCAGGTCGTCGCGGTTGCGCAGGCCGCTGTTCTCCTCCGTCTCGGAGAAGTGCAGCCAGCCGGACACGTCCACGGCTCCCTCGGGCGCGGCCGGGGGCTCGGGGGCGTCCAGTGCGGTCTCACCGCGCTGGATCCAGCCGCGGTTGACCAGGACGGCCGTACCGTCCTCGCCGACCAGGGGGGTGAGGACGTGGAATCCCACTCCGCCCGAACCGTCGCGGTTGCGCAGGAGGATCTCGTGTTCGGTGTCCCAGGTGCCGGATGCCTCGACGGTGCGCCACCGGTCGTCGGGGTCGACGTCCTCGCCGACGGCGGTCAGCTCGGAGACGGGCACGGGGTCGGCGGCGAGGTTGCCCTGCTGGAGGTTGACGGACGCGCTGCGCAGCTCCCAGCGGTCCAGCTGCCAGAAGCCCAGCCAGACGAAGCTGGGCACGATCACCAGGACCAGCGCGTGGAACGCCAGCATGCGTTGCGACAACAGGACTTTGAGCACGTCTTCGAGGTTATGAGACGCTCCGGGCCGCGTCGCACCGACCCTCGGGAACGGCTGCGGGGCCGCCGGACAAGCGGCGGCCCCGCGTGGGCGACGGGTCGCGGGGAGCCTCCCCTCCCCGCTTCCCGCGCCCGTGCCCGGGGGCCGGATCGCTCCGGCTCCCGGTCCGGGGCTACTCGTCGTCGCCGGCGGCGGCGGCCTTGCGCTTGCGGGCGAAGTACAGACCGGCGCCGCCCGCGCCGATCGCGGCGACCGCGGCGGCGACGAGGCCGCCGATGGCGGTACCGGTCACGGCGAGCTGCTCGTCGGCCTGCGGCTGGGGGGTCGGCCGGTCATCGCCGGTGCTGGAGTCGTCCTCGCCCTTGTCCTCCTCGCGGGGCACCTCGGGGCCGGTGGGCTCCTCGGGGTTCTCGCCGCCCGGCTCCTCCGGGGTCTCGCCGCCCGGCTCCTCGGGCTCCTCGGGCGTCTCGGGCTCGGGGGCCTCACCGTCGGAGATGGTCTGCATGCAGGCGGCCTGGGCGAGGCCGAGCACGGAGACGGCGTTGCCGCAGATGTCGACGGCGGCGTCGACCGGGACGAGGACCTGGTTACCGCTGCCGACACCTCCGGAACCGTCGGTGGCGGGCCCGCCCTCGTTCTCGGGGGAGGCCTGGATGATGTTGATGATGGTGGTGCACTTGGAGCTGGAGCCGCCGAGGATGGCGACCGAGTTGCCGCAGACGTTGATGGCGGCGTCGACCGGGACGACGATCTGGTTGCCGCTGGCGATACCGCCGGAACCGTCCGTGCGGGTGCTGGGCGCGTCGGCGCTCTCCTCCTCCAGGACCTCGACCACCTCGATGCACTCGGCCTCGGAGATGCCGCCGACGGCCAGGGAGTTCCCGCACGCGTCGATGGCCGCGTCGACCGGGACGATGATCTGGTTGCCGCTGCCGATACCGCCGGAACCGTCCGTGGCGGGTCCACCGTTGCCGCTCGCCTCGTAGAGGACCTCCGAGACCTGCGTGCACTTGGCCGAGGAGATACCGAGCACCGCGAGCGAGTTTCCGCACAGGTCGGCCTCGACGTCCACGGGGACGATGATCTGGTTGCCGCTGCCGATACCGCCGGAACCGTCGGTGTTGGCGTCGGCGAACGCCGCCGCGACGGGGGCGATGACCAGCCCCGCGGTCATCACGGTGGCGAAGGAGTAACGGAGTGTGTTGCGCATGTGCGGCTAGGACCTTTCACGGAGACAGCCTTGGGTTCGCGCCGGTCGTGGCGCTGTGCGTCGTGGGCGGACCGGGTGTCCGCGGCGTGGCGGAGCACTCGTCGGTCCCGCCGTCACGACCGTGCGGGCCCGTCACCGACGAACGGTGAAACGGCGGGGTGACCCGCAGCACGTGGGAGTCGTGGTCCGACATCCTCCGAAGTGGGGCTCCGGGGACGAACCTCCGACGGACCGAAACGTTAGCAAGCCAGCGGAGACTCGCAGGCGTTTTCGGAGAATGTCCACCACTGGCACAAATACTCTCCGCTTATACTTTATTACCCTGTGATATAGCCGCTGCTCACAAGCTCCATGTCAACTACACAGAGTACATACTTGACAACACAAAGACACGGTGGATGATGAATTTTTTTCGGGTAAACCTCACTTCGTAAACCACTAAGCACCTTAGTTGATTCGTTTCGACGGACTTCACGAACGCCTTATACCTCACATCCACATTCATGAGTTATGCGATCAATGCACCTTTCGACACAAAAGACTGGATAGTGAAAATCCGAGCCGGGAAGAACCGCACCCGCCCCCCGCACGCACGAACGAACCCGGAGCGTCCCGGTTCACCCCCTTCCTTCCGCCAGACCGGAAAAGCGCAAAGGGCACGAAGAACAGCCGAATCAAAGGCCCCATTGCCCAACTCAGACCACTCTCGCAACTCGGACAACTCAGGCACCACCCCTCCCAGGTTCGATCAAAAGCGCTGGTCAACCCCGCGTACCCTGGTCACGACGGGTCTCCTCCCGACCGACATCCCGTCCATGTCGAAACCGACGAACCAGGGACTGTCGGCCCTGACCTGAGCACGAATAGAGACCACCGGTGACGGGTCGGGGCGCCCTTGGCATCCAATCCAGTCACAAAGGCCAACCGGAAGCGCGCGAAGTGCGTCCCAACCACAGGACGTGCCCTCGGTTTCCCCCGCCCCACTGGAGCATGCAATGCAGCCCGTACCCCCGCGTCTCCGTACCCGCACGACGCTGTCGGTCAGCGCCGCGACGATCGTCGTCCTCCTGGTCGCCGCCGCCTGCGCCTCGCCCGGCGACGCGCCGGAGGAACTCGCGGGGGCGGTGTCCCCCAGCGAGGACTCCTCCGCCCCGCCGTCCCCCAGCGCGGAGCCCGAGCCCGCCTCGGAGCCGTTCACCATCGCCTTCGGCGGCGACGTCATGTTCGACGGGATGCTCGAACCCCGCCTGGCCGACCCCGCCACCGCGCTCGGTCCGATCTCCGAACAGCTCTCCGCCGCCGACCTGGCCATGGTCAACCTGGAGACCGCCATCACCGAGGGCGGTACCCCAGCCGACGGCAAGGAGTACCTCTTCCGGGCGCCCGCCAGTGCGCTGGAGGCCCTGGCCGCCGGGGGCGTGGACGTGGCCACCATCGCCAACAACCACGGCATGGACTACGGCACGGACGGGCTGATCGACACACTGGAGAACGGTGAGGCCTCCGATGTCGCGCTGGTCGGCGCGGGCCGCGACGCCGCCGAGGCGTACACGCCCCACGTGGCCGAGGTCAACGGACAGAGCGTCGCCCTGTTCGGGGCCACCGACGTCATGGACGACCACCTCATGGCGGAGTGGACGGCGGGCGAGGGCAAGCCCGGCATGGCCTCCACCAAGAACGAGATGAGGGAGCGGATGCTCACCGCCGTCTCCGAGGCCGCCGCCGAGCACGACAACGTCGTGGTCTTCCTCCACTGGGGCCTGGAGGGGGCGCACTGCCCGCTGCCGCACGCGCCCGCCCTCGCCGAGGAGCTGGTCGAGGCCGGAGCCTCCGCCGTGGTCGGCGGCCACGCGCACGTGCTGTCCCCGGGAGGGTTCACGGGCGACTCCTACGTGCACTACGGACTGAGCAACTTCGTGTTCTACAACTTCGAGGGCCCCACCGCCGAGACCGGGGTGCTCACCCTCACCTTCGACCGGGGCAGCGTGACCGCGGCCGACTGGGCCCCCGCGCAGATCCAGGGCGGCGTGCCCGTCCCCTACGAGGGAGAGGCCGCCGAGCAGGCCACCCGGACCTGGCTCGACATGCGCATCGCGTGCGGGCTCCCGCTGACCGACTCGCCCGCCTGACCGACCGGCGCCCCGGGGGCCGCCGCGGAGTCCTCCGACCGGCGGCCCCCGGTGTCAGTGCCTCCCCTGCGGGGCCCGCGGGGCACCGGCGCGGGGTCGGCCCGGGTCGGGCGGGCCCGCCGCTCAGCTCACGTGGACGACCGGACGCCGCTTCGGGTCCTCCTCCGCCTCACGCAGGATCTCCCGGGTGAACGACGCGGTCTCGCCCTCGCCCAGGACCCCGAACCGGAACAGCAGTCGGAGCGGTGACCCCTCCGACCAGGCGAAGTAGCAGTGCGGGATCGCCTCGGTCCGGTCACGCAGGCACAGCAGGACCGCCGCGAGCGCGTTGGGCGCCGCCGGGCTGCGCACCCGCAGGACCCGGTGGCCGTCCACGTCCACCCCGCGCACCCGCAGGACGCACGCGAACTCCGACGGATGGTGGACCTCGACCTCCACGAACAGGGGCGGCGTCCGGAGCGGGATCGGGTGGAGGAGCATCTGCTCGTGCTCGGTCTCCTCGTACTCGGCCGCCCCGCCGGCCCGGGGCCGGTTGGCGAACACGTGCAGCCTGCCCCGGAGCACGGCCTCCCGGGCGAACCGGACCGCCGTCTCGTCCAAGTGCACGCTGCTGGTCCGCAGCTCGGTGCTCCTCAGCGCGCGCGAGACCGACGACACCAGGACGGTTCCGAGGACGAACGCCGACGCGATGAGCAGACCGTCCGGCCTTGCCACGACGTTGTCGGCGAGCGCGTAGCCGAACACCGCCGTCAGGACCCCGAAACCGGCCGTCGCCCACCGGCGCCCCGAGCGGTGGGCGAGGATCGTCACCGCGAGGGCCGACGTGACCAGCATGGCGAGGATGCCGGTGGCGTACGCGCCCGACTGCTCCGTGACCCCGGCGTCGAAGACCACGGTGATGACCATGGCGACGGCCGTGTACACCAGCACCACGGGCCGCACGGCCAGCCCCCACGCGGGCGCCATCCCGTAACGGGGCAGGTAGCGCGGCACGATGTTGATCAGACCGGCCATCGCCGACGCCCCGGCGAACCACAGGATGAGGACCGTGCTCGCGTCGTAGAACACGCCGAACCCGTCGCCGAGCAGGTCGTACGCCAGATAGGCGAGCACGCGGTCGGCGGCGGGCCCCCCGGGTTCCACGGCCTCCCGGGGGACCAGGACCCCGGTGACGAACGTCGTCGACAGCAGGTAGACGCTCATGATCACGGCGGCCGTGGTCAGCATGCGCCGTGTGTCGACGACGCGCGACCGCAGGCGTTCCTCGTGGGTGGCGCCCTTCGACCGGATCAGGGGCATCATGCTGACACCCGTCTCGAACCCGGACAGCCCGAGGACCAGCAGGGGGAAGGCGACCAGGACGGTGGCCGCCATCGACGGGAACCCCTGGCCGCGCCCCAGGACGGCGCCCTCCCAGTCGGCGAGGGTCGACGGATCCGCCGCGATGTGCGCCAGTGCGGCGACCACCACCACCGCGTTGAGCAACAGGAACACCAGCACCAGGGGGATGGCGATCCGCACCGCCTCACGGAACCCCGCCAGGAACACCGCCCCCAGGAGGGCGAGGAGGACCAGGGTGACCGGCACGGGGTGGTCGGCCAGGGTGTCGGGGGTGTACGGGTTGGCGGCCAGGTGCGCCGTGGCGTCGGCGGTGGACAGCGTGATGGTGACGATCCACGACGTCGCCACGAAGCCCAACAGGCACAGGACGAGGAGCTTGCCCCTCCACTCGGGGAGCAGGTGTTCCAGCATCGCGACCGACCCCTGACCGTGCGGGCTCCGCTCGGCCACCCGCCGGTACACGGGGAGCATCCCGCACAGGGTCAGGACGACGATCAGCAGCGTGGCCACCGGGGAGAGCGCGCCCGCGGTGAGGATCGCGATCGCCGGGAGGTAGCTGAGGGTGGAGAAGTAGTCGACGCCGGTCAGGCACATGACCCGCCACCACGGGTGCTGGCGCTCGGCGTGCGGCGCGGAGCCCGGGCCGCCGACCTCGTCCACCCGCTTGCTCAGCAGCCACCTCGACAGGGCGTTCCGCGGCCCGTGCCCGTCCGGGGACGGGGCGTCCCACACGTAGGCCGCGGCGTCCGGGTCCGCACCGCTCCCGGTGTCCGCACCGGTACCGTCCCCGGCCGGCCGACCGGAGTCCCCGCCGGCGTCGTGGCCGGAGTCCCCGCCGGCGTCGTGGCCGGAGTCCCCGCCGGCGTCGTGGCCGGAGTCCCGTCTCATCGCGTCTCCCCCCGGCGCCGCCCGGCCACGGCCGTGACCGTGCCCGGCGCACCTCCCAAGTCTGCTGCTCGGAGGCGCTGCGGGCGGTCAGCCCGGCGACCGCGTGTCGGGCCCGGCCCGACGGGGTCCAGGGACCACGACGGCCGTGACCGCGCCCGCGGCGGGCCGGAGGCGCCGGGGTCCCGTTCCCGGGCGCCGGCGGGGTTCCGGGAGCGGCCCTAGGCCGCGTTCCGCGGATCATTCCGGGCTCGCGTCCCCCAGGCTGCCTCTCGCTACGCCGACTGCGCTTGGACAGCCAAACCCGGGCTGACCTGCGCTACTCGTCTTGCGAGAGATGGCCTGGAAGCCGCTCGCGTCGATCGGCGCAAGCGCCGAGTCAACCGAAAGCATCCACAGAACACGCCCTAGAAGTTCCCGGCCTCGACCCCGTGGCGCGCGGCGACCGACGCGATCTCCGCCAGCAGTGCGCGGCGGCGCGCCACACCGAGGTAGGAGGCGCGGACGCCGTTCGCGGCGAGTCGCACCAGGCCGTCGGCGCCCAACCCCAACCCGTGGACGGTGCGGTACTCGCGGTTCAGGTCGGTGCCGAACATGGTCGGATCGTCGGTGTTGAGGGTGACCAGGATCCCGGCGTCGAGCATGCGGGGCAGGGGGTGGTCCCCGATTTCGTCCACCGCACGGGTGCACACGTTGGAGGTGGGGCTGACGTCCACCGGGATCTGCTCCTCCGCCAGTCGGGCCACCAGCTCCCCGTCGCGCATGGAGTCGATGCCGTGGCCGATGCGTTCGGCGCCGAGCACGTCGAGGGCCTCGCGCACACGCTCGGGTCCGCCGTGCTCACCGGCGTGCGGGAGACTGGCGAGCCCCGCGGCGCGCGCCCTGCCGAACACCCCCGCGTACTGCCCCAGCGGCGTCTCCACGCCGCCCACCCCGAAGCCCACCGTGCTGGGCGGGGCGTCGCGCAGAACCGCCTCCAGGGTCGCCTCGGCGCTCTCCAGGCCGAAGTCGGCGGGGAAGTCGGGGATCCACCGGAGCTGGAGGCCGTGGTCGCGCTCGGCGTCGCGGCGCGCCCGCTCGATCCCGTCGAACACCACCCGGGCGGGCACACCGCGCATCAGGTGCGTGTAGAGGCTGACGTGCACCTCCGCGTAGCGCACGTTCTGCGCGACCAGCCGCCGGGCGACCGCCGAGGTGAGGAGCGCGAAGTCCTCCTCCTCCCGGAGGGTCTTCACCGACGCCAGGTAGACCTCGATGAAGTGGGGGAAGTCGGTGAAGGAGTACCAGTCCCGGAGCTTCTCCAGGGTGTCCGGGATGTCCTCGGTACCGTGCCTGCGGGCCAGGTCGAACAGGGTCTCGGCGGGCATCGAGCCCTCGAGGTGGACGTGCAGCTCGACCTTGGGCAGGTCCCGGACGAGCGCGTCGACGCCGGTCTCGGCGGGGGCGGTGTGATTCTCCATGGCGCGAGGCTACGCGCGGGCCCGCACGCAGCCCAACCCCTTCCGGGCGAACCTGACGAGGACGTGTCAACCTTTCCTGGGGCGGGACCGCCCCGGGCACAACCGCCGACGAGGCCGCATCCGGGTACATTGCGGACATGATCCCCCAGGGCGACCCCCACCCTTCGACCCCCCGTCCCCCGCGCCCCCACCGGGGCGCCCGACTCCGGGCCTACCGGAAGGACAACCCCGGCCCATTCCTGATCCGGGCCTCGGGCAGCGTCCTCGTCCCCCTCGGTGCCCTCTGCCTGGTCTCGTTCATCACGTTCGACACCGCACGCGACCCGTGGGTACCGGGCGTCATGCTGGCCGTACTCCTGTTCGTGGCGTGCGCGATCCTCGTGGCCCTGTTCTCGGTGACGTCGGCGGACGCCCGAGGGGCCGAGCGGGCCTATCAGGCCGTCAAGCTGACGAACCTGCCGACGGGCACCGACCCCGCCAAGCTCGCGGAGGCCTGGCGCCTCGTCCGGGCGGGCGCCCCCGGCCCGGACCCGGAGACCAACCGGCTGGGGAGGACCGTCGTCGAGCAGGAACTGGGCAGGGCGAAGACGGTGTTCCCCTCCCTGCTCCTCATGCTGGGGATGGCCCTGGTCAACACCGTCTACTGCCTCAACCGCATCAGGTTGGAGGGGGTATCGTTCCCCATCGTCCTGATCCTGGGCCTGTCCGCGCTCATCGTGGTGCTCGCGTGCGTGACGCCCTCACTCGCAGCGCGACGGCGCCGCCGCGCGGAGGCGTTCCGCGACGCCTACGACCACGCCGACGGCGGGGCGCCCGACACCGCGGGGTAGAGGACGGCGTACCGGGCACGGGGCCGGGCGCGCCGCGGTCGGCGCGCCCGGCCCCCGGACCCCGTGGTGCTCAGACGGTGGGTGCCGCCCCGTTCACGCGGCGGGGCACGCCCAGCGGGTTGTCGTCGCGCAACTCACGGGGCAGCAGCGACTGCGGCACCGACTGGAAGGAGACCGGGCGCAGGAAGCGCCGGATCGCCGTGGTGCCCACCGACGTGTGCAGCGGCGCCGTGGTCGCCGGGTAGGGACCGCCGTGGGTCATGGCGTACGTGACCGCCACCCCCGTCGGCCACCCGTTCCAGATCACCCGTCCGGCCACGGACGCGCCCAGGGCGAGCAGGGCGGGCGCCACCGCGTCCTCCTCCTCCCCGTGCACGGTGACGGTGAGCTGTCCCCTCAGCACCCCCGCGGCCTCCAGGAGGCGGCGCTCGTCGGCATAGGCGACCACGAGGGTCGCCGGTCCGAAGCACTCCTCCAGGAGCGCGTCGGAGTGCTCCAGCAGCGAGTCCAGGTCGGTCCGGAGCAGGCTCGGGGACCAGTCCTCCCCGGTGTGCCTGCCCTGCACCAGCACCTCGGTGGCGGGGTGGCCGGCGAGAGCGTCCAGGCCCCGCTCGAACCCCTCGGCGACGCGGTCGTTGAGGAGCGGCGCGGCGGCCCGTTCGGCGAAGTCGGCGACCAGGGCGCCCAGGTCGGCGTCCTCGGGCACGAACACGACGCCGGGCTTGGTGCAGAACTGCCCGGCCCCCATGGACGCCGAGTCGGCGTAGCCGCTGAGGATGTGGTCGCCCCGGGCCGCCATGGCCGCCCGGGTGACGAACACCGGGTTCACGCTGCCCAGCTCGCCGTAGAAGGGGATCGGTTCGGGTCGGGAGGCGGCCAGGTCGAACAGGGCCCGCCCGCCCGGGATGGAACCGGTGAACCCGACGGCGCGGGTGAGCGGGTGGGTGACCGCCAGCTTGCCGGCCTCCATGCCCTCCACCAGGCCGAAGGAGCCCTCCGGCGCCCCGGCCCCGGTGAGCGCGGCGACGACGACCTCGGTGGTGGCGCGGGCCAGCCGGGGGTGGCCGGGGTGCGCCTTGACGACCACCGGGCATCCGGCGGCCAGCGCGGACGCGCTGTCACCGCCCGCCGTGGCGAACGCGAAGGGGAAGTTGCTGGCCCCGAACACGACGACGGGGCCGAGCGGGACGAGGAGGCGCCGCACGTCCGGGCGCGGCGTCCCCCACTCCGGGTCGGCGGGGTCGACGGCGGCCTCCAGGTAGGAGCCGTCCTCCAGGGTCTCCGCGAACAGCCTGAGCTGGAAGGTGGTGCGGCCCAGCTCGCCCTTGCAGCGGGCCTCGGGGTAGTGGGCCTCCTCCGCGGCGAGGGGCACGAGCTGGTCGGCGGCGCCGTCGAGGGCGTCGGCGACGGCGCGCAGCAAGTCGGCGCGCTCGTGCGGTGTGAGGGCTGCCAGGAGCGGAGCCGCGGCGGCGGCCCGTTCGAGGGCGGCGTCGAGTTCCTCCGGTGTGGTGTCCGGGGCGGTGGTCATGGCTCAGCCTCCAGGAGGGGTGCGTGCACTGCGTCGGGCACTGATCCAACCATGCCACGCCCCCTATAGGAAAGCGCTATCCCGCACGGCCCGCCCGTCCGGTGCCCGCGCGACCACGGACCGCGAAACAGACACGGACCGACGAACACGACGAACGGCGCCGACGCGTCCGCACTCCGCGCCCTCTCCCGCGACCTTCGCCAACGCCCCTGGTACGGGCGGCGCGGACGCCTCCGGAAGAAGCCGGGGAACGAAACTGGAATTTCCCCGGAACCAGGTGATTCCGGAAAGGCATCATAGGATCCGTGACGACAAATTCCCGAAGCTCAACGCCCCCGCGGTCGCGACGCTCCCCCGGCAGCGCCGGGAGCACCCACGCGCCACGCGAGAGCCGTGGACCAGCCGGCGTCGCCCACGACGAACTCGCGTTCGCGCAGGCCCCCCTCCGGAGGCTGCCCGCCCAACAGCGCAGCATGCTCAGAGTGCAGCGCATGCTCGACTGCTGCGCCGAACTCCTCGACGAGGTCGGCTACGACAACCTCTCCACCACCCGGATCGCCGAACGCGCCGGGGTCGCCATCGGCTCCGTGTACCAGTTCTTCCCGGACAAGAAGGCCATCACCCAGGCGCTCGGCCTGCGCTTCCTCGACCAGTTCAGCGCCCGGGTGACCGAGCGCCTCGCGGACGCGTCGTTCAGCCACTGGACCATCGCCGTCGACACCATCGTCGACGAGTACATCGACATGCACCGCCACGTGCCGGGCTTCCGCAGCCTGCACTTCGGCGACATCGTCGACCCCCGGCTCCTCAACGGCGGGGCCGACAACAACCGCGTCATCTCCATCCGCCTGCGCCGGATCATCGTCTCCGTCACCGGCATCCCCGACGACGACGAACTCGACCGCGCCGTGCACGTGGCCGTCGAGGCCGCCGACGCCGTCCTCAAACTCGCCTTCCGCGACGACGCCGAAGGCGACGCCCGGCTGATCCACGAGGCCAAGCGCCTGGTCAGCAGCTACCTGTCCGACTTCTCCGATCGCAACGGAGGCGACCACCCGTGGTAGCCGACTCCGGCATCCTCACCGGGCCCGTCGCCGGGACGGCGGCCGGGGTTCCCTTCCTGGCCCTGCCGCCCGCCGCGGGGGACACCCCGGCGCCGCTCGTCATCGGGCTGCACGCCTTCGAACCGCCCCGGGCAGAGGCCGCCCTCGCCGGGGCCGTACCCATGGCGTCGCTCCCGGCCTGGCGGGTCTACCTCGGGCTGCCGCTGTTCGGCGCCCGGCTGCCCGAGGGCGGCGTCCCCGAGATCAACCGCCGCGGCGAACGCGACTACCTCGTCGAACTGTTCGGCCCGGTGGTGGAGGAGGCCGCCGCCGAACTCCGCTCCGTCATCTCCGAGCTGCGCGCGGCCTTCCCCGTCACCGACGCCCCCGTCGGCCTGGTCGGGGTGGGGGCCGGGGCCTCCGCGGTCCTGCTCGCCCTGGCCGAGGGGCGCACTCCCGTCGGCGCCGCCGCCGTCGTCAACCCGGTCGTGGACCCGGCCCTGGTCGTCGCGGCCCGCGAGCGCCGCACCGGGACCCCCTACCGGTGGACCGACCGGGCCCAGCTGGCCCGCGCACGACTGGACTTCGACGGCCGCGCCGACGAGATCGCCCGGGGACGCGTCCCCCTGCTCGTCGTCAACGGCGGACTCGACGAGGTCGTGGACCCCGAGCGCGGCGGTTCACTGCTCGACGCGCTGGTCGCACACGCCCCTGAGCATGCGCTCCGTCACATCGTGGTGCCCGATCTGGCACACGCCATCGGACCGGAGCCCGGCCTCGAACCCGGCCCGCTCACCCCGGCCGGCGTGCTCACCGACCGGGCTCTCACCGAGTGGTTCCACCGGCACCTCACGTCTCCCCCGCAGGTCCGGGCGGGCACGGAGGCCTAGTCCCCGCCCCCGGCGCGCCCCTCCCGCCGCCCGGGCGGCGGCCGACCCGACCGTTCACCGGGTGCACCCCGCCACCTCCCCCCACGTCCCCTTGACGGACGCCGCCGCGACAGTCGGTGCGCGTTCCATGGGATCATCCAGTGGCGACCGCACCAAGCGGTCCACCTGACCGTTTCGACTCATCCTTCAGGAGGGCGAACCACGTGACGGAACCGGCACCGGTCTTTGCCAGCGGAGTCGACAACGAGCGGTTGAACGCACAGCTCCGCTTCCTTCTGGAAGTCGACAAGCTCAAGCGCATCCTGCGGCAGAACCTGCTGGTGGACGGATCCCGGCGGGAGAACTCGGCCGAGCACTCCTGGCACCTGGCCCTGTCCGCCCGCACCTTCGCCGAGTACGCTCCCGAGGGCACCGACATCGACCGGGTCGTCGAGATGCTGGTACTCCACGACATCGTCGAGATCGATGCCGGGGACACCTTCCTCTTCGACCAGGTGAACTCCGAGACGCAGGGGGAGCGCGAGCGCGCCGCGGCGGCCCGCATCTTCCCGCTCCTGCCCGAGGACCAGGCCGAGCGCGCCCGCGAACTCTGGGAGGAGTTCGAGGAGCGCGTCTCCCGCGAGGCCCGCTTCGCCCGCGCCGTGGACCGGCTGTCCCCGATGCTCGCCAACTGGCACAACGAGGGTGGTTCCTGGGTCCGCTTCGGCATCACCCGGGCGCAGGTCATGGAGAAGGTCAAGCTGATCCAGGACGGCTCCGAGGCCCTGGGCGCGTACGCGACCGCCCTGATCGACGACGCCGACCGGCGCGGCTACTTCCGCGCCTGAGCACCCCGCCGTCCCGCACCGTCCTCCCGGACCCCTCCGGTGCGGGCCCTTCGGCGCCCCGTGTGCCAGGTGCGCCGGACGCCGTGCGCGGCGGCCTTGCGGCGTCGGGTGAGTGGCAGGCCGGGGGTCGGCGGAGGCGTCAGATCCGGCCCATGACGAGCTGGGCCGCCGCCGTCAGCCCCACGACGACCAGGCACACGCGCAGCGCCGCCGGGCTGAGCCTGCGGCCGAAGTTGGCCCCCAGGTAGCCGCCGATGATGGTTCCGGCCGCGATGAGGCCGACCACCGGCCACGACGGCGAGGCCAGCACGATGTAGAACACGGCCGCCGTGCTGTTGGCGATCGTGGTCAGCGCGTTCTTCAACGCGTTGAGCCGCTGGAGGTCGTCGTCCAGGGACGCGCCGAGGATGCTGATCAGGATGATCCCCTGCGCGGCGGCGAAGTAGCCGCCGTAGGTCCCGGTCGCGTAGGCGCCCAGCGGCAGCAGGGGCCCCCCGTTCTTGGAGGCCGGCCGACGTGAGCGCGCCCACTTGGTGATCCGGGGCTGGAGGAGGATCAGCACGCACGCGCCGCCGATCATGAACGGCACGACGAACTCGAACACGCCCGCGGGCAGGTAGATGAGCAGGAGCGCGCCGGTCATCGCGCCGAGGAAGGACATGCCGCCGAGCCGGAGGATCCGGCCGCGCTGCCCCATCAGCTCGCGCCGGTAGGCGATGGTCCCGCTGAGCGTGCCGGGGGCCAGCCCGATGCTGTTCGACACGGTCGCGGTGACCGGCGGGAAGCCGAGGGCCAGGAGCACGGGGAACGTGAACAGGGTTCCCGATCCAGCGATCGCGTTGACCCCGCCCGCCGCCACGCCGGCCAGAAGGATGACCGCCGCCTCCCAGAGTTCCATTCGACCAGCTTTCCGGTTCCCGCACCCCGACCGTCGAGGGCGTCAACAGACTACGAGAGCGGATCATGGGCCCCTCACCCCGGGGATACGTGATCCAGGGCATAGTGACCGGCCCCACCGGGGAGTTCACGGCGGAGCCCGCAACGCACTCCGCCCCGCCGGGCGGCGCTGTGCGCGCCGCCGGGCGGGGCGGGGAGGAACGGGACCGGGGTCGCGGCGGCCGGGTCAGGGCACCCGCACGACCTCGTCACGCAGCCTGTCGAAGGCGGTGCCGACCCCCTGGAGGGCCTTGCCCATCTCGGACGGGACGATCCAGACCTTGTTGGCGTCGCCCTTGGCGATCTCGGGCAGCTTCTGGAGGTACTGGTAGGCCAGCACGTCCGGGTCCACCCGGCTGGTGTGCAGCGCCTTGAACACCATGTGGATGGCGTCGGCCTCACCGCGCGCCCGCAGCGTCTGCGCCTCGGCGTCCGCCTTGGCCGTGAGCATCTGCGCCTCGGCCGAACCCTTGGCCCGCAGCACCGCCGCCGCGCGCTCACCCTCGGCGCGCAGAACCGCGGACTGCTTCTCGCCCTCGGCGCTGAGCAGCTGCGCGCGCTTCTCGCGGTCGGCGCGCATCTGCATCTCCATCGCCTCCTGTACGGAGGACGGCGGCTCGATGCCCTTGAGCTCGATGCGGCTGATCTCGATGCCCCAGTCACGGGTGGCCTCGTCCAGCACCGCCTTGAGCTCGCGGTTGATCTCGTCGCGGGAGGTGAGCGTGCCCTCCAGGTTCATGCCGCCGATGACGTTGCGGAGGGTGGCGAGGGTGAGCTGCTCGACCGCCTGGATGAAGTTCGCGACCTCGTAGGTGGCCTTGTAGGCGTCCCGGACACGGATGTAGACCGCCGAGTCGACCTCCACCGCGAGGTTGTCCTCGGTGATCGCGGACTGCGGAGGGAAACTCACGACCTGGACGCGGCGGTCGATCCGCTCCCGTACCTGGTCGACTCCGGGGATGACGACGTTGAATCCCGAGCTCAGTGTTCGGTGGAACTTACCGAACCGCTCGACGACGTCCTCCATCGAGTGCGGAACGATACGCACGCTCCGCCAGAAGATGATCAACAGAACCGCGACGAAAAGCGCCACGATGATGATCATGGTCATTGACGCACCCCGGTCTCCGAACGAGGGGCGGCGTTCAGCATCGACATCTGGGCAGCTCCGGATCTCCTGACGGGGGTGGCAGGCGGTGGGGACGGAGCACATCCACCGGCGGCCCGCCCACCCGAAGATCTCGAAGCACGCCGAAATGGAGCGATCCGCTCACCGAACGCTGACGCTACCCCATATACGCCGGGGCGACCACATCTGGACAGGAATACTGTTTAGGGACAATAGATTTCTGTTATTACCGCAATCCCTATCGGCGTCAGATCGCTCGAAACTCCGCTGGTCACACCGCGCGGGCGTTCCAGCGGTCACCGTCGCGCTCCACCTTGAGAGAAAGACCGAAGGTCTCCGACAGGTGTTCGGCGGTCAGGACCTCGTCGATCGGGCCCGCCTTCACGACGGCGCCGTCCCGGAGCAGCAGCACGTGCGTGAACCCCGCCGGGATCTCCTCCACGTGGTGCGACACCACGACCAGCGCGGGCGCGGCCTCGTTGCGGGCCAACCCGCTCATACGGCGCACCAGGTCCTCCCGGCCGCCCAGGTCCAGCCCCGCGGCGGGCTCGTCCAGGAGCAGCAGCTCCGGGTCCGCCATCAGCGCGCGGGCGATCAGGACCCGCTTGCGCTCACCCTCGGACAGGGTGTGGAAGTCCCGGTCGGCCAGGTCAGCGACCCCCCAGTGGCCGAGCAGCGCACGGGCCCGCCCGTAGTCCGGGCTCCCGTACTCCTCGCGGAACCGGCCCACGTAGCCGTAGGCGGCGCTCAGCACGATGTCGAGGACGGGGGTCCCCGGCTCGATCCGCGACGCCACCGACGCCCCCGCGTAGCCGATGAGGGGCCGCAGCTCGAACACGTCCACCTGTCCCAGCCGCTCGCCGAGGATCTCCACGACGCCCGCGGTCGGGTGCAGCTGGCTGAAAGCCACATTGAGGAGAGTGGTCTTGCCCGCACCGTTCGGCCCGAGGACCGCCCACCGCTCACCCTCCAGCACCGACCAGTCCACGCCGTTCACCAGGGTGGCACCACCCCGCCGAACCGTGACCCCGCTCAGGCCCAGAACCCGCCCGTCCATCGTCCTCCCTCACATCACGCCCCACGCCGGTGCACGGGCCGACCTACCCTGAAGCAATGCAACTCACGTCCGCACCACTCGTCGCCTGGGGCAACGCCTGGCTGTCGGGCCACGTCGGGCTCGACGACGCCGTCGACGCGGTCGAACGGCGCGGCGGCCCCAACCTGATCGGGACAGTACCCGCCGCGGACCTGCCCTTCGACAGCGGCGTACCGCTGCGGTCGGCACTGGTACGACTTCGTGGCCTGGGACTGTCCGCGTTCCGGCTGTCCCTGCCGACCTGGGGAGACCCGCTCGGACTCGTCGGTCCGAAGGAACTCAACCAGGCCGCCATCGAGGCACAGGAGGGGGTGCTGGTGCAGCTCACCGACCAGCAGATGGGCCTGGTGCCCTCTCCCGACCGGCGTGGTTCATCCTATGTGGGCGTTTCGTGGGCGCCGTATCGGGCCAACGAGGCACTCCCCCAGGTACCCGGCCTCGCCGAGGCCGAGCAGGCCCTGAAGATCACCGTCATCGAGGTCGCCAGACTCCTGGAGGGCGTGGACGACATCGCGGCGTTCGCCCCGGGGGTGCACCGGGAACTGGGCGACCTGGGCGGCAGGGACGTGCCCTCGCTGGCGCACGGGTACCCGCCCCGGGCCCACCGGGTGGCGGCGCAGGCGCACCGGCTGGCGAAGGTGGTCAGACTGGCCGAACCCGCGTCGGGCCGGGGGATGAGCGCCCACCAGGCGGCAGCGCGGTCCGAGGCGCTGCGGAGGCTGGACTCGGCGGTGCGGCGGGCCCTGGTCGCCGCCCACGCGTCCATCGCCCTGCCGGGACGGGCTCCGAACGGCCGCTGAGCCGCCCGCGTCGGTGGAACGGTCCGGGGGGGCCGAGCGGGCGGGCACGCCCAGTCCCCACCCGCCCCCTGCCCCCTGGCCGCGTCGGCCCGCCCCGGGCCTCCTCACCGGGAGGGCGCCCGCTCCTCGGGACCGGGGCCGGCCGGCACGGCGCGACCGCCCCGCACACCCCGGTGCACCCCCACGAGATGGGCGCCGCGGACCGAGGCTACGACCACGCAGGCCAAGGCGACCGCGGCGAGCGCCACCCAGAACGACGTGAAGAGATAGGGCACCTGGAACCACGCCACGTCCCTCCCCCGGTACAGCCACCCGACCACCTCGTGCAGGACCCCCACGAGCAGCGGAGGTCCGGCGTAGGGCAGCATGCGCACCGCCACCGCCCACCGTGGCCGGCCCACCCGCGCCAGGGCCCAGCCGCTCGCCCGCCGCACACCGCGCCAGGCGAGCGGCGCCGCGGCGGCGCCGACGGAGAGCAGGAGCGCGTCCACGACCAGCGCCGCCGTGCCCGTCGGCGGTGCGGGCGCGCTGCCCGTGTCGATCAGTTCGACGAGCGCGGCGGCCAGGGCGTGGGCGCCGCCCCCCGCTCCGGTGTTGGCCATGACGGCCACGCCGTACCCGCTGTCCGGCAGCACGGCCTGGTGCGCCGTCGCGGTGAGCAGGTCTCCCCCGTGCTCCACGACCGGGGTCCCCGCGTCGGTCTCCCCCAGCGACCACCCCAGGGCATAGGAACCGGAGGCCGGGGAGGGGGTGTGCAGGGCGCGGACCCCCTCCTCGGACAGGACACGGACACCGTCCGGCCCCAGGCCGCCGTTGGTGTGGGCGACGAGCCACGCACCCATGTCCGCGGCGGTGCTGACGACCCCTCCGGAGCCGTTCCCGAACCCGGGCGGCTCATCGGCCGGGAACGAGAGGCCGAGGAGGGAGAGGTGGCCGTGCGCACTGGCCGGCAGGTCCAGGTCCGTGTCGATGGTGGTGCTGTCGTCCATCCCCAGCGGGGAGAAGACCTCCGCCGCCAGGTGGTCGGCGAAGGGCCGGCCGCCGACCACCTCGACCAGGCGGGCGGCGACCTGGGCGTTGGGGTTGTGGTACTCCCAGTGCGTGCCGGGCTCGGCCGCCAGGCGTACACCGCGCAGGTCCTCCACGGCTCCGCGCAGGGTGAGGGTGCTCCGGCCACGGCTGTAGGAGGCGAACTCCGTGTCCGACATCCCGGAGGTCTGGTCGAGGAGCTGGCGCACGGTGATCCGGTCCGCGCGGGGGTCGGCCATCGTGAACTCGGGCAGGTGCTCCCGCACGGGGTCGTCCAGGTCGAGCCGACCCTCCTCCGCCAGTCGGAGGACCGCCAGCGCGGTGACCGACTTGCTGAGCGAGGCCACCGCCATCGGGGTGTCCTCGGTGACGGCTGCGCCGCCGGGTGTCGTTCCGTACCCGCGGGCGTGCACGACCTCCGTTCCGTGGGTCAGGACCACCGCGGCGCCGGGTAGGCCGGTCGCCCGGCGGTACTCCTCCACGACGGCGTCCACGGCCTCGGCGGAGGGGGTGCCCGGGGCGGAGCGGGACACGGGCGGAGCCGCTCCGGCGGGGGCCGCGGACAGGAGCAGCAGCGCGGCGGCGCCGAGCGCGGACAGGACGGAGAGGGCGGGACGGGCGCAAGGAGCGGAGAGCCCGCGTGGGAGGCGGGCAGGGGCGTCGAAGGACGGGGAGGGGAGCATGGGGCAACGCTAGGAACACGGTCCCCGCGAGGGCCATCGTGTGCGCCTCCCTCCCGGCCGGGGGTTTTCCGCAGGGGCGCCCCTGCGGCCGCCACCACACCCCGGAGCCCTGGAGGGCTGGAAACACGGGGTGTCCTGGAGCACCCTGGGACGAGGGGCGAGAAGTCTCGGGGTAGGCCCAGGGGATATACCTGATCCACCGGGCCGGGAGAGTGTCGATACTGGATGAGTGGAAGGCCGGACCCCGGCCCCGCGGAGTGAACGAGGAGACCAGTCATCATGCAGCCCGAGCACATCCGAGCCTCCGACGCGGACCGGGACAAGGTTGCCGAGCGGCTCCGGGAGGCCGTGGCTGAAGGTCGGCTCACCCCCGTGGAGCACGAGGAGCGCCTGGACACCCTGTACAGGGCCAAGACCGTCGGCGAGCTCGCCCCGCTCGTCTCGGACCTGCCCGTCTCCGGCCAGGGCTTCGACTACGCGGCCATGGAGCGCCAGTCGGCCGAGTCCCCGAGCGGGATGGAGATCCTGGGCAGCGAGGCGCGCGACCTGGCCGGACAGAGCAAGGGCTCCGAGAACCTGGTCGCGGTGTTCGGCGGCTGCGAGCGCAAGGGCCGCTGGCTGGTCGAGCCCCGGACCAACGTCTCGGTGCTCTGCGGCGGCGTCGAACTGGACCTCCGGGAGGCGGTCCTCAGTCAGCACGAGGTGACCATCCAGGTCGCCGTCATCATGGGCGGAGTGGACATCACCGTGCCGCACGGGGTGAGGGTGATCAACAACACCTCGGCGATCCTGGGCGGTGCCGACATGCACGGCACGGACCAGGTCACCGACCCGAACGCGCCGGTCATCCGGCTGACCGGCACCTGCATGCTGGGCGGTGTGGACATCAAGGCCAAGGGCCCGCGCCGCAAGAAGAAGAACAAGGGCAACCGTTAGGCCCGAGAGTGACCTGTACCGCTCCTCCAGCTGTCCACATAGTGAACTAGCTGGGAAAAGGAGCTGCCCTGCGCGTCGGGACCGCACTGCGGCCGAGTACCGTGGGTGGCGCCATGAATGATGATTCCACGTTGTTGGTGACAGTGACCGGGCACGACCGGCCGGGCATCAGCGCGCGTCTCCTGAGCACCCTCTCCGTCTTCCCGGTGACCATCGTCGACCTCGAACAGGTCGTTCTGGCGGGTCGCCTGGTGCTGGGGACGGTTCTCGGGGTCGACGAGCGCGTGGCCCCCGGTGTGAGCCGCCGACGGGTCTTCGAGGAGGTGCGCAGCGCCCTCGACAAGACCGCGATCGACCTCGACATGGAGGTCGACTACGAGGACGGCAACGGCACCGGCCGCGTGAACGACTTCGCCGCCGGCCGCCTGCACCTGACCGTCCTGGCCGACCCCCTGCGCCCCGGCGCCCTCGGGGCGATCACGTCGTGCGTGGCCAGAGCGGGCGCGAACATCGACCGGATAGAGCGGCTCTCGAGCTACCCGGTGACCTCCGTGGAGATGGAGATCTCCGGAGGCAACGCCGGGCAGCTGCGGGCCGAGCTCGCCATGGAGGCGTCCACCCAGGGGGTCGACGTCGCCGTCCAGCCCAGCGGCCTCCACCGCCGGGCCAAGCACCTCATCGTCATGGACGTGGACTCCACCCTGATCCAGGGCGAGGTGATCGAGCTCCTGGCGGCGCACGCCGGCTGCGAGAAGGAGGTCGCCCGGGTCACCGAGGAGGCCATGCGCGGCGAACTGGACTTCGAGGAGTCCCTACGGCGCAGGGTCGCTCTCCTGAAGGGCCTGGACGCCTCCGCCATCGACGCGGTGCGCGAGGAGATCCAGCTGACCCCCGGCGCGCGGACCCTCATCCGCACCCTGAAGCGCCTGGGCTACGAGTGCGGGATCGTGAGCGGTGGATTCACCCAGATCACGGACGTACTGGTGGAACGCCTGGGACTGGACTACTCGGCTGCGAACACCCTGGAGGTCGTCGACGGGACGCTGACCGGCGAACTGGTCGGCCCCATCATCGACCGCAAGGGCAAGGCGACCACGCTCAAGCGGTTCGCCGCGGAGGCCGGCGTCCCCCTGGAGCAGACGGTCGCGGTGGGAGACGGGGCGAACGACCTGGACATGCTCCAGGTCGCGGGACTGGGCGTCGCGTTCAACGCGAAGCCGGTCGTCCGCCAGCAGGCCGACACCTCCGTGAACGTGCCCTACCTGGACACGATCGCGTTCATCCTGGGCATCACCCGCGAGGAGATCGAGGCCGCCGACCTTCACGGTCAGGCCACCGAACCGGCCTCCCCCACGACCACCGCCTGACCGGAGACCGACCCCGCCGACCGGACTCAGCCGATGGACCGGGTCCGTCGGCTGAGTTCCGTGCTGTCCCGTGGCTTGTCGTCCTGGCCATCTGGTTGTTTGTCGTCCTGTGGCTTGTCGCGCCGTGGCGCCGGGGAGCCGTAGGAGAGGTCGTGGGGGTCGATCCACGCCCTTGAGGGCTCGGGAACGCTCCCCCGCCTCCTGGAGCCGGTGAGCGTCCGCCGGCAGATGTCGGGGCGTGCGGTGGGTTGTCCACAGAACCCCACCACCCCTGGCACCACCCCACCCCCACACGCTTGACTGGAAACAAAGGGGGGCCACCCCAGCCCCCACCATGACCGCTGCCCGCCACACCCAGGCCCGCCCGACCCCCCACACCCCAGAATTCACAAACGCACAAACCCACACACAAAAAAAGGGGGCCGCCCACAAAGGCGACCCCCCCAAAGAAAAACCGTGGCAGCGACCTACTCTCCCACCCCACCAC
>NZ_JAUZMY010000016.1:0-173472 GCF_036327455.1 Nocardiopsis codii | reverse complement strand
CGCGCCCCCCCCCCCCCCCCCGGGGCCGGGTCAGGCGCCGGGGAGGATCAGCAGCCGGTGCTGCTGGTGATCGTGGTGTTGCCGTAGTACGCGACCCGCACGCCGTTGAGCACCACCCTGACCACGGTGCCGTTGACCCGCTGCTCGTAGTGCAGGTGCGGGCCGGTCGAGCCGCCGGTGCTGCCGACCCGGCCGATCACGGTGCCGGTGTTGACGCTCTGCCCGACCGAGACCGACTGGGAGCTCAGGTGCGCGTACAGGGTGGTGATGCCGCTGCCGTGGTTGACGACGATGTACTTGCCGTAGCTCGTGTTGCCCCGGTCGGCGACCGTGGTCACGGTGCCCGCGGCGCTGGAGCGGACGTTCTGGCCCTGCGCGTTCGCACGTTGGAAGTCGACGGAGAGCTGGGGGTTGTGGTTGCTGCGGGTGTTGGCGTTCCAGACCTGTCCGCAGTTGAACGGGGTGCGGAGGTTGACGGCCGTGATCGCCAGGTCGTCGGCTGCGGCGCCGACCGGGGCGAGCACGGTCAGGAGCATGCCGGCGGCCACGGCGGCGCCGAGCCTTCTGAGAGCGGCTGTGAGACGGGGGGTCTTCAACGGGGGTCCTTTCCTCGCACAGCGGGGGGCTGCGAGATACCAGAGGGACAGGTACCCCGTAGGGAAGTTTCAACTCCCGCCCCGCCATGGAAAAAAACCGCAGCGACACCGTACGTCACCACCGGGACGGGGCGGAGGCCGTGACCTGGTCCGCTCCGGCGGGTCCCCGCCCCGGGTGCGGGTCCGCCGTGGCGGAACGGCCTCGCGCCCGGGGGCGGCCACCGGGCGGCGCGCCGACGCGGCGCCGGCGTCCCGGACCCCGCGCGCCCCTCCTCTCCCGGTGCCGGGAACGGGGCGGCCGTCACCCCGCCGCTCACCCCAGGTAGTCCTGCGGACCCCCTTCCCGCACCGTGTCGAGGGTGACGCAGTGGAACCCCCCGCCCAGGACCCGGGAGTGCCGCAGGCGCCGGGGGACCACCGTGATGCCCCGCCCCTCCAGGAGCCGGACGAGGTCGGTCTGCTCCCCGTCGACGACGGCCGTCTCCTCGTCCACCATCAGGAGGTTCATACCGACCCAGGGTGTGCTGAGCGTGTGCGGCACCGCGGTCGGGCCGACCTCCATCGGCGGACACCACAGCACGTCCCAGCCCTTCAGCGCCTCGGGCACGGTGGCCGGGGTGACGCGCTCGGGGTTGAGCAGCACCAGCCCGGGCCGCAGCAGGCAGATGGTGCTGTCGATGTGGGTGCCCTCGTAGAGGCCGCGCAGGGGGTGCACCCGCACGTCGCCGAGCAGCCGCAGGGTCGACTCCAGCCAGCGCAGCCCCAGCTCGTTGCCGCTGCGGGAGACCTGGTAGAAGACGTCCCGGCCGAGTCTGAGGCAGTTCGCCGCCTCGAACGCGGGCTCCGACTCGCCCAGTACGGGGAAGCCGTCCGCGTCGGACCCGTACAGGGAGTCGTCGAGCATGGGCCGCGGGGCCGAGATCCAGTGGGCGCCCCGCAGGAGGTAGTCCTGGAACAGCGGACGCCAGCCGAACGTCTCGAAGTAGCGGGCCCGCATCGGGCTGGGACTCTCGATGAGGGCGGACCCCACGACGAGGGTGAGGTCCCGGGGGCAGTACGAACTGCGGCCGGTCGTCCGCCAGCCCGGGCCGCCGTACTCGGCGCCGTGGTCGACGGCGGGCGGCCGGTGGACGGTGACGCCGAGGTCCCGGAGAGTGTCGGCCAGGACCGCGAGGTCCTCGTTCGACTCCTCGATGACGTGGCGGGGGAAGAGGCCGGCACGGATCCCGAGCAGCTCGGAGCGCGTCAGCTCCGGGTAGCAGTTCAGCCAGGCCGACGGATCCGACAGCGGGGGGACCCGTGAGTGGGTCGCGTCTCCGACGACCACCTCCCTCAGCCGGGTGAACTCGTTCCACGAGTGGACGGCCGGCAGCACCGGCGGGGCGGAGGGGGCGGGCACGGGAAGGTCCGGACGCACCACCGGTGCGTCCGCGGTTCCAGAGCTCATGTGTTCCTTCCGGGTGCGGGGCTCGCGCCCCCGGGGGACGGCCTCCGGGGCCGCCTCCCCGGGCGGTCGGGTCCGGAGTGCCGGACCGGTGGGGGAGGGGCGCTCAGGACACCGGGTCGCTCAACAGGGTCGCGACGCGCTCCTCCAGGCCGCGTGCGGCGTCGAGGTCCTCCGCGACCGCGCAGTAGGTCACCCGGCCCGTGACCGGCGCGTAGTCGGCGGTGACCACGACGCCCAGCCCGGAGCGCGGATCGTAGCCGAGCCCGGCCCCGTCGAGCCTGCTGAGCGCCTCAGCGAAGGAGGGGACGGCCCATCGCCCCGCGCGCTCCAGGAACACGCGGTCGTCCCGGCGCTCCCGGCCGACGACCCTGTCGACCAGGTTGACGTGCAGGTGCGTGGAGGCCGTGAGCCTGCCGTTGACCTCGGTGAAGAGGAGCTCGCCGTCCGGAGTCCGGATGGCGTCGGCGCACAGCGTCCCCCGGTACCCCATCACCCGGAAGGGCTCGCACGCGCGTCGGCCGATCTCGACCAGTTCCGCGACCTCCCCCGGCCGGACGGACTGGGGCGGGATGACCTCGCCGGTGGCCACGGGCTCCATCAGGATCTCCCCGGCCCCGCGGAACACGCAGCCGTCGTCGTCGGCGACGAACTCCGCGTAGACCGTCGTGGAGTCGGGGAAGTAGCGCTCGATGATCAGGCTGTGGCCCTTGTGTCCCGTGAGCCATTCCCAGCGGTCGGAGACGTAGCGCCGCACGGCCTCCCGGTCCTCCAGGACGACCACGCTGCCCGCCCCCGCCGGACGGACGCCCCCGGTTCGGCTGAGGATCTCGTTGCCCAGGCCGCCTCCGGCGAACTGCTGCTTGACCATCACCGGGGCCCCGTCTGCCAGCAGGGACTCGATCGTGGCCTCCGCGTGCTCGGGCAGGTCCGTGATCACCCCGGGTGCGATGGGGATGCCGTTGCCCGCGGCCACGGCGCGGAACACCGCCTTGCTGTTGACCAGCGCGCCCCCGCCCTGGGCGCTGAAGGCGTGCCCGGGCAGGGCGTCCTGCGCACCGACCGCCGAGGCCATGGCCGTCACCGCGAGGTCGCCGTAGGTGCAGATGATCCGGTCGACGGGCCGGTCCGCGAGGGCCTTCCCCAGGTCCCGGAGGAAGACCGGGTCGACCAGGCGGTCGGCCGTGAGGATGTCGGGGCCGAAACGGCCAGGGGGAGGGATCACGAACCGCAGGGTCGAGGCCCGGGTCCCCGTCAGGCCGGTCACGTAGTCCATGAAGTCCCTGCTCGGGGGAGAGGGCAGAACCAGCACGTCCCCGTCCTCGGCGTACCACAGCATGCGCTGCGCGCCGAGGCCGAAGGCGCGCCGCTTATCCACGGGAATCCTGCCGATGTCCCCGACCATTTCCTCGGGAACGTTGACAATGATCATGGTGGCCATGGAATTCTCCTCTTCCGGGATTCGTCTCGAAACCGGGAAAGGGGAGTCCCGGTTCGACGGAAAGTACGTGCGGACGTCCTGGTCAGGTCCGCATATCGCGATCCGCCTCTTCGGGGGAACGTTTTCCGGAACGCCGTGGAGCCACGCGGAAAAGCAGGGCGGCCACCCCCAGGGCGGTCAGACAGGCGGCGGAGGCGAGCAGGGTGGCCTGCGCGCCGACCGCGAGGACGAGCGGAGCCCCCGCCATGGCGCCGAGCGGGACCGCGACCCCGGTGACCGCCCCGCGGGCCGCCAGGACCTGCGGGAGCGCGGCCGCGGGCGCGGAGCCCTGGAACAGGGCCGTCGTGGTCGAGGGGAACGGGCCCCAGAAGAGGCCGCACACACCGAAGGAGATCCAGGAGACGACCACGGGCAGGCCGAGCCCGAGCGGTGCCAGGGCGAGGCCGAACCCCAGGACGATGCAGATCGTGGTGGGCATCAGGGGCAGGTCGCGCAGGTAGCCGGTGAGGAGCGCCCCCACGACGGCGCCGATCCCGAAGGCCGTGTAGAAGCCCGCGAGGGTGGCCGCCGAGGCTTCCAGGTCCTCCACGACGTACAGGGGGATCGCCACGCTCGACGGGCCGAAGAAGAGGAAGAAGCCGAACGAGAGAGCCAGCAGCCCCAGGAGCCCGGGGTCGCGGGCGATGGCCCTGAAACCCTCGGAGCGGGACGCCCCGGCCCGGACCCCGCCCCGGTCGGAGTCGCGCGGGATCGCGAAGCGGTAGGTCGCGGCGAGGACCGCGAAGGAGAGCGCGACGAGGGCCAGGACGTACTCGGGTCCTCCCCTCGCGATGACGATCGCGGCGAGGAGCGGACCGACGACCGTGGACAGTTCCAGCATCACGTTGACGACGGAGTTCCCGGCCAGGTGGTCCTTCTTGTCGAGGAGTTCGGAGAGCATCGTGTAGCGGCCGGCCTTGCCCCAGGCGCTCAGGACCGAGGACAGGCCCAGCAGCACGACGTACAGCGGGATGCTCAACGAGCCCAGCGCGTGGACCAGGGGGATCAGCGCCAGCGCGCCGGCGCGCAGGAGGGCGTCCCAGCCGGCCAGCTGGGCGCCGCTGCGGCCGTTCAGCAGGCCGCCGAGGAGGAAGGCCCCCACCGCCCCGGGCAGGGTGTACGCCGCGACGGCGGCGGCCACCCAGGCCGCGCGGTGGTCGGCCGGGGCGAGTTCCATGGCCAGCCAGCTGACGGCGATGGAGCTCATACCGCCGCCGAGCGCGGACACGCCGATGCCGGGGAGGACGCGCCGGAGGAGCGGATGGGTGAGCACGGGCCAGTAGGGGGACCTCGTGACCGCTCGTACCACCAGAGACTTCATGGGCGTCCTCGGGATCCCCTTCTCGCCGTGTGGCGGCGGACCGCGGATTTCTCCGCGCCCAAAGGGGCCGGGGCGGCGAAGATGGAATGCCGCCCCGACCCGGACCGTTGATCATTCCGCGTTTTCGCGGAGGAAGAAGGCGTGCTCTAGTACGGCATCTTCATCATGTCGTCCTCCCAACGATTCCGGGATCCCGCACCGATGGTGCGACGTGAAGAATATAAGTCTCCCGGGATCCCGTGACAAGGGTCCCTTCTTTTTTCGAGAACGCGACGAGTGGTGGATGATCATTTACCCGGGCAATTCAGGCGCTGAATCTCCAGGTCACGCATGGGCGCATCCGCGGACACCGGGCCGGGGTATCGCGAAAAGGCGTTGCCCGGCCGGATGCGGTCGCGCCATGGTGAACCGGCCGCGGGAGCGCCGTCCGAGGACGCTCCCCCACCACGGAGGAACAGCATGTCCACCCTGAGGGTCACCGCCGAACGCCTCACGATCCACCCGCACCCCGACGCCGACGCACTGGAGCTCGCCCAGGTGGGCCTGTTCCGGGCTGTGGTGGCGAAGGGGGCCTACCGGACCGGTGACTGGGCGGTCTACGTCCCCGAGAACGCCCTGCTGCCCGACGCCCTCATCGACGAACTGGGGCTCACGGGCAGACTCGCGGGCTCCCGGCGCAACAGGGTGAAGGCCATCCGGCTGCGGGGAGAACTGTCCCAGGGCATCGTCTGCCGCCCCGGGCGGCTGGCGGACGTCGACCTGGCGACGGCGCACGACACGGGGGCCGACTTCGCCGGGGACCTCGGCATCACCAAGTGGGTGCCGGAGGTACCCGTGCACATGAGCGGCGATCTCGTGCCCGCGCCCGACCTGATGCGGTGGATCGAGGTGGAGAACGCCAAGCGCTACCCCGACGCCTTCGTGCCGGGGGAGCGGGTCGTGGCGACGGAGAAGATCCACGGCACCGCGTGCCTGTTCACCCTGGTCGCGGGGTCGGGGGAGGAGTTCGTCTCGTCCAAGGGCCAGGGCGCGCGCAACCTGGGACTGGAGTTCGCCGAGGACAACCTGTACTGGCGGGCGGTGGCCGCCCACGGTGTGGCCGACGCGGCGCGCGAGGTGGCCGAGCGGTTCGGGGCGGACCGGGTGGGCGTGTTCGGGGAGGTGTTCGGCTCGGGGGTCCAGGACCTGGCGTACGGCGAGACCGGCCGCAGCGCGGCCCCCGGCTACGCGGTGTTCGACATCGCCCTCGACATCGGCGGCGCCCGCACCTGGATCGACGCGGCCGACCTGCCGGGGCTCCTCGCGTCGGTGGGTCTGCCCGCGGCGCCGGAGCTCTACGACGGCCCCTACGACGAGTCCGCGCTCCTGGCGGCCGCGCAGGGGCCGGAGACCTGGAGCGGCGCGGCCCTGCACCTGCGTGAGGGCCTCGTCGTCCGACCGGCGCGCGAACGGGAGTCCGGGGTCCTGAGGGGGAGGGCGATCGCGAAGTTCGTGTCCGACGCCTACCTCACGCGCAAGGGCGGCACCGAGTACGAGTAGCCGACCGGGGCCCGCCACCCGAGGCGGGCCCCGGGGCGGCACAGGGGTGCCCCGCCCCTGCCGCGCACACGGCCGCCGGGCGGGGCCGCCCCTGACGAACGTCGGGGCTCCACCCGGTCGGGCGACACTGTCGTCGCCCGACCGCCGCTTCCTAGCGTGGTCGTCACACGACCACCGCGCGGGGAAGGCGACATGAGCGCACCGACCAGGCAGCCAGACCACACACTCCAGGCGTTCGACCTGGTCAAACGGTACGGAGAGGGGGCCTCCGCCGTCACCGCCGTCGCGGGGGTGTCCGTCGGGTTCCGACGGGGGGAGTTCACCGCGGTCATGGGGGCCTCGGGCTCCGGCAAGTCCACCCTCATGCACCTGCTCGCCGGCCTGGACACCCCCACCAGCGGCCGGGTGGCGGTCGAGGGACGCGACCTGTCCCGGCTCGGCGACAGGGAACTCACCGTGCTGCGCCGCGAGCGGATCGGGTTCGTCTTCCAGGCGTTCAACCTCCTGCCCACCCTGACCGCGGAGCAGAACATCCTGCTCCCGCTCACCCTCGCCGGCCGCAGACCGGACCGGTCGCTCCTGGAACAGCTCGTGCGCTCCCTGCACCTCGGCGACCGGCTCCGGCACAGGCCGGGGGAGCTCTCCGGCGGACAGCAGCAGCGGGTCGCGGTCGCGCGCGCCCTGATCACCGGGCCCGCAGTCGTCTTCGCCGACGAACCGACCGGCGCCCTCGACACCGCGACCGGCCGTGAACTCCTCACGCACCTGCGCGCCGCCTGCACGGAGCTGGGCCGCACCGTCGTCATGGTGACCCACGACCCCGGCGCGGCCGCCTACGCCGACCGGGTGCTCCTGCTGTCCGACGGTGCGCTGTGCGGCACCGTCGAGGACCCCACGCCCCGCAGCGTCCTCGACGCCCTGGCCCGGACGGGGGAACGTTGACCGCCCTCGCCTGGTCACAGGTCCGCGCCCACCCCGCCAGGCTGGCGGCGGTCCTCCTGGCGATCGTGCTGGGAACGGCCTTCCTCGCGGCCACCTCGGTCTTCGCCGCCACCTCCGCCGCCGGGCTGCGGGTCGTGGCCGCCGCACCGCTCACCGCCGCCGACGTGGTCGTGGACCATGACCCGGAGGCCGACGACCAGGAACCGGCATGGCCCGGGCTGGTCGCCGACCACCCCGACGTCACCGCGGTCACGCCCGTCCACGCGCGCACCGTCGAACTGGCCACCGACGACCAGCGGGCCACCGCCAACGTCTACAGCGTCGCCGACGCGCCCTCGCTCCGCTGGTTCGACCTCGCGGCCGGCGCCTGGCCCGCCGCCGCCGACGAGGTGGTGGCCGACACGGCGACCCTGTCGACGGCGGGCCTCACCGTGGGCGACACGGTGCGGCTCACCGCCGCGCGGGGGACGGGGGAGGAGTCCCGTGTCACCGTCGTCGGCGCCGCGGACCTGGGTTTCCGTCCACTGACCGGGGTCCAGTACCAGCTCTACGCCTCCGAGGACTTCTTCGGGACGGATACCCCCGTGAGCGCCCTCGCGCGCGTCGCGGACGGTGCGTCCGCGGAGGCGACGGCGGCGGAACTGGACACCGACCTGCCCCGGGGCCTGAGCGCCATGACGGCCGAGGAGCAGTCCGAGATGGCGGCGGACAGGTTCGCCGGAGGGGCGAGGCAGCTCGACCTGCTCCTCCTCGCGTTCGCGCTCGTCGCACTGCTCGCCGCGGCGGTGGTCATCACCAACACCTTCACCGTCGTTCTCGCGCAGCGCAGACGGGACACGGCGCTCCTGCGGCTCGTGGGGGCGACCCGGTCACAGGTGCGCGGGCTGGTCGTCGCGGAGGCGTCGATCACCGGTACGGCCGGGGCCCTGCTCGGAGTCGCCGTCGGAGCGGGGGCCGGGTACGCGGGCGCCTCCATGATGGGGCTCACCGGTGCCGGCCTCCACGTCAACGCCCCCGCCCTGGCCGGATCGTTCCTGGTCGGCGTGGCCGTGACGGTGTGCGCGGCGTGGTTCCCCGCGCGCCGTGCCGCCGGGACGCCCCCGGTCGAGGCCCTGCGCTCGGCGTCCGTCGCGGGCGCGGCCCGGCTCGGTCCGCTCCACGCCGTCGGGGCCGCGACCGCACTGCTGGGCACGGCGGCGATGGTCGCAGGCGCGGCGTCCCACTCACTGCCCTGGGCCGTAGCCGGGGGCTCCGCCGGTGCGATCGGCCTTCTCATGGTGCTGCGCCACGTGATATCGCGCCTCCTGGCGGCGGCGTACCCCCTGCTGCGCCGGGTGGGCGGCGTCGCCGGTCTGGCCGGGGCCAACCTGCGGCGCGACACGGGCCGGGCGGCGACGGCCACTCTCAGCCTCGTTCTCGGGCTCGCACTGATCAGCGCGCTCGCCACCGCCTCGGCCACCGGCCGGGCCACCATCGACAGCGACCTGCGCGACCGCTACCCCGTGGACGTGAGCGCCCGCGCGGACACGGGCAGCGTCGCCCCCGGCACGCTGGACTCCATCGCGGGACTCGACTCCCTGGAGACCGTGGAGGCGGTCCGCACCGCGGAGTCGGAGGTCGGCGGGCTGGGCCCCGTCCTCCTCGTCGGGCTCTCCCCTCACCTGGCGCGCACCACCGGAGCCGACGAGCTGACCGGGGGAGGCTCCGGACCCCCCGTCATGCTCGTGTCCGGCGACCAGTTGACCGCCCTCGGAGCCGCTGCCGGGGAGACGGCGTCCGTGACCGTCGACGGCGCCGCCCGGACCTTCACCCTCGTTCCGTCGGCGCTGGCGACCGCCTCGGGCGTGCCCGCCCCGGTGGTCCGCGCCGACGTCCTGGAGGCCCTGGACCCCGGGGCCGACCGAGGCATGGTGTGGGGTGTCGCCGCACCCGGAGCCGACCGCGACGCGCTGGCCGAACAGATGAGCCGGATCGCCGCCGCCGACTCCGCCGTCACGCTCAGCGGGGCGCTGAGCGAGCGCCGCGACATCACCGAGATCCTCGACGTCCTGGTCGGCCTGTCCCTCGCGATGCTGGCCGTCACCGTGGTGATCGCGGCCGCCGGGGTGGCCAACACCCTCGGGCTGTCGGTCCTGGAGCGCACCCGTGAGTCGGCGCTGCTGCGGGCCCTGGGGCTCACACGCTCCGGGCTCCGGGGGGCGCTCGCGGTCGAGGCCGTGGTCATCACCGTGCTGGGCGCGCTCCTGGGAGTCCTGATCGGGGTGCCCTACGGGGTGGTCGGTGTGGACGCCGTCGTCGGGGACACCGCGCCGCTGGTCGTGTCGGTGCCCTGGGACGGACTGGGACTGGTCCTGCTCGCCTCCCTGGCCGTCGGCGCCGTCGCGACGGTGGCCCCGGCCCGCAGGGCCGTCCGCGTCGCCCCCGCTGAGGGGCTCGGCGGAGCCTGAACGCCGGCGCCCGCCCCGCCCGGCCCGGGCGGGGCCTACCCGGCCCCGCCCCGGTCCGCGACCAGTCCGGCGTCGTGCGCCAGCACCGCCGCCTCGACCCTGTTCCGCACCCGCAGACGCCTGAGGATCGTGCTCACGTGCCCCTTCACCGTGCCCTCCACCAGGAAGAGCCGACGGCCGATCTCCCCGTTGGACAACCCCGCCCCCAGGAGGGACAGCACCTCGCGCTCGCGGACCGTCAACTCCCCCACCCGCTCCCGGGAAAGCAGGCGACCCGTCGACCGGCCGTGGTCCAGTCCGTCGAGGACCCGGCGTGCCACCTTCGGAGACAGGAACGCGCCGCCCTCCGCGACGGCCCGCACTCCCAGGAGCAGTTCCCGCGGGTCACCCGTCTTCAACAGGAATCCGTCCGCGCCCCCGGCCAGCGCACGGACCACGTACTCCTCCTCACCGAACGTGGTCAGGATGACCACGCCCGTGCCCGGTGCCGCCCGCCGTATCCCCGCGGCCGCGTCCAGGCCGTTCATCCCCGGCATGCGGATGTCGACGAGGGCCACGTCCGGTCGGTGGGTTCGCGCGGACTCCACACCCTCCCGGCCGTCGGACGCCTCGGCCACCACCTCGATGCCGGGGTCGGCGGCCAGAATCGCCCTCACCCCCGCGCGGATCATCGCCTCGTCGTCCACCAGCAGAACCCGGATCACCACGGCCCCTCTCGTCAGTGCGTCTGTTCTTCCCGCGGTCGCTGCACGGCGGACGCCCGGCGGACCCGGTCCGCCACCGTGCCCGGATCAGTCGCCCGCGACCTCGGCCGACACCAGGACCCCGGCGTCGAAGCACAACCGGTAGCGGTCGTATCCGCCGCCGAACACGTCGGCGCTCGACCGGTAGTCGGCGCACTCCAGCCCCTCCGGAGCGGCGGGCCGCCCGTACTCCCAGAAGGGTCCCTCGTACAGGTCGCCCTCCGGCAACAGGGCCTCCACCTCGGCCCGGTCCTGGCCGGGGCGCAACCGCTCGAACACCGACGGTTCCAGCGTGGCGGTCGCCGCCTGGTGCGCGGTGAGCGCCACCGTCAGCCCGTATCCCGCCAGCACGAGTGCGACGGGGAGCCCCACCGCGCAGCCGATCGCCCGCCTCGCGCGCCTGCGCGCCCGGCGGTGCGACTCCGGGCTCCCCGGCACGCCGGAGCGGGAGTCCGTCGGCGCACCGCCGTGCCGCGGGCGGTCCCCGCCGAGCTCCGCTCCCGGCCCGCGTGCCGGGATGCGCGCCGACACGGCCCAGCCGTTCCCGTCCGGCCCGGCCTCGAACACGCCCCCCACCAGGCGGACCCGCTCCCGAAGGCCGACCAGGCCGGTACCGCCGCCGGGCGCACGCACCGCGGCGGCCCCCTCCGGTCGGAGCGCGTCATCCGCCCGGGACGCCCGCGGGGCCGCACCGCGCCCCGGCTGCCCCGGCGGCGCCGTGTCGGCCACCAGCACGGTCGCCTCGTCCGCCGACCCGCCGACCACCACGCGCACGGCCGATCCGGGCGCGTGCCTGGCGGCGTTGGTCAGCGACTCCTGGACCACCCGGTGGACGGCCCGGTCCACCATCACCGGGAGGGCGGGGCGCCCGTCCTCCCGCTCCAGGGTCACGTCCATGCCTGACGCGCGGGCCCGCTCCACCAGGGCGGCGACACCGTCCCCGTGGGGGGCGAGGGGCGCGGGACCCGCGTCGGAGCGCAATACTCCGACCGCCTCCGTCAACCGTTCGGCCGCCCTGCCTGCCGTCTCGCGCAACCGGCTGATCTCCTCGCGGCGACCGCCCGGCTCCGCCGCCATCTCCAGGGCGCCCGCGTGCAACGACAACAGGCTGAGTTCGTGCCCGACGGCGTCGTGCAGGTCCTGGGCGATGCGCGACCGCTCGCGCATCCGGGCCCGTTCGGCCACCAGCAGCGCCTCCCGCTCCAGCGTCCGCGCGCGCTCCCACCCCGCCGCCTCCAGGGCGGCGGTGCTGCGCAGGTACAGGCCCACCAGCCAGGGCAGGAGCACAGTGAACAGCACCAGCACGGCGCCCGTCACCCACAGGCCCAGGGGTCGTTCGCCGAGTGCGAGCCACCCCGCCCCGGCGACCGCCCCGGCCGCGCACACGGCCGCCGCCGGACGCGGATCCTCCGCCAGGCGCCCGGTCAGCAGAGCGGGGGCGGGGAGGACCAGGAGCAGGAGCGGCCACCGCGGAGCCAGGAGCGCCACCGCCGCCGCACAGGTCAGGGCGAGGTGGCCGCGGGTGAGGAGCCGGGCCGTGAGAACGCGCATGCCTGGGAAGCTAACCCGTGCCGGCGCCCCACGTCATCTGTCGAAGGACAGGGTGCGGTCCCGCGAGAGCGGTGGACCGGTGTACAGCGGGGGGGGCACTCGCCGACAGGGAGGGACGGGACATGGCGGATCGTGTGGTTCTGGGGCTGTGCGGGAGTCTGAGGCAGGGCTCGCTCAACGCGGCGCTGCTGAGACTGGTCCAACGGGTGGGCACCGGGATCACCGTGGTCGGCGGCGACGTGGCGGGCCGCCTGCCCCTGTTCAACCCCGACGTCGAGAACGACGAGGGTTCCTGGCCCGCGTCGGTACGAGAGCTCCGCGACCTGGCCGCGCGCGCCGAGGGCGTGGTGGTCGCCACCCCGGAGTACGCGCACGGCCCGGCCGGGGTCACGAAGAACGCCATCGACTGGCTGGTGGGTTCGGCGGGGCTGGCGGGGAAGCCGACGCTGCTGGTCAGCGCGTCTCCGGGGCAGGCCGGAGGCATGCGCGCCCACGCACCGCTGATGCCGACGCTGACACTCCTGGGAGCGGTGCTGGTCGAACTGCGTGGTCGTCTCCCGCGCGGGCTCGCGGACGGACGCCGCCGGTGAGTACGACGACCCGTCGGTGGTGGAGCGGATGCGGCTCGCGGTGGCCGAACTGGAGGACGCCCTGGACCACGCCGCCGCGAGGAGCGCGTGGAACCCCGCCGATCCCCGGTGAGCGGTTCCGCTCCGACGGACGGACCACGGGGGAGCCCCGGGTCACGGGGCTCCCCCGGCCGCCGACGGCCGACCGCGCCCGCCGCCGACGGGCGCGGTCCGAAGATCAGACGGAGGCCGTCGGGGCGGGCGCCGCCTCGGTGCCGGGGGCGGACTCCACCTCCGGCTCCGCGTCCCCGCGGGGCGTCACGATGTCCAGGTCGACCCCCAGCTCCCGGATCGCCCGTACGGACGAGTCGGAGAGCCGGTCGTCGGTGATCACCGACGCGAAGCTCGTGAGCGCGGCGACCTTGAAGGTGCCGAAGGCGCCGTACTTGTCCGCGCCGGCGACGAGCACCGACGCCGAGGCCGCCGCCATGGCCGCGCGCTTGACCGCCACCTTCGCCCGCGACGGCGTGGTCGAGCCCCTGCTGAGGTCCCAGGAGCTCGTCGAGACGAAGGCGACGTCGATGTTGAACTCGGAGATGGTGGCCGCCGCGATGTCACCGACGGAGGAGCGGTTCTCCCGGTCGACCTGCCCGCCGATGAGGAAGAGCGTCACGTCGGGGTGGTCGGTGAGGGAGGCCGCGGTGGTGATGTCGTTCGTGATGACGGTGAGGCCGGTGACGCTCCACAGCGACGGCACCAGGTGCCCCAGGGTCGTTCCCGCGTCCAGGTAGATCGTCTGGCCCTCGCTCACGAGGGTCGCCGCCGCGCGCGCCATCGCGCGCTTCTCGTCCACGTCCACGCGCGACTTGTCGCGGTAGGAGGGTTCCGAGCGCACCTGGGAGACCAGTTCGACGCCGCCGGGCACGGAGCGGACGCGCCCCTCCTCCTCCAGTGTCATGATGTCGCGACGCACCGTCATGTGCGAGACGTCGAGGATGTCGCACAACTCCTTCACGCTCAGCACTCCCGTGCCGCGCAGCTCCCGCAGGAGCAGGTCTCGCCGTTGCGCCGGAATCATCGTCCTCCTTAGGGGGTCACCCAGAGGAACCATGGTACCGATAGTTACCAGATGATCCCAAGCGTGAAAATTGTTGACTCATATGTTCCGAGAGTGTTAAACATGGCGAGTTGCCTTCGCGGCCTGCGCATACGCGCCCCTCGCGAGGCGAAAGAAGGAGAAACCATGCAAGGCACCGACGCCACCGCCACACCGCCAGCACCCGTGCGCTACGCCCTCACAGGGGCGCGGGGCGGCTTCGCGCGCACACTGCTCGCCCAGACGCTGCGGATGGACCGCCTGCACCCCTCGGTGCTGTGCGACCTGGACGCCGAGGGGACCGTCGCACTCTGCGCCGAACTCGGCTACGCCCCCGACGACCTCAGGGTCTGCACCGGCCCGGACGAGGTGTCCGCGCTGGCCGACGGCCAGATCGCCGTCATCGCCGACGCGGGCCTCCTCGCCGGGGCCGACTACGACGTGCTCGTCGAGGCCACCGGAAGCCCGGAGGCGGGAGCCGCGGCCGCGCGGACCGCGATCGAGACCGGCCACCACGTGGTCATGGTCTCCAAGGAGGTCGACTCGGTCGCCGGAGTCTCCCTCGCCGACGCCGCCCGGGCCCGGGGCGTCGTGTACACGCCCGGGATCGGGGACCAGCCCGCCAACCTCATCGAGTGGTACGACCGTGCCCGCGTCCTCGGACTCGACGTCGTCGCGATCGGCAAGTCCGGCGAGTACGACCTGGTGTTCGACCCCTCCACGGGACGCGTCCGCCAGCTCGACCAGGAGATCGACGCCCCTGAGCTGGCGGACCTGCTGGCCCTGGGAGAGGACGTGCCCGCCACGCTCGCCGCGCGCGCCCGGGCCGTCGACGGCCTCCAGCGCTCGGCCGCGGCCGACTACTGCGAGATGGGCGTCGTCGCGAACAACACGGGCCTCGTCCCGGACGTGGAGGCACTGCACTACCCGGTCGCCCGCGTCGCCGAACTCGCCGACGTCTACTCCCTCGCCGAGGACGGGGGCATCCTCGGCGGCCCCGGCGCCGTGGACGTCTTCAGCGTGCTCCGCCTCCCCGAGGAGGCCTCCTTCGCCGGAGGGGTCTTCGTCGTCGTCCGCACCGGGGACCCCGTCTCCTGGGACCTCCTCGCGCAGAAGGGCCACGTGGTCTCCCGCTCGGGACGCTACGCCTGCCTCTACCTGCCGTACCACCTCATGGGCGTCGAGACGCCCCTGAGCCTGCTCGACGCCGTCGACCACCGCCGCGCGGTGACCTCACGCCCCCCGGCCCCGCACGCGATCCTCGCCGGACGGGCCAAGGAGGACCTCCCCAGGGGCACCCGGCTCGACATGGGCGGGCACCACCACGACGTCCGGGGTGTGGCGCCGGTCCTGCTGGACGCCGCTCAGGCGCCCGCCGACGCGGCCCCGCTGTACCTGGCCGCCCACACCACGCTCGCCCGCGACGTCGCCGCCGGAGAGCTCCTCCGCCTCGACGACCTCGCGGACCCCAGTGCATCCCTCCTGGACGCCTGGCGTCACACACGCACCTACCTGTGAACGTGAGGATCCAGTCATCATGTCGGACATCTACATCCTGCTGGCGTTCCTCGCCGCCATCGCCGTCCTCGTTCTCTTCATCGCACGGTTCAAGGTCCACCCCGTGGCCACGCTGTTCATCGTGGTCGTGGCACTGGGGCTCGTCCTGGGCATGGGCGGCACCGGAACCATCGAACTCGTCACGACCGGCTTCGGCAACACCCTCGCCAACGTCGGACTGCTGATCATCTTCGGCTGCGTCCTCGGCAAGATGCTCGAACTGAGCGGCGCCGCGCTGAAGATCACCGAATCCGCCCTGAGCCTGTTCTCCCGGAACAAGGTGCCCTGGGCGATCGCCCTCGCGTCGACCGTCCTCGGCATCCCCCTCATCGCCGACACCGCCGTCGTCATGCTCATCCCGATCGTCTCCGCCCTGGCCTACCGCACGGGCATCTCGATGATGAAGCTCGGCCCGATCCTCTACATCGGCGCCTACGTCATGACCTCGGTGGTCCCTCCCGGCCCCGGCCCGCTCGCGTCGGCGTCCCTGCTCGACGTCGGCATGGGCGAGGCCATCCTCTACGGCCTCATGGTCGGAATCCCCGGCGTCATCACCGCGACGATCTACCTGTCGCGGACCAAGACGCACGTGCCGCCGAAGCCGGAGTTCGTCGAACACCTGGTGGGCGGCCCCGACGCACCCGGCTCCGCCGGAGAGGGCTCCGCCACCGGCTCCGCCACCGGCTCCGCCGGGGAGGGCTCCGGTTCCGGCGGCACGGGTGCCGCCGCGACCTCCGGCGAGGACACCGCACCGAGCACGGTCGGCCTGACGGGCGCCCTGCTGCCCATCCTGGCCCCCATCGTCCTCATCGTCTTCGCCTCGCTGGCGGGCCCCGCGCTCCCCGAAGGGGCGTGGGTCACCGACGCCGTGCTGTTCGTCGGCGAGCCGACGACGGCGCTGTTCATCGCGTGTGTGCTGGCCCTGCCGCTGTTCCGCGGGCGCTGGCGTGACAAGTCCACCCTGAACGACCTGTTCGAGGCCGGACTGAGGATCGCCGCGATGCCCCTGGCGCTGACCGGCGTCGGCGGCGCCCTCGCCACCATCATCAGGGAGACGGGGGTGGCCGAGAACATCGCGACCACCATCGAGAGCACCGGTATGTCCCCGGTCATCATCCCGTTCCTCATCGCCGCCGCGGTGTGCACCATCACCGGATCCAACATCCTCGGCGTCATGACCTCGGCGGCCATCATGCAGCCCCTGCTGCCCGCACTCGGCCTCGACCCGCTCGTGGTGTACCTGGCCTGTGCGACCGGTGCCCAGCTCATGAAGCACGCGAACTCCTCCGGCTTCTGGGTCACCACGACGCTGTCCAACATGACGGTGGGCCAGGGCATCCGCTCCATCGGTGTCGCCTCCGTCATCTCCGGCATCACCGGCTTCATCGTCCTCAACATCCTGATCGCGACCGGCGTCCTCTAGACCCGCCCGCATCCCACGCGGGGCCGGTCCCCGGGAACGCGGCCGTCGAGCCGCGGCGCCCGGGGCCGGCCCCGACCACCCGACCACAGGAGAACCCATGGCGACCCTCGGCGCGATCGCCGACGATCTCACCGGCGCGACCGACGTCGCGATCGCCCTCACGTCCGCCGGCTACCGGACCACCGTCGTGCTGGGCGCGGACGCCCCCCACGACGGTGACGCCGTCGACGGGGCCGACGCCGTCGTCGTCGCCCTCAAGTCGCGCACCATGCCCGTCGACGAGGCGGTCACGGCCTCGCTGCGCGCGCTCGAACGGCTGCGCGGGGCGGGGTGCGAGCGGTTCTACGTCAAGTACTGCTCGACGTTCGACTCCACCCCGGCGGGCAACATCGGCCCGGTCTCCGAGGCCGTCCTCGAAGCCCTCGGAGAGTCGGTCACCGTGATCGCGCCGGCCTTCCCCGCCAACGGGCGCACCGTCTACCGGGGCCACCTCTTCGTGGGGGACGACCCCCTCGACGAGTCCCCGATGCGCCACCACCCCCTCACACCCATGACCGACTCGAACCTCCTGCGCCTGCTCGCACCGCAGGTCAGCGGAGGCGAGGCCGACGTCGCGCTGGTGCCCTGGCCGACCGTGGCCCGGGGCGCCGAAGCGGTGCGCGACGCCATCGGCCGGGCGGGCGACGCGGGGGCCCGGTTCGTGGTCGTCGACGCCCTGACCGACGCCGACCTCGCCACCCTCGCGCGCGCGACGGAGGGTCTGCGCCTGCTCACCGGCGGCAGCGCCCTCGCCCAGGGGCTCACGGGCCCCCGGACCTCCGGGCGCACCCCGCTCACCCTCCCCGAAGGACCGCGCGTCGTGCTCTCCGGCAGCGCCTCACGGGCCACCCAGGGACAGGTCCGCCACGCACTCGCGGTCGGAGGGGGACGCCAACTGCGCCCCGCCGAACTGCGGGAGGACTTCGAGGCGACCGTGTCCGGCGCGGTGGCCCTCGCCCTGGACTCCGGGGACGGCACCCCCTTCGTCGTGTACGCGACCGCGTCCCCCGAGGACGTCGTGGACACCGCCGACGCCCCGCTCATCGAGGAGGCGCTGGCCGAGGTCGCCGAGCGCCTGGTGGCCGCGGGAACCCGATCGCTCCTCGTGGCGGGCGGTGAGACCAGCGGCGCCGTCGTGCAGCGCCTCGGCGTCGCCTCCCTGGCCCTGGGGCCCGAGATCGACCCCGGCGTCGCGTGGATGCTCGGCCAGCGGGACGGCCGGGACATCCACCTCATGCTCAAGTCCGGGAACTTCGGCCGCGAGGACCTCTTCGTCCGCGCCTGGGAGGGAAGCCGGTGAACCGCGAATCACGCGAGGCCGCGCGAGAGCTGTGCGAGGCGGGACGCCGAGCCGTCGACCTGGGGCTGAGCCCCGGAGCCTCCGGCAACGTGTCCGTGCGCGCGGGCGACCACACCCTCATGAGCCCCACCGGGGTCTCCCTCCGGGACCTGGACCCCGAGGGGCTGGCCGTCCTGGACGAGGCGGGGGAGCACGTCTCCGGCCCGCCGCCGTCCAAGGAGTATCCGCTCCACCTGGCGATGTACAGACGG
The DNA here is from genome assembly GCF_036327455.1 of Nocardiopsis codii. Classification (NCBI taxonomy): domain Bacteria; kingdom Bacillati; phylum Actinomycetota; class Actinomycetes; order Streptosporangiales; family Nocardiopsidaceae; genus Nocardiopsis; species Nocardiopsis codii. The sequence goes on along the minus strand of NZ_JAUZMY010000016.1, from coordinate 155,174 downwards.
GTCGAGGACGCCCGCGCCGTCGTCCACCTGCACTCGCCCCACGCGACCGCGGCCTCCTGCCTGCCCGCCTGGTCGGCCTCGTCAGCGCTCCCGCCGGTCACGCCCTACCTCGTCATGCGGGTCGGTCAGGCGCCCCTGGTGCCGTACGCGGCCCCGGGCAGCGACCGGCTCGCCCTGAACCTGTCCGGCCTGACCGGCACGTTCCGCGCCGCTCTGCTCGCCAACCACGGTTCGCTCGTGGCCGCAGCGGACCCGGCGGCCGCCCTGGACGGCGCCGTCGAACTGGAGGAGGCCTCGCGCATCGTCATCTCGCTCCGGGGGAGCGAGTACTCCGTGCTGTCGGCGGAGGACGTCCGCGAACTGACCGAGCGCTACGGGACGACGTGGGAGCTGTGACCCCGCGCCCGTCCTCACGGGGCTGACACGCGGTTCGCCCCACCCTGACACGGGGGCCGGGCCCGACCTCGCGGTCGGCGCCCGGCCCCCGTGCCGTGTGCGCGGTCAGAGCCTCCGACGGGTCGTCCAGAGCACCGCCAGGCCGGACCCGACCAGCACCAGGGCCGCCATGACGAGGCCGAACAACGGCGCTCCGGCCAAGGCCAGCGCCGGCGGGTCGTCACCGTCCGACCCGTTGTCGGGCGGGTGATAGCCGCCGGGGCCCTCGGTGGGTGTGGGGCCGGGTGTGGGTTCGGGGCTTTCGGTCGGGCTTTCGGTGGGTGTGGGGCCGGGTGTGGGTTCGGGGCTTTCGGTCGGGCTTTCGGTGGGTGTGGGGCCGGGTGTGGGTTCGGGGCTTTCGGTCGGGCTCTCGGTCGGTGTGGGACCCGGCGTGGGGGTCGGCGTCGGGCTGGGGGTGGGACTCGGGTCGGGATCATCGTCCACGATCTCCGTGTCGACGCAGACCGCGTGCGTGTCGGGGTCCAGCGCCCGGGTCGGCTGCTGCACCGCGGCGCAGTTGTGGATGTGGTCCCCCGGCGACCCGTCCGCGCGGAAGACGAAGTCCAGGACCGCCGACTCGCCCGCCGCCAGCTGACCGAGGTCGCAGACCAGGGTGTCGCCCTCACGGGTGCACTGCTCGGGGATCACCACCGGGGTGGCCTCGCCGACGTCGATGGGATCGACGACGATCACGTCGCCGCTCTCCTCGGAGCCGTCGTTGGTGACCGTGACCGAGTAGGTGACCTCTCCGCCCGGCGCCGTCGTCTCGGGTCCCGTCTTCCGGATGCTCACGTCGTCGGTGGGCACCACGATGGGCGGTCCGGTGTCGTCGTCCACCACCGTTTCCGCGCAGGACACGTTGTTGTTCATGTCGGTCTCGCGGCTGCCGGTGTAGATGGTCGCGCAGTTGTCGATCGTGGTGCCCTCGTCGAGCTCGGACCCGGCTTCGACGACGAAGGTCAGCTCCACGCTCTCCCCGGGTGCGAGGGTCCCCAGGCCGCAGGTGATGGTCAGGCCGGAGGGAGGGCACGAATCCGGCAGGTCGGTGATGGTGACCAGGTTCCCGTTGGTGGGGTCCTGGACGGTCACGTCCACCGCGTCCGAGGGGCCGTTGTTGGTGACCACGACGGTGTAGGCGATCTCGCCGCCGGGCAGGACCGTCGCCGGACCGCTCTTGGAGACCTCGACGTCGGTCTGCGTCTGCGCGATCGTGATGAGCTGCGTGGAGCCCGGGGATGCGCCCGGAGTCGAGGACGTCGCCTCGGCGCGGTTGACGATGTTGTCCCCGTCGGACAGGGAGGGGTCGACCTCCACCGGGAGGGTGTAGGTGACCGACTCCCCGGGGCCCACCGTCACCCCGCCGTCGCCGCCGCACACGACCGTCGCACCGGTCGCCTCGCACCCGTCCGGAAGGTCCCCGGCCGTGATCCCCGTCCCGAGAGTGTCGGTGACGACCACGTCCTCCGCCGGCTCGTCGCCGGTGTTGGTGACGGTCACGGCGTACTCGGCCGTTCCACCGATCACCAGGGGGTCCGGTACGACCGTCTTGGTCACCTGGAGGGCGGGCGCGAGTTGCGCCACCCTCTCGTCCCCCGGCAGGCTCGGCGCCGTCAGCGCCGTGGCCGCCAGCGCCGCCACCACCGTTCCCAGAGTCCCTCTCAACGCCTTCGATGTCGGTGGCAGCACGCAGTTCCTCCGGAGTCTTGCCTGGTCGGTTCAGCACAAGATCAGCACGTCACACGCCCGGAGACACGTATGGACACGGTGTTCACCGGGGCAACGTGAAAGAACCCGGCGCCTGCCGCCACCGCCGACATCCCGGCAGCCCCGTCCTCCGCTCCGGACGAGAGGTGACCAGACCGGTCAGGAATCGAGAAGCGCCGTTCACCGGCCCGAAGCTAGCGTGAATCCCATGGACATCACCATTCACACGAGCTTCCTCCCGCACGAGGACCCGGACGCGTCCCTGGCCTTCTACCGCGACGTCCTCGACTTCGAGGTCCGCAACGACGTCGGACAGGGCCGGATGCGCTGGATCACCGTCGGCCCCGCCGGCCAGCCCGACACCTGCATCCTTCTGGCCCCGCCGGCCCTCGACCCCGGGATCACCGAGAACGAGCGCACGACCATCGCCGAGATGATGGCCAAGGGCACCTACGGCTGGATCCTCCTGGCCACCCCCGACCTGGACGGGCTCTACGACAGGGTCCGGGCCACGGACACCGAGATCGTCCAGGAACCGACCGAGCAGCCCTACGGCATCCGTGACTGCGCCTTCCGCGACCCCGCCGGCAACCTCGTCCGCATCCAGGAACTGCGCTGAGCCGTCCCACGGACACCGCCCGACCTGCGCGGACGGTGCCGTGCGGCAGTCCGCCGCCACCGCCGGTCCGCGGCGCGGGGCGGGGCCCCGCGCCGCGGACGAACCGGGGCGACAGGCCGGGCTCCGTGCCCGCGCCGACAGAGGAGAGCCGGCCGTACCGTGGGAAGCCGGTACGGCCGTGCCAGGAGACACCGACCGAGACCGCGAAAGCAGCGGCCCGGACAACACAGGGAGAAACGATGAGCACGGCCCCGAGGACGCACACGGAGCAGCCCGCGCGGCACGCCGCCGACGGCCACGACCTGATCCGCGTCCAGGGCGCGCGGGTGAACAACCTCCGGGACGTCAGCGTCGAGCTCCCGAAACGCCGACTGACGGTGTTCACCGGAGTCTCCGGCTCGGGCAAGAGCTCCCTGGTCTTCGGCACGATCGCCGCCGAGTCGCAGCGGATGATCAACGAGACCTACAGCGCCTTCGTGCAGGGCTTCATGCCGACCCTGGCGCGGCCCGACGTCGACGTCCTCGAAGGGCTGACGACCGCGATCATCGTCGACCAGCAGAGACTGGGCGCCGACCCCCGCTCCACCGTCGGGACCGCCACCGACGCCAACGCGATGCTGCGCATCCTCTTCAGCCGGCTCGGGCAGCCCCACATCGGCTCACCCCAGGCGTTCTCCTTCAACGTCGCCTCGATCAGCGGAACCGGGGCGGTCACCCTGGAACGCGCGGGCAGGAAGGTGAAGGAACGCCGCGACTTCAGCATCACCGGCGGGATGTGCCCGCGCTGCGAGGGCCGGGGCACGGTCTCCGACATCGACCTCACCCAGCTCTACGACGACTCCAAGTCCATCGAGGAGGGCGCGTTCACCATCCCCGGGTGGAAGTCGGACAGCTGGTGGACGGTGCGGACCTACGCCGAGTCGGGCTTCCTCGACCCCTCCAAGCCGATCCGCGACTTCACCGAGCGGGAGATGCGGGACTTCCTCTACCGGGAACCGGTCAAGGTCAAGGTCGAGGGCGTCAACCTCACCTACGAGGGGCTGATCCCCAAGGTCCAGAAGTCGTTCCTGTCCAAGGACGTCGACGCGCTCCAACCGCACATCCGCGCCTTCGTGGAACGGGCGGTGACGTTCACCGACTGCCCCGACTGCGGCGGCACCCGGCTCAACGAGGCGGCGCGGTCGTCGAAGATCGGCGGAACCGGCATCGCCGACGCGTGCGCGATGCAGATCAGCGACCTCGCCGAGTGGGTCCGCGGACTGGACGAACCGTCCGCGGCGCCCCTGCTCACCTCACTGGGGCGGACCCTCGACTCGTTCGTGGAGATCGGGCTGGGCTACCTCTCGCTCGACCGGCCGTCGGGCACGCTGTCGGGGGGCGAGGCGCAGCGCGTCAAGATGATCCGCCACCTCGGCTCCTCCCTCACCGACACCACCTACGTCTTCGACGAGCCCACGATCGGCCTGCACCCCCACGACATCCGGCGCATGAACGACCTGCTGCTGCGACTGCGGGACAAGGGCAACACCGTCCTCGTCGTCGAGCACAAACCCGAGACGATCGCGATCGCCGACCACGTCGTCGACCTCGGCCCCGGCGCCGGGACGGCGGGCGGCACCGTCTGCTTCGAGGGCACGGTCGAGGACCTGCGGTCCGGCGACACCCTCACCGGCCACCACCTCGACGACCGGGCCTCCCTCAAGAAGACGGTGCGTCAGCCCTCCGGAGCGCTGGAGATCCGCGGAGCCGACGCGAACAACCTGCGCGACGTCGACGTCGACATCCCGCTCGGGGTGCTCACCGTCGTCACCGGTGTCGCGGGCTCCGGCAAGAGCTCCCTCGTGCACGGGTCGATCCGCGCGGGTGAGGGAGTGGTGGCGATCGGCCAGGGCGCGATCCGCGGATCGCGGCGGAGCAACCCGGCCACGTACACCGGACTGCTCGACCCGATCCGCAAGGCGTTCGCGAAGGCCAACGGTGTGAAGCCGGCGCTGTTCAGCGCCAACTCCGAGGGCGCCTGCCCCACCTGCAAGGGCGCGGGCGTCATCTACACCGACCTGGCGATGATGGCCGGCGTCGCCACCCTCTGCGAGGAGTGCGAGGGCAAGCGGTTCCAGGCGTCGGTGCTGGAGTACCGCCTCGGCGGGCGCGACATCAGCGAGGTGCTCGCCATGCCCGTGTCCGAGGCCGAGGAGTTCTTCGGAACCGGGGACGCGCGCACACCCGCCGCCCACGCGGTCCTGCGCCGCCTCTCGGACGTGGGGCTCGGCTACCTCAGCCTCGGCCAGCCGCTCACCACCCTGTCCGGCGGCGAGCGCCAGCGGCTCAAGCTGGCCACCCACATGGGCGGGAAGGGCGGCGTCTACATCCTCGACGAGCCGACCGCCGGCCTCCACCTCGCCGACGTCGAACACCTGCTCGGTCTGCTCGACCGGCTCGTCGACTCGGGGAAGACGGTCATCGTCATCGAGCACCACCAGGCGGTCATGGCGCACGCGGACTGGATCATCGACCTCGGACCCGGTGCGGGACACGACGGAGGCCTGGTCGTGTTCGAGGGCACGCCCGCCGATCTCGTCGCCGCCCGCTCCACCCTCACCGGTGAGCACCTCGCGGACTACGTCGGCGCCTGACCCCAGACCCTTGGCCCCGCGGACACGGCGGGGAGCCCCGCCCCGGCACCGGTGCGCGGGCCCGAGGACGCGTGCCGGTCCAGCGAGCCCCGGGTTCCGCCCCGGGGCACGGTCTCATCCGCCGGCCCTGCTCGCACAGCCGATGCACGTCGCGGCGGTGGGCCGGGCGACGAGACGGGCCTCGGCGATGGGGCCGCCGCACCGCTCACAGATCCGGTAGCACCCGTCCCGCAGCCTCCGGGCCGCCCGGTCGAGGGCGTCGATCTCCCGGTACACCTGATCGCGCGTGGCCCGGATCCGCTCGCGCTCGTAGGCGACGGTGGACCCCTCCGGATCGTGCTCGTCGTCGTTCGCCGTGAGAGCGGACGCCTCGACGACGCCCTCCCACTGCCGGGTGAGGGACTCGGCCAACAGGGCGGCCTCGGCCCTGGCCAGGCCGATCCGTTCCGCCGTCCCGTGGTCGCGGGCGGCGGGCTGCTCCGGGCCGCACGGTTCTCGCTGCATACAGTCGGTCACAACGGTGTGCGCGGGCCCCCTATTTCCGGGGACTCCCGCGGCCACCGCGCGGGCCCGCCGTCCCGGGTACGGGGGCGGTGACGCCGCGGGGCGCCGGGACCGGTGGTCCTACACCGGTCCCGGCGCCCTTCGCCGTGCGGGCGCAGGAGCCGCCCGCGCTGTCGTGTCAGCGCCCGGTACCCCCGGAACGCCCCAGCCCCAGACGGCCGCGGGTGGCGGTCACGAGGACCACCGCGACGAGGGAGACCAGGGCGACCTCCGTCACCCCGGCGGGATCGCCCATCAGGGTGGCCTTGAGCCCCGAGACGACGTTGACCGCGGTGTGGGCGAGCACCACGGCGAGCACGCCGCCGCGGGAGGCGTTGAAGACGTGTCCGAGGACGACCGTGAGCCCGACGCAGAGAAGGGCGTAGGCGGGGAAGTACACCTGGGACTGGGCCGTGCCCGCCATGGAGAACAGGGGAGCGTGCCACACCGCCCAGATCGCGCCGAGCACCACGTTCGCCGCCAGCGGGGGCAGCGCGCCCTGGAGCCGCGGCAGTGCGAACCCCCGCCATCCCAGTTCCTCGTTCCCGCCGCCGGCCACCGCGATGAGCAGGAACTGCACCGGGACCGTCGCGAGTGCGGCGTTCAGCAGGGTCTCGTCCACCGTCGCTCCCCGCAGGTGGAGGGAGATCGCCCCGGAGGCCGCGATGGCCAGGACGACGAGCACCGCGATCGCGTACGGCGCGATGCCGCCCCTCCGCGGGAGCGAGTACCGCCGGAAGAGGGCGCCGACCCCGGACCACCCCGAGGTGGCGGCGGTGACGACGACCGCGGCCACCATCGGACCGAATCCGCCGGCGATGACGACCAGCATGGGGTTCGCTCCGGCGAGTAGGTGGGTGCCCGCCCACCACGCGGTCCAGGAGAAGGCGAAGGCGATCACGAGGAAGGCGGTGAGGCCGCGCGGTGCGACGACGGTCGTGCGCGCCTGGTCCACGGTGTCCGTGGGTTCGTGGGGGTGGGGCCGGGTGGAGAGGTGATCGTTGACCATGCGGAGAAACATACACTGTTGGATGTAATCCTACAACGTAGGATTACTTGTATGCTGTCTGACATGGCCGAACCAGGATCCGACCAGCAGTTCGACAGCGTCTTCAGCCGTCCGCAGCGCCGCCGCCGGACCCAGCCCGCGCTCACCCGGGAGCGCATCGTCGCCGCCACGATCGCGCTCCTCGACCGCGAGGGCGCGCCGGGACTGACGATGCGCAAGGTCGCGGCCGAACTCGGCGTGCACGCGACGAGCCTCTACTGGTACGTGGAGCGCCGTGAGGACCTCGTCGACCTGGCGGTGGACGGGATCCTGGCCGAGGCCGCCGAGGTCCTGCCGGGCCCCGACACCCCCTGGGACACCGCGGTCAAGGTGACCGCCCGCCGGTTCTACGCGGCACTGACGGCCCACACGTGGGCGGCGGAGTTCGCCGGCTCGCGGCCCCTGATCGGCCCGAACGCGATCGCCCTGTCCAGGCGGATCATCGGCGCGATCGAACGGGCCGGCGGCGAGGAGGAGGCGCAGGCGATCGCCATCCGGGCGCTGTCCAACCAGATCCTCGGCGCGGCCACGTCAGCCGTCGCGGTACGCGTGATGCGAACCGGCTCCTCGGACAGGCACGACGAGGTCGTCGCCTCCGCGGTGTCGGCCTCGGACGCCCTCGCGGTGGAGAACGCCTACTTCGACCAGGTACTGGACCTGGTGGTGGAGGGCATCGAGGCCCGCCGCGGCCGGTAGCCGGCCGCCTTCCCCGGCCGGGGGCCGGGGGCGAGCCGTTCCGCGGGCGAGAGGCGCAGGCCGCCCGGCACTCCTCAGGGCGCGACCCGGTCCACCTCGGCGCGCAGGGTCTGTTCGGCCTCTTCGGCGGAGAGGCCGCCGATCAGGACGCGCATGGACAGGCCGTCGGCGGTCGCCATCAGCGACCGCGCCGCCGCGCGGGGGTCGTCGAGGCCGGGGGCGATCCTGCCGAGCAGCCGCGCGGCCTCGCTCTCCTCGCCGTCCTTGGCCCGGGCCAGCATGCGGGCCAGGACCGGGTGGTGGAAACCGGCCGCGACGTACTGGTGGAACACGGACACGCCGACCCGGGCCGACTCCGCCCGGGGGATGGGGTGCCCGATCAGCTGCCACAACGCCTCGCGGTCGTCGGCGCCCCGGGTGGCGACGCCGTGCAGTTGTGACGCGCTCGACAGCATCGCCTCCAGGCTGGCCCGGAGGAGTTCGTCCTTGCTCGGGAACCAGTACTGGATCCGTCCCACCGAGGCCCCGGCGGCCGTGGCCACGTTGCGGATGGACACCGCTCCCATGCCGCTCTCGGCGATCACCTGCCACACCGCGTGGATGATGGCGGTCCGGCGTTCGTCGGGTTCGGAGCTGTTCATGCCGCCATCATAGCCAAGGACAATACGAATGTATTGAACGGCGTGTACACTCGTGGCACGGTCCAATACGACTGTATTTCCGGGAGTGCTCATGAGTGACAAGCCGAACCGCCGAGCCCGGCGACGCCGCGTGCTGCAGGTCCTGGCAGCGCTGGTGGTGGCCTGGCTGGTGCTGGACAAGACGGTCTCGGTCGCCGCACCCGCGCCGCGGGTGGGGCACTGGCGCAGCCAGGAGGGGTTCGCGTCCTACCGCGCCGCCTACGACGAGGTGATGGCGACCCTGCCCGCACCGACCCGCACCCACGACGTCGCCACCGGGTACGGCGCCGTGCGCGTGTACGAGTGGGCGGCCCCCGGCGGAGGGGAGGGTGAGGATCTGCCGGTCGTGCTGCTGCCCGGGACGCGCTCCGGCGCACCGATGTGGGGCGACAACCTCGGCCACTGGATCGGCGAGCGCACCGTCTACGCCATGGACGCGGTCGGCGACGCCGGAATGTCGACCCAGTCGGTGCCCTTCGCCTCCTTCGACGACCAGGCCACGTGGGTGGAACAGGTGCTCGCGGGCCTCGACCTCGCCCGCGTCCACGTGGTGGGGCACTCCTTCGGCGGGGCCGTGGCCGCCACCCACTCGCTCCGCCACCCCGACCGCGTGGCCTCACTGACCCTGCTCGAACCGGTGATGGTGCTCCAGGGGCTGCCGGCCTCGGCGTACCTGTGGTCGACGCTGCTGTTCCTGCCGGGGCCCCAGTCGTGGAAGGACCGCGCCCTGGCGGAGATCGGAGGCGTCTCGGTCGCGGAGGTCCGGGAGCGCACACCGATGTCGGTGATGATCGACAAGGGGGCCCAGCACTACGCACCCGTCTCCCTGGTGCCGCGGACCTTCACCGATGAGGAGTGGCGGTCGTTGCCGATGCCGGTGCGGGTCGACATCGCCGCGGACAAGTCCCTGGCAGGCGGTGGCGGGGCCGCGGACCGGGCCGGGGCACTGGGCGTGGACCCGGTCACCGTCTGGCCCGGGACCACCCACTCCCTGCCCATGCAGGTCGCACGGGAACTCGGGTCGGAGCTGGAGCGGTACTGGTCCGCCCACGACCGCTGAAGGGTCGTCCTCCGGAGGCGACCGGGCAGGAGTCCTCGCCGGTCACCGGCGGACCCCGGCGGTGGGCTCCGGCCACCGGTGGGTCCTGGCGCGTGCGGACCGACAGACGTCCGCGGCCCGGAGGGGCAGGTCAGGGCCGCGCGGCGCCGGTGCGAGTGCCGCCCGGTCGCGACCGTCCACCACCGGTCGAACCCTCGTTCCCGACGGGGAGCACGACAAACCGGTCAGGGTGTACGCGGAGCGACTCGATGATGGACACAGCTCGTTCGAGGGAGGGAACCTTCGGGCGGATGACCCCGACGAGTCCGAGACGCACATCAACCCTGAACGTCGGCACTGGCAGGGCCGGTCGGACCCCGGGGATGAACCAGGAGAACCATGAAGACAGCCCGTAGATGCCTGCCCGTGGCGGGAGGCCTGATCGGCCTCCTGCCCCTCCTCCTCCATCTCGTCCTCACGTGGGCCGGAACGTCTCACGTGTCGGCTCCGCCGTACGTGCTCTACGGACCTTGGGTCGCCACGGTTCTGTTCGTGGTCTCCTGGTTCCGGGACGTGCGGGCGGAGGCCGATGAGGCCTCCACGGTGAGGTCGGTCCTTCTCTGGGCGGCTCTGGGGGGCGCGGTCCTGGTCGTAGCCGTCGCCTTCTCCCACATGAGCGGTTACTCGGAGGCCGAACTCTTTCCCGGGGAGCGGTATCGGCTCATGCCGACCGTGGCGGTCACCGCCGCGGTAGGAGGCCTCCAGGCGCTCGTCGCGGCGGCCGCGATCCTGCTCGACCGCAGGGAACACGGTGTTCCCGGGGGAGGAGCGGTGTTGTTCCTGGCCTCGGCGTCGACCCTGGTGGTCTTCGCCGGAGCAGGCGTGGTGGCAGAGGGGGCGCTCCGGCCTCCGTCGACGGGTCCGGAACATGTCACCGCGAGCGTCGAGCCTCCGGCCCGTGGGATTCCGGCCGGGATCGAGGGCGTGCCGCGTCCGTTGGACCTCCCCCAGGACACGGTCCGAGGGCTGCAGGCGGTCACCTCGGGGGTTCTGTTCCAGCTCGGGGACGGGGTGATGGTGGTGGATCCCCTCACCGGTGACGAGTTGTGGCGTTACCGCACGCCCGGATCGGACACCCGGACTCTGGTCGCTCCTGAAGGGGACTCGCTCGTACTCGAGGAGTACCCTCCCCCGACCGATGACGACCCCGCCCCCGAGACGGTGAGGGTCACCCTCGACACGATGAGCGGCCGGATCCTGCACCGTTCCGAGGATCTCCAGAAGCTCCTGACGGACGAGGTCGCCGCTGTGGCGCACGACTCCGGGAACGCCGAACCCCTGGAAGGCGAGAGCGTCGTCGTGCGGACGGGAGCGAGTGCTCCGCTGGAGGTGTACGGAGCGTCATCGGGCGCCCTGCTGTGGAGGTTCGAGGAATCATCCGGATGTGTTCCCGACGAGGAGGACGCCGTTCTCGACCTCGAGGTCACACACGACCAGGTCCTCGCCTCGGTCCGGTGCCTCGGTGAGGGCGGTGGGGCGGGTGGGGCCGTTCCCGTGGTGCACGCTTTCGATTCGGTCACCGGTGACCTGCTGTGGACGCACGAGGCCGCGAATCAGAGCGGCCCCGCCGGCAGTGCTGTCACAGCCTCCTCCGACGGCTCATTGCTCCACCGCTACGACGTCCATTCCCACGCGTACTTCACCGTCGACACCGGGACGGGTGAGGAACTCGCTGCCGGAACGTGGGAGGACCCCCGTCCGAGCGGGGAGGAACTGGAGGAGGACCTCTGGGAGGACGTGGTCGGAGACGGCGTGCTCCTGGGGGAGGACCCGACCCTGACCCTCACCGACGCCCGCGGAGAACCCGAGCACACGCTGCGACTCCCCTCCGCGCACGGGCAGCGGAGGTTCGCCGCCACGGACGAGGACCTCTACGCGGTCGAATGGCCGGGGAGCGGTGGCCGGGCGGTGGAACTGACGGTCCGTCCCTGGGACGGCACGGCTTCCCGCACGGTCGAGGACGTCCTGGGCCGGGAGCTGTCCGAGGAAGAGGCGGCCGGGGTCCGTGTGGTCCCGGGGGCCGTCATCGTCTACGCGGTCGACTCCGGCACGGTCACATCCGCGGTGGCGGTGTCCTGAGTCCTGGACCGATAGCGGAACACTGCAGGCCCGGGGTCCGGATTCCCTCCGCGCGGAGAGGCTGGTACGCGACCAGTCGGGGTCGTTCTGTCACTGTATCTTCACAAGCTGTGGTCTAACTCTTGACAGGTCTAGACCAGCTTGCTTAGGTGACAGCACCCCCTGCGGCGCGCGGTCGGACGTCGCGCCGCATCCTAGGAGTGTGATCACGTGATCCGACGTCTCCTGAGTCAGCTGGCCGCGCTCGGCGCGCTCGCGGCTGTGCTCATCGTCCTCCCCGCGACCCTCGCGCAGGCCGCCGCTACCTGTGCTCCCGCCTGGAGCAACTCCGCCGTCTACACCGGTGGCGGCCAGGTCTCCTACAACGGCCGCAACTACACCGCCAAGTGGTGGACGCAGAACGAGCGTCCCGGCGCCTCCGACGTCTGGACCGACCAGGGCGCCTGCGGCAGCGGCGGAGGCGAGGAGCCGAACCCCACGGCGTTCGTCGTCACCGAGGCCCAGTTCAACCAGATGTTCCCGAACCGGAACTCCTTCTACACCTACAGCGGCCTCACCGCGGCCCTCAGCTCCTACCCGGGCTTCGCCAACACCGGCAGCACAGAGGTGAGGCGCCGCGAGGCGGCGGCCTTCCTCGCCAACGTCAGCCACGAGACCGGCGGGCTGGTGCACATCAGGGAGACCAACGAGGCCAACTACCCGCACTACTGCGACTGGAACCAGCCCTTCGGCTGCCCGGCCGGCCAGGCCGCCTACTACGGACGCGGTCCGATCCAGCTCAGCTGGAACTACAACTACAAGGCCGCCGGTGACGCCCTCGGCATCGACCTGCTGAACAACCCCTACCTGGTCGAGCAGAACGCCTCGGTCGCCTGGCGGACCGGCCTCTGGTACTGGAACACCCAGACCGGACCCGGCACGATGACTCCTCACAACGCCATCGTCAACGGCCACGGCTTCGGGGAGACGATCCGCTCGATCAACGGTGCGATCGAGTGCAACGGCGGCAACCCGGGGCAGGTCCAGAGCCGCATCAACACGTTCACGCAGTTCACCCAGATCCTCGGCACCACCACCGGATCCAACCTGAGCTGCTGATCCTCCGGTAGGCGAAGCCCCCGTGGAGAACATCCGAGAGGGGGTGCGCCCGGCCACGCGGCCGGGAGCACCCCCGCTCCGGAGTTCCGGGCGCGGGGGGGCGGTCCACGTTGCACCGATCCATGACGGGGTCCGGGACGCGCCACACCCGTCCTCCACCTCCACGGCCGAGTCGGGAGCCCCACCGGTACCTGGCGTCGAGGACCGCTCCCCGCCGCAGGCCCCCTCGTGTGGCGCCCTCGGCAGGAAACGAACCCGCGGCCCTCGGGTGAGAAGGCCGAGTGGATGAGGCGTCAACGATTTCGTTACACTGCGTCCATGAACGCGACGCCACGCTGGCTCGACACGGATGAGAAGGCCGCCTGGGACAGCTTCATCCACATGCAGGAGACGCTCATCGGACGGCTGTCCCGCCTCTTGCAGGCCGACTCCGGGATGTCCGCCTCCGACTACATCGTGCTCGTCAACCTCACCGGAACGAGCGACGGGAAGATGCGCTTCCTGGAACTGGCCAGGCTCGTGAACTGGGAGAAGAGCCGCATGTCCCACCAGGTCACGCGGATGACCAAGCGCGGACTCGTGGCCAGGGAGGAATGCCCCGACGACGCACGCGGAGCATTCATCGTCGCCACTCCGGCGGGCTACAAGGCGATCGAGGACGCCGCCCCCCTCCACGTCGAGCACGTCCGTCGGCTGTTCATCGACGCCCTCACCCCGAACCAGCTCAGCACCTTCGCCCGGCTCACCAAGCGCGTCTCGGACCACATGGAGAAGCAGCCGGACTGAACGGGTGGCACGGCCTCGCCCCGCGGGGGAGCCCCTGCGCCGACTCGGCGAGGGCGTCCTGGTGCTCCGGGTTTGCGCAGAGTCCGCGGCGGGCCCGCTCACCCGTGAACCGCCGGCCCCGGACCAGTGGGTCCGCGCGGAGGCCGAGCATCCCAGGGGTCTCCCCGGGCGTGCGGTGGTGTACCGCCCGGACCGGTCGGCTGCCGTCGCGAGATCCTCGAACCGCACCTCACGACGACCGATGACGTCTGCATGAGCGGTGCCCCGCATTCCCCGTGGGCGCCATGCCCAGACATAGTTGATGCGTCATCAAAATAGTAGATGATGAATCAACTTTGCAACGGCCGACTTCCCTTGCGTGTCCGGCCATGGGGCCCCGGGCCAGCATTGGTTGACATATCAAGTACCGACATTAAAGTAGATGACGCATCATCTACTTGGGCTGAGGTGGGCCGTCGCCGGCGTCGAGATCGACGGTCTCCTGTCCGAGCCCCCCGAACACGAACACCTGGAGAGGGACCCCATGAGCACCGAAGCGAAGAGCGGACTTCAGGCACTGCTGACGCCCGAGGAGAGCGTTGTCGTCCTGATCGACCACCAGCCGTTCCAGTTCGCCAACCTGAACAGCCACGAACCGTCGATGATCGTCAACAACGCCGTCGGCCTCGCCAAGACCGCCAAGGCCTTCGACGTCCCGACAATCCTGACGACCGTGCTGGAGGAACGCGGCGGCTACCTCATTCGGCAGCTGCAGGACGTGTATCCCGAGCAGAAGCCGATCGACCGTACGTTCGTCAACACCTGGGAGGACCAGCGTGTCGTCGACGCCGTCAAGGCGACCGGCCGGAAGAAGCTGATCATCGCCGGCCTCTGGACGGAGGTCTGTGTGGCCATGCCGGCGATCCAGGCGGCGGGTGAGGGTTTCGAGGTCTTCGTCGTCACCGACGCGTCGGGTGGCGCCTCGGCGGAGACCCACGACATGGCCGTGCGGCGCATGGTCCAGGCCGGCGTGGTGCCGATCACCTGGCTGGCCGTGGCGGCCGAGTGGCAGCGCGACTGGGCCCGCGAGGAGACCATGCAGGGCATGGTCGATGTCCTGTCGGAGCACGCGGGCGCCACCGGTGTCGCCTTCGCATGGGAGACGCAGTTGCTGGCCGGGCGCGCCAGAAGCGGCGTCTGACACGGCTGCGGGACGGACTCCGATCCGCGTCGGTTACCGCCTGTCTCCGGTCGGTGCCGGACGCGGATCGGTCCGTCTCGCCCACGAGATCTGGCGCGAGGGCGTCGACGCTCGCGGCGGACGGCTCGGCCGTCCGGTCGGGTTCCATCGACCGCAGGAGGTGTCGGGGTGGGGGATGACCTGCCTCGGCCTGGCATCGCGGGCTTCGGATGACCGGTGGTCGGCTGCGGTGCGGATCGGATTTTTGTGTTGATGTATCAACTGAATCCGGTTAATGTGGTGGCCCGGCGGACCGACCCAGGAGGAGAACGCATGGCAGTCGAAGTGAGCGATGTGCCCGAGGCGAAACGCTACGAGGCCCGTGTCGACGGAGCGTCCGAGGTCGCGGGCGTCGCGGAGTACATCCGTACTGCGGAACTCGTCGCGTTCGTGCACACCGAGGTCGCTCCGGAGTACGAGGGCAGGGGAGTCGGGTCCGAACTGGCGCGCACCGCCCTTGACGAGGCGCGGGCCGCTGACCTGCGGGTGCTGGCGACCTGTCCCTTCTTCGCGGGCTGGATCGCCCGTCACCCCGAGTACCGGGACCTGCTGTACCGGTCCCGCAGCAAGGTCAGCGACTGAACAGTCGGAGCCGGACACGACAGTGACGGAGGTCGTCATGAGCGGCGAGTCCGAGAAGAAGGCGTACGAGGGGCGGTCGATCACGGTCACCTTCGAGGGCGGGCGCTGTCTGCACGCCGCCGAATGCGTCCGCGGCCTGCCAGAGGTGTTCGACACGGCCCGGCGCCCGTGGATCCAGCCGGACGGTGCCTCTGTCGATCGCCTGGTCGACGTGGTCGAGCGCTGCCCCTCGGGCGCGCTGCAGTACCGACTCGCGGACGACGGGACACGGAGCGCGGACCGGCCCGCACGGACCACGCCGGGGTGAAGATCGCTCGGTCATGGTCGCGGACGCGAACGTGGTCGTGGACGCGTGGCGGGATCGTGCGGCAGACGTTTCTGCGGCCTCGGGGCGGGATCATCAGCGTTTCGACAGCGCACATGCTCTCCCCGGGGCCGCTCTGCTGTCTGCCGAACGCCACGATCCCCGGTCGGTTCGACGAGCCGACCGAGGACACGGGTCACGTCTCAAGCCGGGGGCGGGCCGGGCGCCCGGTCCCCTGCTGTGCGCAGGGGCTCGGCGTCGGCGAACGCCTCACGCGCGGTCGTGCTACTCGGAGCGCCGGTGCGCTTTCCACGTTCGGTGGAGGTCACTCCGACGCTCGTATTCCTTTTTCGCGCGCTGCAGCGGATCGGTTTCGGGGGTCAGTGCCGCCGGGCCCATGACGTGCAGGAGCGCGTAGTTGATACGGAATCCCGTCCTGTACAGCAACGAGAACGAGTCTTTCCCACGCGGCTTGTCCATGGCCGTCCACCTCACTGTTCGCCGGGATCGCGGACACACACCGCGAGAATGCCATCGGGCAGAGAATCCATCGCCGTGAAATCCGCGGCCTTCCCCGCTCAGCAGCGTACCCGCACGGTTTTCGCCGTCCCGGTCGGCCCGCCCTCCACGGTGTCTCGCACCGCATCCCTGCCTCCTCGGGAGCGATCTGTCCGAGGCGGGGCGTCGCACGAACCTGCCGGCGGCGGTGAACATCGCCTCGCACGCGCGGTTGCCGTCGTGTTCGACCCGAACGGCGTGAGTCCGACCAGCCGGTGCCACTAGGTATCGGACATCACGAGTTCCAGCTGGACAGGGGGCGACTCCATCGCGGTGTGCAGGGGGCTACGGGTATCCGCGCAGCGACCGAAACGGATCCAGGCCAGCTCCTGCGCCCGGCGCCGGTCGAGTGAGAGCAGACTGCGCACGCCCGGCGCGAATGCCGACGGTCCGTGCCGGGTGGCCGCGCGCAGCCGTCGCCAGCGCCGCGAATGCGCCCGGTGGCTGCGCTCGGTCACTCGCCGCCCCCGGGCGTTCTGCCCGATCCGGGCCTCCTGCGGGGTGGCGTCGATCATCACCACATGCATCTCGTACCGGCGGAGCCGACAGAGCAGGGCGAGCAGCACGCGGACCGGGCTCCGAGTCCCGCACTCGTGCAGCACCACCGGGCCGCCGCGCAGCGCCGAGGCCATCCGGACCAGGTGCAGTACGTGCACCACCCAGCGCCACAGGGGGTAGGGGATCCGACCGAGCAATGGTCTCAGCTGGTGCCGCGACTGTAGCGAGTCGATCACCCGCACACCCTCCGCGGTGAGTACGGTCCGCTCCTCGTTCTCGCGGAGTCCGAACAGGCGCCGCAGCAGGGTGCTCTTCCCGGCCCCGGGCACCCCGGCGACCAGGACCAGGGATCGCCGGGGGTAGACCATGCCGCGCACTGTCGCGCCATTCACCGTGGGCAGATACGGCGCCAGCCCCTGGAACATTCTCGGTAGCTCCTCAAAGCCGACCTTCGCGCCGGTGAGGCGCGGCTCTGTAGTGGCCGCGTCACCAATGTCATGACGCTACCGGGCATCGACGCCTCCGAAAAACGCAGGAGACTCCACTACGGCGGGTGCCAGGATCGTCTCCCGGTACCCGACGTGGAACGTTCGTGCGACAAGCTGGACAAACGTCGGCCCCCGGCAGGAGTTCCGAGGGCCGACGTGGTGTCGGAGGTTCAGCGGCATTGACTCTCCACCTGGCAGAGGAAGGTCTGCCACTCGAGGGGGAAGGCCAGATGCGCGTCGTCGGGGGCTGGGACTCGCGCACGGCGGAACTGGTCGGCAGCTCCGCCACTTCGACGCGGTTCTGACGTCCACCGCGGCTGCCGGAGGGCTTGCGCCATGACAGGTTCTGCATCCGTGTTCGCTCGCCAATGCCGCCAGGACACCCTGGAGGTACTCGCGTGACCGAGCTGGAGCGACGCAGCATTGTGTACCGCGTGCCATGTCGCGTTGTACCGTGCCAGCTCAGGACCGGTTTCTGCGGAAAGGCCATTCGTGGGGGTTTCGGAATGCCGGCCATGGAAGTCGGTCGTATTCCATGCTGCGGTCATGTCCGTGGTCGTCGAGTGGGTGCCACACATGTCAGCGTCGTGGAATCGGAAGCTGGGATCTCCGAGAGGGTGCGTCTACTATGGTAGAAACAGGCACAGTGAAACTGCTTCGGGTGAGTTGGGCGAAGTTTCTAGCAGAACCGGGCACCATAACGGGTGCGCTGAAGTTCATTGTCTGATCCAGGCTCAGGAGAGCGAAGGATCGGAGGCGATTCGTGGTGGCAGTGTGTGCACCCTGCAAACGCGGAATGAGCAGTCTTCCAGGGGGGTAAGTATGGAAATATTGGAGTTCCATTCGGCAGGCGTCGGACTCTGATTGATGAATTGAGTATTTCATACTGAGGTTGCATGCTGAATTTTGGGAGAATTAACCGTGATGTCCTGGTGGCTATGGAGAGTGTCGGGTGGTATTCGGGGAGATTTTTGAAAGAGGCGGAATCCTGGTATGGAGAGCTGTGTGGTGCAGGGTATGCGGAAAATCCAGTTGCTCTGGATTTTCTTAAAGAGTTGGGGGGTCTTGTTATTGACCCCATTGAGAGCGAAGGGGCTCGTTTTGGAAATTATGAGCCCTTGAATATAGACCCGTTCTCTGCTGATGCCATGGGTGTTTCATTTTTCGAGGAGATGTCAGATCTGGTTCAGGAGCCCTGTTTTCCCGTAGGAGAGTGGCTGAGCTATAGTTCTGTTTTTTGACGGTGTCTGGCCGTATGATGGCCGGTGGGCTCGGCTACGTCTGGCTTTTAGGTGGTTCTCCAGAGACAGGATTGCAGCAAGCTGTTGCGGCGGACCGTGATCTGGTGTGTATTCATGCGGATGAAGGACTTTCGCCTTGGCCTAAGAGCTCATCTCAATAGCCCCGCGAGATGCTCCTGAGCCTGGCATGATCACACCCTGTGAGGGATGCGCTGCCCGGTGGGCTCTGGGAGATCGTTCAGCCGCTGCTGCCTTCCGCGCTGAGGACTGGCCGCCCCCGCGCCGACTGGAGAGCGGTCATGGCCACCGTGCTGTTCGTCCAGGCCTCGGGCTGTTCCTGGGATAAGAGCTCATCTCATTTGGTGAGTCTGCGGAAGCAAATCAACGTGCAGGCGATGCCGGCATCCGGCCAGCCAGGCCATGGTGCGCTCGACCTGCCACCGGTGCCGGCCCAACCGCTTGGAGGACTCCACACCCTTGCTGGCCAGGCGGTGGATGATCCCGCGTTCGCGGAGCCGGCGGCGCAGGTGGTTGTAGTCGTATCCCTTGTCTCCGTGCAGTTTGGCGGGCCTGCGCCGCCGCGGCCCGCGGCGGGAGCGGATCGGAGGGATCCCGCGGACCAAGGGCTGCAGGGCCTGGCTGTCGTGGGTGTTGGCCCCCGAGATCGCCACGGACAGGGGCTGACCGGCCCGGTCGGTGATCAAATGGATCTTCGCGCCTTTCTTGCCCCGGTCGACAGGATTCGGACCTGTCAGCTCCCCCCTTTGAGGGCACGCATGTTGACCGAGTCGATCGCGCACCGCGACCAGTCCACCTCGCCGCGGGCACCGAGTTCGTCCAGGACCAGACGGTGCAGCTTGACCCGGACCCGGGCCCGGCTCCACTCGGTGAAGCGCCGGTGTGCGGTGGGCCCGGAGGGGCCGAACACCGGCGGGAGCTGCGCCCAGGTGCAGCCGCTGGTCGCGACGAAAATGATCGCGGCCAGCACCTGGCGGTCCCCGTGTCTGCGCCGTCCACCGCCTTGGGGACGCGTGGGTGCCTCGGGCACCACTCGCTGGAACAGTTCCCACAGCTCATCCGGCACAAGGCGTTCAACCATCGACACGCGCCCAGGTTACCGAGAATCCAAATGAGATGAGCTCTAAAGAACCCGGTACGAAACAGCCCGTCGGGATAGGCCTTGCCTGCTACGGGTTGTCACGGCTTGCCTGACAGGCTGCTGCCACTACCTCAGGTAGTCGTCGACAACTCCTGCGAGGACACATCGAACACTGCGTTGCACGCGTCGCGCACTGTGTCGTTGTGAGTGGCGATCACTACCGCGCATCCTTCGCGGGCCATCTCTCGCAGGATGTCGATGACCACCTGCCCGTTGCCTTCGTCCAGTGCCCCGGTGGGCTCATCGGCGAGCACCAGGGTTGGCTTCTTGACCAACAGCCGCGCCAAGGCGACGCGCTGCTGTTCTCCGCCGGACAGATAATGCACCTTTTCCTTCTCGCGTCCGGACAGGCCGACGCGCTCGAGAGACCGGGTTTGGGCGGCGAGGTTTTTGGAGGCTACGTCGAGGTTCTGGCGGATGGTGGCGTTCTCGATGAGGGCGTAATTCTGAAACAGATAGCCCAGGTGGTCGCGGCGGAAGTGGCGCTGCCCACGGGCACCCAGGCGGGTAATCTTCTTGGTGCCATGGACGATGTCGCCCTTGCTGGCTTTCTCGAGCAGGCCCAGGCAGTTGAGAAGGGTGGTCTTGCCTGATCCGGAGGGGCCTACGAGGGCGAGCATCTGCTGGGCGCGGATGTCGAGGTTGACGTCCTCCCACAGAGTGCGGTCGCCGAAGGACTTAGCCAGGTGGCGGGTACTAATCATAGGAAAACCTTTCAGGCCTGCGAGGCGCCTTCACGGACGATCTTGCGATGGAAACGGGCGAGCACAGCGCTGACGATGATGACCACAGCGGTGCCGATGGCGCAAGAGATCACTAGGGTGAGCCGGGCGCGGACGATATCTTCGATGAACACACCGTTGACTATGTCGTCGAATGCGCGCACCAACGCGATCATGTCGCCAGCGGCCCAACCGATGAGCGCGGCCGCTAACATTGCCTCGACGATTAGCATCAGCCGATGTGTGGCGCCGAAAGTCCATCCGTTGATATAGCGGGCGAAGATGTGCTGGGACCGGGCTCGTGTGTACACCAGGCAGGACGCCACGCTCGTCATGATCAGGACGGTGGTCACCACGACCAGGTTGACCGTGCTGATCCGAAGTTGGGCGGTGTAAAAACGGTTGGTGTTGGCGAGGGTGGTGGTGACCGGCTCCACGCCAGTGACGTAGAACGCCAGATCCTGCTCGGCCACTTGCTGTTCGGCGGTGGCCCCGGTGAGGAACATCAGGTTTCCACCTCTCGCTTCCATGGCGTACCATTCCGCGTCGAGGTAACCGTTGGGTAGGGCGACTACGATTGGGTCCTCGACGACCGGGCGCTGACTCGATGTCACAGGATCGACTGTGCCGTAGGTAAAGAACGTGCGCCCGTCGGGATACGGGAATATTCCGATGTCGTCCGTCGGCAGGTTATCTCCGTGGAAGCTGATCCATTTGTCGGTCCCTTCGCCCAGGTTGCCTGACATCGGCATGCGGGACTGGGGGATGAACAGCCTTACACCATTATTGTCGGGGGTGTCGATGTCATCTAGGACGTTTTCCTGCTCCAGATAGGTGTCATTGACGACCAGGACCATAGTGTCCGCGCTGCGCTGACCAGAGGGGAGGAAGTTGTCCGGATAGTCCTGGTGTGCGAGAACCGTTTGTTCCTGGGTATCGGCATCCTTTAGCCAGGGGCCGATGATGCTCCGGTCCGCTTCGCTTTGCTCTTCGTAGTCGCGGACCCCTCCGATGTAGAGTCGCGACACTTGCTCGGCCTGCTCCATCTCCTCGGCCCCGGAGGCGTAGTCGTTCACTCGCTGCAATCCGGTGACCGTGGCGGTGGCCGCCATCACGGCGATGATCACTGCTACCAGCCGCACCGCGTACACGGTGCCCGCGACGCGGCGGGTCGGCAGGCGACCTTTGAGCGCATCCGAAAGGCCGGTTCGGTAGAGGAGACTGAGAGCAGCGGCGTGTACGGCAATGGCCAGCGCACTCAGGGTCAAGAGGATCTGCGCAGTGATACCGGCAAGGAGGTCCACTTGCGCGAAACCGTTGTAGAAGAACAGGAAAGCAACGTAGCAGGCAGCAACGGCGGGAAAAAGCACGACCCACCACCGGCCGATCTGTGCCATGTCCGAGCCGAGGATGCGCAGGTAGGAGTGTCCAGCCAGGCGTTTTACGGCGTAGGCGCGGGCATTGAGCAAAACCCCAGCACCGGCGGTAGCGATGATACAGATCACCGTGACTGCAACTGTCAGACCGGTGTTGTAGTTGAACAGCATCTCGGTCCACGTGGCGGGCTCCGGAGCGGTTCCGACGCCCCCGCGCAGCCCCAACGGCTCCACTGCGTTAAGGAATAGTTCAGCCTCGTCCCGTGTAGCGAATCCGCCGAAGTTCAGACGCAGGTCGTTAGTGGTCCACTCTGTAAGGGGGTACACCTCAATGTGGGGTTGTGTGCTGAAGTTCGGGTAGCCGTCCTCCAACCACGTGTGCATGGGGTTGGACGGATCGGAGGAGACAGCGTAGTAGTTCCACGCTCCGTCGAGGTCGTGCGGGTCTGGCTCGCTGACAGCAACCGTCATCTGGTGCTGCTGGATCAGATCCTCAGCCGCGGCGACGACGTCGCCTGGAGTTGCGGTTCCATCAGTTTGTTCAAGACTGACGTAGTAATCGCCATGGTTGGTGGTGGTGAGCGTCTCGTGCAGGGTGAACAGGGCAAGGAAGCCCAGTAGCAGCGCCATCGCGATGACGGCGGCGTGAGTGAATACGATAATCCTGTGCATGGTTCCTAGCAATGGGAGAGGACCCCGCACGAGCGGGGTCCTCCTAAATGGGCGGGCTGCCCGATGGATGGTCAGCAGGCGTCGTTCCAGTAGGCATGCTCGACGTTACTGATGCTGTTTCTCATAGAAGCACGGGCCCAAGCGCCCGGGTGTGCGCTCGCGGAATTACCGGAGATGACGTTGCCGTAGCTGTCCAAGCGTCGGACAGTGGCGGTGTGGCACTTGCTAGGGTGATGGTAGTGGGAGATGACGGAGGCATGATTCGGTCCGTACGTCCACGTACCGCCGCCAACATTCACCGTAGTCGCGGCCCAAGTGCCAGTTGCGCTGGCGCTGACGACAGTGATGGCAAACAGCGCGGTCGTGAGAGCGCGCTTAATTGTCCTTGGCACTGTTTATTCCGTTCTTATTTGAGGGATTGCCGACCCTGGGGCAATGGTCGAAAACATCCAGGGGCGGTGGGCGCCGTAAACCGGTGTGCACCGTGTTAGTGCGTTCGGAGAGAAGCTAGCGGTAACCGGACATTTCCAGCAATCAGATCAAAGCGCACGCGCCCACATGGTTCCCGCTGGGACCCAGTGCCAACTGCGGTTATGCGTTTCCATGGCCACTTCTGGACATTCGGGTTCCGTACACCTCCCTACTGGGTTTTTCGTTAGTTGTGTGGGCAGGAAAAGCTCGGTCGTGTGAGCATGACGGCATGCCCCTCCGAGCTGAACCCGACACCCCCGCAGAAGCCGTCCCGCCGCTGACCCGCCCCCAGGTGGCCGAAGCCCGACGCATGCGCGCGGTCGAACTCCTGGACCAAGGCCACTCCCAGGCCCAGATCGCCCGCCTGCTCGGGGTCACACCCGAGAGCGTGCGGCGATGGCAACGTCGGATGGAACAGGGCGGAACCGCGGCGCTGCGCCGCCGCCCGCCCACCGGGCGCCCCCGCAAGCTCACCGATGAGCAGGTGGAACAGATCCGTGTGGCCTTGGAGGAGGGCGCGGTGGCGCACGGGTTCGCCTCCGATCTGTGGACGTTGGAGCGCGTGGGTCTGGTGGTCGAGCGCACGAGTGGTGTGCGTTTGTCGCGGGCCTCGGTGTGGCGGCTGCTCACCGTGCGGTTGGGATGGAGCTTGCAGCGGCCTCAGTGCAAGGCTGTGGAGCGCGATGAGGCCGAGATCGCCCGGTGGGTGGCGCACGAGTGGCCGCGCATCAAAAGGGGGCCTTGAGAAACCGGGCATGGATCGTCTTTCTCGACGAATCGGGCGTCTCGCTGCTACCTCAGGTGCGCCGCACCTACGCGCCCCGCGGCTGCACCCCCACCTTGGTTCACCGGTTGAACTGGAAGCGAGCAGGGATGGCCGCCGCGCTGGGGCTACCACGCCGCCGACCCTGGATGTGGGGCCCGGTTGTGCTTCGACCTGCGTCCGGGCAGCTATGACACCGAGGCCCTCATCGGGGTGCTCGAGCAGCTCAAAGCCTTCTACGAAGGCGAAAACGTGGTGTTGGTCTGGGATGGGCTGAGCGCGCACTGGAGCCGGGCCATGCGCGCCTGGGTGGAGGGTCAGGATTGGCTCACGCTGGAGCGGCTGCCTGCCTACGCCCCCGAGTTCAATCCCGTGGAGATGCTGTGGTCGTCCATCAAGACCCGGGAGTTGGCCAACGTGGCCGGTGATCATCTGGCAGACGTCGCCGACGCAGCCGAACGAGGCATCAACCGGGTCTGCGAAGACGATCGTCTCCCCTGGTCCTTCCTTGCTCATACCGGGCTGGAGGTCCATCCTCCAACCCCACACAACTAACGAAAAAGTCAGTAAGAGGAGTTGTCCACGCGCACCTCGCGGCCGTGGATGACGGTGCCGCCGGAGACGTTGCCGTTCACCGTATTGACGGTGTCGCTTCGATCATTTGAACTTGGAGGTGAGGCTGGGGCGGGGGAGGGAGAAGTGGTAGTCCAGACAAGGGCGGTGACGATCAGCGCCAGTGCGGCGGTGACGCCCGCTGCCCAGGACGCGGCTTCCCACCCTTCTCGTGTGGTGGGGCCACCGCCGAACCACAGCCCGGCTCCTAACGCGGCCAGGATTGTGATGGTTGCCGCTGTTGCCCAGATCCACCTCGTCTTGGTCATGGACCGATTGTGGCGCGGGAACCTATGTGGCGTAAGGGATTTCGGCTGGATCGTCCGTATCCGGCCGGTGGGGCGATAGTACGTGCCCGGGGTCCAGCGCCCCACGGGGCGGTGTCGGGGCGGCTGTGGGGCGCTGGTGGGCGGGCACGGGGTCGCCCACCAGCGCCCCACGGTCACGGAACGCCAAAGTGCTCCGCGAGGTGGTCGCCCACCTGTACTGTCCCTTGAACCGGGGAGCACGCATGGAGCACGTCAGGCCCCGAACAACGAAGAGGACCTCTTGCGAGGTCCTCGAGAACCCCGTATGACCTGGGGTTTTGTGGTGCACCCGGCAGGATTCGAACCTGCGGCCATCGGATTAGAAGTCCGATGCTTTCGTGCCCGTACGTGCCAGGGGGTGACGTTTCGTCCCAATCCATCCGAACACTGCTGTCGTTTCGTGTCAAGGGGTGCCGCCCGATGCCGTCCCAGTGCGAAACTGCGGAGCATAAACGGAGCACACACCGGCCGTTAGTGGCGTCCGATGGCACCTTGAGAGGTGCGTGGAGACGGCTCGTTTCCTCGGAGCGTGTGTTGGAACGCCCTGTGCGGGGTTTATCCCAGGCGTGGAACCCAGCCCTGGGGCCGGCCGTGCCCGGCGGGCTTGACCCCTGCATCGAACCCCTTGACCAGGCCGGTCGCTCGTGCCACCGCCAGGGCTGCGGATATGTCGAACTCGTCCTGCTGGCGGCCCAGGTAGCGCGAGTCCTTACGGGCGGCGAAGACCAGGACCGCGTCCAGAGCCTGGCGCCACCCCTCTTCGATGCTGGTGCCCTGCTCGGCCAGTTGCAGTACGCGATGCACGAGGTGGGACCCTTCCTCCCACTCGTCCGTGGAAGGCCACAGGTCCAGAAACTCCAGAACCTTCTCAGTTGCTTCCACCGCGGTGGACAGGTGGGTCAGCAGCAGGTCCAGGCCGTCATTGTCGATGAGGTCCGGGTAGTCGATGCGGTCCCAGGAGGAGCCGCCCCACCAGTAGGCGAACCCCTGCTCGCGGTTGTTCTCCAGTGCGGTGAACCAGGTCCAGGGCAGCCAGTCGGGGCCGGCATAGGGGTCGTAGCCCTCGATGTCCATGTGATACCCGCACTCGTGGTCCACGCCGACGAGGACCCCGCGCCCGCCCTCGATCCGCGCGAGCTGCCACTCGTTGCCGCCCCCGTCATCGTGGTGCACGACCGCGTCGGCGTAGACGTGCTGGTTCTCGCTGCCGCCTGCCTCCAGAGCGGCCAGTGCAGCGGCGCGGGCCCAGAGGACACCGAAGGGAGGCAGGTCCTCTGGTCGTCCTGGGGCGTGAAACTCCATGGCCGAGCCTTTCAGACGGTGGGGGCGACTGTGCGGAGAAGCTACACGGCGGTTCCGACAGCCCGAGCACAGTCTCCGCACAGGTCGAACTTGTGTGTCAACGATTTCGGTGTCCGCTCGTCGTCCAGAATCGAGTGGACGATGGAGTCGCGCCAGGCGCCCCACGTCCACAGGTACCGCCTAATCCGTCCCTCCTCCACCATCTCGACCCTGCGCATAACGCTTCCAAAGGACTGATTCTCCGGAGGGCGCGCCCAATATCCTCATGAGCCCCAGATCGTCCAAACCGAGGCGGATTCGGAGTTCGGCGAATTCACTGCCGAGCCCCTGCCCTCACAGGTCCGCTCGCAAGGACGGGTGCCGAACGGACTCCGGGGCTCCATAGACCCGGAGTAGGTCGTCGGTGTCGGTGGGGCGCAGTTCCTGAAAGGTGAGCCTGCCGCTCGAGAGCTCAACTGGGCGCATGTCCGGCAGGCTAACGGCCCGAAGCCAGCACCGAGGCGGGAGTTCAGTTGTAGGCCTCGAACTCCTGACGGAGCCGGTCCATAGCCTTGCTGTGGGTAGTCCGGGCCGCTTAGAGCTGGGCGAACAACGTCTTCTGGTTGCGTTTGACGGTCAGCACGTAGTCGGCGTGCAACTCCTCGACCAGGTGTGTGGCGGTGTCGGTCTGGGTGTGCAGGGCGTCGGCGGTGACTACGACACCGGCCAGGTCCACGCCTTCCAGCAAAAGGGTGAGGGCGTCGATCTCGCTGGTGCCCGCCGGCACCCGCACCTGCGCGGCCAGGCGCCGGTCGGGGGGCAGGGCGGCGAGCAGGTGCACCGCCGCCTCGGTGGGGGTGGCCGATCCGCGCAGGGTCTTGCCGTCCACCGCCACCACCTGAAGTGTGTCGGGCCTGGTCAGGGTGGCCAGGGTCTCGGGAGCCAGGGCGAGCAGGACCCGGCGGATGGTGCGGTGCGTGCGCCCAGAGCCACGCAGGTGATCCGGCATCCCAACCGGATGAGGGTGTGCTGGGGTGCGGCGTCGGCCCACTGGCCGATCGCCCGAAGGTGGCGGGCTCCGGCGAGCATCGCGCACAGGGCGCACAGCAGGGCGCTGGCCAGGCTGTGGCGGCGGCCCCGCGGCGAGCGGGGATCGGCCAGTGCGGCGAGCTTGCTGAGAAGGTCGACGGGGGCGGTGACGGGCATGGCAAACTGGGGGCGCAACGGAGTCCCTTGGAAGTCAGAGATGTGAGAGTCCCTGATCTTCTAGCGGGCTCCGTTGCTTGTTGGTGGGGTCTTCGACCGGATCGCTATGAGGCTGTGATCAGCGCTGATGGGTCACGATCCCGACTTTGAAACAGCCCTGCTTCTGGTGTGCGTCAGGGTGGGAGTAAAAAGGGGAATGGAATTTATGCCGGAGGAGGGTTTCCGAGTCGACAAGATCGTTATTACGTGGAAACTGATGTTTTCCCAACTCCTACTGGAGGGCGTCGTCCGGACGGTCGCTTGGTCCATGGTGCCGCAGGTGATGTATATTATTCTCCGGTGCATTATGAAAACTTTGCGCAGGTCAGGGCTCCTGGTTGCTCCTGCATGTGGTGATGAAAGAAGGCAAATGATTGCTAAGAGTGTTTTTCGCTGAAAGATCTTGATCGATTTTCTCGAGGCGGGTGGCACCGTTCGGCGATATCGGTGCCTTGGGCTGATCTCGGCGTGCTGCTCCCCTGGCTGGGGGATGAGCCCTACTTAGTGAGCAGTGAAAAACATGAATCCCTTAGAGCTCATCTCAAAAGCCATCGGCGTGCTTGGCGAGGTGTTTGTAGCAGATGAAGATGCAGGCGATGCCGAGCATGGCGAGGAACGTGGAGGCCTTGCGTTCCCCGCGCACGTTCAGTCTGCGGTAGGAGCCCAGCCAGGCGATGGAGCGCTCGCCCTTGTACCAGTGCCTTCCCAGCCGTTGGGAGGACTCGATACCGAGCCGGGCGATGCGCACCCCGATCTGACGTTCGCGCAGCCAGCAGCGCCGGTCGCGGGAGTCGGATTAGAAGGGTTGCTCATCCAAAAAAGACGACCATGAAGAGCTTCGTATTTCTCCCAGAAGGCGGAAGGCTCTCTCTCTTACCACTTCCCACTGTTTCGCCGAGGTCATGGACTCAGGGCTCCACAAATCCGGGTCGGCGTCGATCAGTCTCGTGAAGAGATCAAGAATTTCCTCGATGCCCTTTTCGAGGAACTCGGGGAATTCTTCCTTCTCGTCATGTGTGACACGGCTTTTCACTGCAATGTAGAAATCTTCCAACTGGAGCACGATCTCGTCCTCAGCGAAGCCTGTGCGTCTGATCCATTCGAGTTGGCGTTCCCCGCTCCAGGACGCCAGTTCGATCGAGAACATGAGGCTCTTCATGTTCGGTGTTTTATCGATCACTGAAAATCCGGGGGAAGATCGGTCCAGTCCGGCCTGCTGTCCAAGTAGGTCACCCTCCAGTAAGGAACATTTCCATGATGCGCACTCCCGGGATGCCAACGGATCATCGTACCCGACTGGGCCCCATTAGGACGGTACTCGCGGTAAGTCCAGCCTCGCCCTTCATTCCGCCCGCGCCCCAAGGCTCCATGGCCCCAGCTTGGGTTCGATCCCATCGCGGACCTAACCCGGTCCACATCAGCACCTCTGATTATTTCAGGATTGCGCAGAATATCATCCACGTTCTGGATCGAACCGACAGGACCTGCCTCGTGGCGCAGCGCTTCACGCAGGCGGGCGCCGTTGGCTGCGCTGGATGCTCCTCCGGGGCCGATACCTTGCAGGTCTGCTTCACGGAGGGCGGTGCTCGGAGCACCGCGGAGTTGCCCAAAGCGGCTCCAAAGCAGGCTTCCAACCCCACCCCCCAATGCTCCCAAGAGCAGGTCTGCTGGTCCGGTGGGGCGGCACTGGATGGTGTTGGAGGCCCAGGTGAACCCTGCGCCCACCGCGGCGTTGACTCCCGCGGACACCACGACCGAGCGGAGACCGGTCAGGCTCAGAGAGCGGGCCGCGAGGTTGCCCGCGCCGGGCATGATCGCCCCGCCCACCGCTCCGATCAGCGCGCCTCGTCCCGCGGCCTGGGCCAGGCCGCCCCAGGTGGTGTCCTCGGTGGTGTAGGCGTAGATGCCGCCCTCGATGACCCCGCCCAGGACGGCGCCGATGCCCATGCTGATGCAGATCGGACAGCGCCCCGAGGGGTCGCTGAGGGTGGTGGGCAGGTTCTCGGCGTAGGCGTAGGCGCTGGTATAGGCATCGGCGGCCGAGCGGGGGGCGGGGTCGGCGCTGGTGAAGCGCCCCAGATCGGGGCGGTAGTCGCGGTCGTGCAGGTACAGGCCCGCGCCCGGTTCGTCGTACTGCCCGATGTACGTGAAGGGGTTGGCCGGCGCGCCCTCGGCTGCAGCGGTGTGGGAGGCGCTGCCGAAGCCGGTGTAGGCGTACTGGTGCTGGGGGGTGCCGGTGGCGTTGGTGGTGTCGGCGACGGAGCCGTGCCAGTCCCGGTGGTACTGCTGGAACCCGGCCGCGGTGTGGTTTTGGGTCTGGACCTGGCCGTGGGGGTTGTAGGTGTAGGTCGCGGCCAGGGCCCCGGCGCCGTTGTGCTCGCTGATCAGCTGGGGCAGGGGGTGCAGGATGTCCCAGATGCCGGTGCGTTGGAGTTGGCCGTCCAAGCTCGCCGTTGTGCGGTTGCCGTCGGCGTCGTAGGAGTAGTCGTAGGTGCCCTCACTGGTCTCGGCACTGGTCAGGCGCCCGGGGGCGTCGTAGGTGTAGGAGGTGGCGCCGTCGAAGGTGAGGTTGCCGTCGGCGTCGTGTTCATAGGTCGTGCTGGTCTGGCCGGTGGTGGCGGTGGTGATCTGGTCGGCGGCGTCGTAGGCGTAGGTGGTGCTCTCAGGCCCGGTCTGTTCGGTGAGGCGGTTGCCGACCTGGTCGTAGGTGTAGACGCTGGTGGCCTCGCCCTCTTCTGGGCAGGTCTCAGCCTCGGGGGTTGTGGTGCACTCTCGCGCCAGGCGGCCGTTGGCGTCGTAGGCGAAGAGCTGGCTGCTCTCCTGGCCGGCCCGGGTCGCGTCCACGCGCAGGGGTTGGCCGTTGGGGTCGCGGTCCACTTCCCACGAGGACAGCACACCGGTGCCTCGTGTGGTGGTGGCGCTGTCCAGGCGTCCGGTCGGGTCGAAGGTGCGGGTCTCGGTGTGTCCGTTGCCGGTGGGGCTGGTGACGGTGGTGAGGTTGCCCGCCGGGTCGTAGCCATAGCGTGTGGTGTGGCGGAGTGCGATGTTCTGGGAGGACCGGAGGCCGTCGTCGTTGTAGGTGTAGGTGGTGGTCTGGTTGTTGGGGGTGCGCAGGGACGTGATGTTGCCGGCCGCGTCGTAGACGTAGGCCATGCTCCCCTGGGCACCGGGCAGGGTGATGGTGCGGGGGCGGCCTTCGCCGTCGAGGTTGGTGAAGGTGCGGGTGCCGGTGCCATCGGTGACCTGGATGGGTTGGCTGGTGGCGTTGTAGGCCAGGGAGACGGTGGGGGTGCCGTCGGAGTAGGCGGCCTCTGTGGTGCGGCCCAGGGCGTCCACCTGGTAGGTGGTGGTGTGGCCGCGGGCGTTGCCCTCTGCGACGAGGTTGCCCTCGAGGTCGTAGGCGAGTTCGCGCACGCGCTCGAGAGGATCGGTCACCGAGGTGAGCCGCCCCACGGGGTCGTAGCCATAGCGGGTGGTGTGGGCGTTGGCGTCAGCGCGCGAAGCGACATTGCCGGCCGCGTCGTAGGTGTAGTCGGTGGCGCCGCCGTCCGGAGCCCTCACCTGCTCCAGACGCCCCAGCACGTCGTAGGCGTAGGCGGTGCTCTGACCCAGGGCGTCGGTCGCCTGGGTGAGCAGCCCGCGCTCGTCATAGACGCTGGACTGGGTCTGCCCCAGCGGGTCGGTGACGCCGGTGAGCTGGCCGGCCTCGTCGTAGCTGTAGGCCCAGGTGAAATCGGCGGGGTCGGCGCCCTCGACGTTGCCGCGCGGGTCGACCGCGCTGGCGGGCAGACCGTCGGCATCGTAGGTGTAGGTGGTGGCCGCTCCGGTGGGGGTGCGCTGCTCGAGGAGGTTGCCGTCGGCGTCGTAGGCGTAGGTGGTGTTCTTGTTGAGCCGGTCGTTGACGCGGATCAGCTGCCCGGCGTCGTCGTAGTAGCGGTTCTCGACCCGGTTGTTGCCATCCACCACGGTTCGGACCAGGCCGCCCTGGTCGTAGGTGGTCCTGCGGACGATGCCACGGGCGTCGGTGGTCTGCACGACGTGGCCGTCCGCGTCGTAGGCATAGGCCGTGGTCTGGTCCAGCGGGTCGGTGACGGTCGTGTTCTGCCCGGCCTCGTCGTAACCGAAAGCCCAGGTGAAGTCCTCGGGGTCGGTGCCCTGGATGTTGCCGCGCGCGGTCACCGTGGTGAGGGGGCGGTCTGCTTCGTCGTAGGTGTGCCAGGTCGTGCCGCCGTCTGGGGCGGTGACCGAGGCCAGGTTCCCGGCACCGTCATAGGCGTAGGCGGTGGTGGCCCCGCCCGGTGCGGTCACCTCTTCTACACGTCCGGGGATGTCGTAGGTGTAGGAGGTGGTGCGCTCGGCCGCGTCGGTGAAGGTCTCCACCTGGCCGTAGGCGTCGTAGGTGTAGCGCTCGGTGCCACCGCTGCCCGGCAGGGTGAGGGAGGTGATCCGGTCGGCGTCGTCGTAGGTGAAGCTGGCGGTGTACCGCTGCGGATCCTCGCTGTCCTGGGCGCGCGGGTCGGTGACGGTCAGCACGCGCCCCGCGGCGTCGTAGGTGCGTTCCTCGCGCGCCCCTGAGGGGCTGACCACAGCGCTCTGGTTGCCATCGGCGTCGTATTCGAAGCTGGTGGTGTTCCCGCGCGGTGTGGTGGTGCTCTCCAGCAGACCGCCATCGGTGTAGGTGAACGTGGTGCGGTTGCCCAGGTCGTCCACCGCGGCCTCGAGTTGGCCCTCGGCGGTGTACTCATAGGAGACCGCTCGTGAGGCGCCGTCGGTGGCGGTGGCGATGTCACCGTCCGCGTTGTAGGTCCACGCGGTGCTGGACGCCCCGGTCGAGGCGCGGGTCAAACGTCCCGTGGTGTTGTAGGTGTAGGTGGTGGTGCGGCCGAGCGGGTCACGAACCGCGGTGCGGTTGAGGTTGGCGTCGTAGGTGTAGTCGGTGGCGTTGCCGAACGGGTCGAGCTGCGCGAACAGGACGTTGCCGCCGTAGATGTCGGTCCAGATGCCCCCGGAGGGGGTGGTGACGTTCGTGGTGTCGAAACCGTGGCTGGTGGAGTAGTCGAACCCGGTCACCGCACCGGAGGCGTCGGTCTGCTCGCTCACCCGCCCCTGCGAGTCGTAGACCAGTCCCAGCAGCTCATGGCCGTCGGGGCCGGTGATCTGGTCCAGGAGTCCGTCGGGGTCGTAGCCGTAGCGGGTGGTGGCGCCGTCCAACCCGCGCACGCTGGTGAGCTGGCCGCCGGTGTAGCCGTACTGGACGTACCGGCCATCTGGGAGGGTCACCCGGGTGAGGCGGTCACCGGCGTAGTCGAGCTCGTAGTCCCGCCCGGAGGAGTCGGTGACCAGCGAGGGCAGGTTTGCGTCGTAGGTGATGGCGAGCTGTCGCTGGCCTCGGTTGCTGACCGAGGACAGGCGCCCCTGGGAGTCGTAGGACAGGGTGCGCCGGTCAGGGGTGGTGAGCTCCCACCCCTGGGCGGTACTGCGCAGCACGGACCTGGCACCGGTCGGCGCGGTGTAGGTATCGCTGTTACCAGGGGTGAAGGTCAGTTGGGAGCCGGATTCCTCCCGCAGAACAACCGCTCCGTCGGAATCCATCGACAGGGAGGTCTCCCACGGCAGGCTCCACCCCGCTCCGAGCGCGCCTCCTGGGTTGCCCGAACTATAGGCGCGATCCACCGCGAATGGAGTGTGCGCGGACGCGAGTGAAACGTCCTGGAAAGAGCTGGTGTAACCGCCGGTGGCGGTATTGACACCTGCGCCTCGCGCGTTGGTCGGCTGTGTCAGACCACCGGTACCGGAGCACGCCGGAGAACAAAGAGAAGCAGCATCCAACTGTGGCGAAATATTTACAGTGAGGCTGCCCAAAAAAAATGGGTCCGGGTGGACTTCTCCAGAGCCATCGTCCACCATTTGCAAAACTGAATGGATAATCACCGTGTCTCTGGCGCTTCCGCAGTCGACCTCTTCTGGAATCGGGAGAGTTGCGCTGACGGAAGGGGGGGTGGCATCTACGTCTGCAACGTATGGGGCGCTGACTACCTGTTCGAAATCGTGATAAATCCCCTCCCATGTGCGGTAGCAAGGCGACACTCGCCATGCGACTGACACATCTCGCCAGTCTTCTGGGTCATCGGGAGTTGTTCCATAACCCGTGTGTCCGATGAGTGTGTCCACGTTGATCGATGCTCGCGCGGGGGCATTTATCAATCCGTGTCTTTTCTCAGCCCACGGGATGTTTCCCCTGATTCCCCACGAGGTTGGCATTGCCGGATTTTCATTTACCGCTGGGCTGGGGGAATCCGTATCGGGTAGAGGGGATGCTTCCAGGGGAGGTTCTGGTGCATCCGCTTGCTCTTCTCCCGTGGCATCTTCTAACTGTTCCTGTCGATCAGTAGAAGACATGGCGTTCTGAGGTGGAGTCGGCTCCGGTCCAGACTCTGACACCGTCTCCAGGGGACCGGAATTGAGGTCTTGAGATCGCATATCTGATGCCAGCATCATCAAAGCGACCAAGACGACCAGAATCCGCGCACGCCAAAGAGTACGAAGCATCAGCAACCCCTACCGGGGTTGCCCCCGACCGCGAACAAGTGTCAGCCATGAGGCAGTCTTCGCCGTCGCTGTCTTGCCCTCAAGGGCAAGTGGAAGAGTCTCCTCTGAGGCCTGGAACAAAGTACCCAAAATCGGATGAACGGTAAAGAGTGATTGGAATCACTTTCTGAAGCGGAGCTGAAAGTAGGTGCACGAAGATTTCTGGCACCTGGCCAGACTCGGATCAAGAGTCTTCAAACAGCCATTGATGGCCGGATGTGGACATGTCTTGCTGGTTCTCGGGTGATTATGTTTGCGTGTTTCGGGCCTGAATGACACAGGAACGGGCTTGCCATTTTCATCGCCGATGGTGTAAGTCCAAGCATTGCGACGCGCGCCTGCTCGCGACTTGGTTCAGCAGGCCGAAGCGGTGGGAAGACGCCGACCTGGCCGGGGGTGCGGTGCGCATCGCCCGTTAGCTCCAGTCGAATGCATGATCTGCGCCATGGGGCGGCGACGTTGGCGTTGGCGGCGGGGGTGGAACTGAAGGTGGTGCAGGCGATGCTGGGGCACGCGAGCATCGTGCTGACGGCGGACACCTATTCCAGCGTGTTCCCGCAGGTCGCGCGAGAGGCGGCCGAGCGGACTGCGTGGCTGGTGCTGCGCGACTCCGGCAGAACGCATCAGCGGGGGCGGGCACGGAGGGTGAAAGCGAGGCCGGTCCCATCTCGGTCCCACCCTGGCCCCATCAGTGCGACGGCTCCTCGGAGATGAAGCAGTGCACCCCGTATGAACTGGGGTTTTGTGGTGCACCCGGCAGGATTCGAACCTGCGGCCATCGGATTAGAAGGTGCTTTCGTGTCTCTACGTGCCACAGGGTGCCGTTTTGTCCCTTTCTATCCGATCACTACCATCGTTTCGTGTCAAGAGGTGCCGCCCGGTGTCGTGTCAGTCCGGAACTGCGGAGCACAAACGGAGCACACACCGGCCCCTGGCGGCGTCCGATGGCACCTCACGAGGCCCTCGCTGCGTGGCCGTTGAGACCAGACCTGTGCCCGGATACCTCGGGGCACCTCGAAGGAACGTTCGTATGTCGCTACGCACCCCCGGGCTTCAACTCTTCGTCTTCCGGCATGGAGTTCTGGAACTCTGTGCGAACCTCTCTCAACCGGCGTCCGTCCGCCACGGACCAGAAGTACCACCCGTTCGTGGCCTTCTTACGCAATGCGTATCCGGCAGCCGAGGGCGTCGTGTAGCGCTTACCGGCCAGTTCAATGGCACCATCGGCGGTCAGAGTGGCTTCCCTGCCCTTGAAGTCCCGGTGCGTTGCCACCAACTTGTCACCAGGAGCGAGAAGTCCTGCCTCGATGAGGTGCTTCAATTCGACCCAGTCACCGGCCTTCGTCTGCGGGTCGACCACCTTGCCGTGATGGCCCCCCGGAACCGGCCACACCTGAAGGATCCGATCGATCAGCTCCGCCGTCCGCTCGTCGATCAGCTCCTCATCCCAAGCATGGTGCTCGGTCCGCTTGATCACCCGACCCGTGAGCGTGATCGTGTTGTGGTCCATCAGCGCCGACCGCTTCGCCGACCACGGTCCGTTGGACACCTTCGCGTTGAGCGACGTCGTCAGAAGCGTCAGGTTGCCCAGACGGTGGACGCGCAGCTGCCGCTCCTCAATGTCCTCCGGCGCCGATACGGGCCAGGTGTCGTGCCACTTCCGCGGAAGCAGGTGCTCGATCGGATAACCCTTCCGCTCGATCTGCGGCTGGCCCGTCTCCGCCCGGTAGAGGTCCTCCACCGCTTCGAGGACCATACGCAGTCGCCCCCGCGGGAACCGCGAGTAGGCCGATTCCGTGGCGAGCGTCCTGCGAACTTCCTCATCGCCCGGCCAATAGGTGCTCGTGACGTTCAGCCGAGCAAGGTGCCCGATAACGCGCTCCACGAGTTCACCGGCGGGCACAGCGGAGATGACCGCGATGAGGTCGGCGACGATGCGCCCCAGATCGCTGCCGGACAGGCGAAGAAGCTGGCGACGGACGACCCAGCTCTCGGCCACCCGGATGATCTGATCGACAGACTCCCGCGGAAGGTCGCGGCCCGGCTCGTGCAGCCAGATGAGCAGTGGCTTGAGCACCTCGACACCGCCGGCCTGCATCCGGTACACCGCCATCTCGGCGGAGTCGAGGCTTCCTCCGGGACGGGTAGCGGCTTCGGTCCAGGCCTCGTATTGCTGCGCCTGTTGCTTGATCACAGGCAGCAGGCCGGTCATCTTATGACCGGACTTGAGCTCCACGTAGGACTTGAACCGGCTGAACGTCGACTGCGGGCTGATCTCCTCGCCGGTACGCGACACGAGCCACTGGTTGAGGAACAGCGAGCTGCGGCTGATGAAGTTGCGCCCGACGCTGACCTCCTTCATCCAGAACCTGGTCTCGAACGGCCAGTCCTCCCGGTAGGCCTTCTCGGTGTCTGCGCCTTCGGCTTCAAGCCGCTGGAACACGAAGTTGCGCACGAGGTCGGCCGCGGTGAGCGGGGTACCGCGAGCGTTGAGCGTCTCGAAGATCTCCTGGGAGTTCTCCGAGGCCTCCAACTCGATGGAGACCAGCTGAAGGCCGTCCAGCAGAACGTCGGTGAGATTCTTGGCGTTGACGGTGTACTCGTCCGACTCGGGCGGGCCGAGCCACTGTTCGACGACCGTGGAGAAGTAGGCGTGCGCGGCGACGATCTGGGAGTCGGAGTGGGTCAGAGCGGTGTGGTCGACCGGCGGCTCAGCTGACATCACTTCGTCGAACGCTGCCCGGTCCTTGTTGAGATGGCGCACCTTCAGCCGGATGTCGCCATCATCGACGTAGACATCGTCGTTGTGGGTGAGACGTCCGAGCTGGCCGGCGAGCCGCTCGTTGCCCGACTGCGCCAGGAGCGCGCACGTGGCGTCCGCGAAGATCTGCAAGGTCGTCAGCCGCTGTTGGCCGTCGATCACGTTCCACGTCGTGAGCCGCTTGCTCTGAGCTTCATGCGACTGGATGACCACCGCGCCGAGGAAGTGAGCGGCGTTCAGATGGGGCTCGTCGATCCGGAGTTCGGCGATGCGCCGGATGTCCTTCCAGAGCGGCTCCCACTGCTCGTCCTCCTTCCAGACGTAGGGGCGCTGGAACAGCGGGATCACGAAATGCTGCGGCAAGTTGAACAGTTGCAGCGGCGTCCGCTTGAAGGTCTCCACATCTCCCATCATTCCGTACCCGCCGGACAATTCGGGCCGACGTGCCCAGGGTGCATCGAAGCGTGGGGTGGTGTGTTGGCTCATGTCTGGAGGGCGGAGCACGCCTGGGGAGTGTAGCCAGGGAAGCGGCCGAAAAGACCGCGTGGCTGGTGCTGCGCGATTCCGGGAAGGCCTGTCGGTCTGCACAGGCGCGGCGTCTACGCCGGGGTTTGGCCCCAGCTTGGACCCATCAGCGTGACAGCTCCTCTGTGGTGAGGCTGTATATCCCCGGTTGGCCTGGTGTTCCGTAGCGCACCGGGCAGGATTCGAACCTGCGGCCATCGGTTAGAAGCACCGCGCGATGTCGTGTCAGTACGGAACTGTGGAGCACAAACGGGCGGTGGGCGGTGTCCGATGGCACCTCGTGCGGCCGTTGAGCTGGCTTCCTGTCCGGAAACCTTGGAGCACCTCCTCAGGCAGCGGAGCACGAGCGCAGGATTTCTTCGCCTTGAAGGTGCGGATTCCAGTTCGCTGGTGACTCGGCATGTCCTTCCCCGAGTCAGTCTCCTTCGGGGTTGCCCAACCTTTTGACCCACTCCAGCACCCGACGCGATTGCTCCCACTCGTCTTGATGGACAGCGGGCCTAGCTTTCGCGAGAGCACTCCTGATCTTGATGGCTTCCTTGATGACCTTAAGAGCTTCTTCGATTCGCCCTAACTTTCCCAAATGGATGGCTTGGTTGTTCAGGGACCCTGCGAGGCCAGGGGAGTAGGCGTCGGGGTGCTGTTCGGCCAGGGTGCGATAGTGGTGGACGGCTTGGGCGATGGGCTTCAGGGCCTCTTCGTGCCGTCCCAGGTCTCGCAGACGGATGGCTTGGTTGTTCAGGGATCCCGCGAGGCCGGGGAGGTGAGCATCGGGTCGTTGTTCGGCCAGTTTCCGGCGGATGTGAACGGCCTGGGTGATGGTTTCCAAGGCTTCTTCGTGCCGCCCCAGGTCCCCCAATCGGATGGCTTGGTTGTTCAGGGCCATGGCGAGGTGGGGCATGTGGGTGTCGGGTCGTTGTTCGGCCAGGGTGCGATAGTGGTGGACGGCTTGGGCGATGGGCTCCAGGGCTTCTTGGTGCCGTCCTAGGTCCCCCATTTGGATGGCTTGGTTGTTCAGGGCCATGGCGAGGCCGGGGAGGTGAGCATCGGGTCGTTGTTCGGCCAGTTTCCGGTGGATTTGGAAGGCCTGGGTAGTGGCGACCAGGGCTTCTTCGTGCCGCCTGAGCTCTCCCAGGTGGCCAGCTTGGTTGTTCAGGGCCACAGCAAGATCGGGGAGGTAAGCATTGGGCTGTTGTTCGGCCAGGGCGCGGTAGTGGTGGACGGCTTGAGCGATGGGCTCCAGGGCTTCTTCGTGCCGTCCCAGATCCCTCAGCTGGATGGCTTGGTTGTTCAGGGCCATGGCGAGGTCAGTGAGGTGGGCGTCAGGTCGTTGTTCGGCTAGTTTCTGGCGAATGTGGACGGCTTGGGTGATGGCATCGAGGGCTTCTTCGTGCCGTCCCAGATCCCTCAGCTGGATGGCTTGGTTGTTCAGGGATCCTGCGAGGCCGGGTAGGTGATTGTCGGGGTGTTGTTCGGCTAGAGCTCGGTAGTGGTGGACGGCCTGGGTGATGGCCCTTAATGCCTCTTCGTACCGCCCTAGATCTCGTAGACGGGTGGCTTGGTTGGTTGTGGCCATAGCGAGGGCAGGGAGATGGGTGCTGGGGTGTTGTTCGGCTAGGGCTCGATAGTGGTGGGTGGCTTGGGTAATGGCTTCCAGGGCTTCTTCATACCGACCCCAGTGACCCAGGTGGATGGCCTGATTGCTCAGAGCCATAGCGAAGTCGGGAAGGTGCGTACCTGAGCGCTGTTTAGCCAATGCATGGTGGATACGGACGGCCTCAGTACTGGCATCCAAGCCTGCTTCGTGCGACCCCAGAATTCCGAGGCGGACAGCTTGATTGTTCAGGGCAATAGCAAGACGGGGCCGGTAGGTATCGGGTCGTTGTTCGGCCAAAGCACGGAGGATCTCGACCACGCGATCGACCAGCTGGCCAGTCCAAGCGGCCAGTCTCTGGCTGAAGTGCGGGAGCGCGTCATGAAGGCCCATCAGGACATCCAGAGAAGCCTCAGGGCTGACTGTGGCTTGCTCCAAGGCCCGGACGAGCGGGGCGGGGTTTTCCGTGTGGGTGGCGACTTCGATGACCGTGGTCCCCAGCACCTGGATATGGCGCTCGCACAACTCGGTGAGGTGTTCAGCCAGGGCCGTGGCGAAGGCGGGATGTGCGGC
Source organism: Nocardiopsis codii (assembly GCF_036327455.1). NCBI lineage: Bacteria > Bacillati > Actinomycetota > Actinomycetes > Streptosporangiales > Nocardiopsidaceae > Nocardiopsis > Nocardiopsis codii. The sequence goes on along the minus strand of NZ_JAUZMY010000016.1, from coordinate 116,214 downwards.
CGCCCGTGCGTAGAGAGCTACGAGCCGCTCGGCGTCCGCCGCACTGATGCTGTCGAGGAGGGGGTCGAAGAGGTCGGGGTTGCGCAGGAGTTGCTGGCCGAGGAAGTGCTCCAAGAGCCGGTCCGGCTGCACCCGGCCCCACAGCACTCCTTCGCCCTTCTTGTCTTGGGGATACAGGTCGATGATCCAGCGGCGAACCTGCTGTTTGAGAGCGGTGGTCTGGCCTCCTAAGGAGGCGACGTTTCCCACGAGCGCATCCGCAGCTTCGATAGAGCCTGTGGTCAGGGTGAACGCTGCGGCCAGTACGTTACGCAGTGGCTGTTCCAGTTCCGGTGCGCTCAGCCCTCGGGCGGCGGCGGTGTGGCTCCAGTACCGATATTCGTGGGCCAACACCCTGCCCTCCACCGCGGTGTCAGGAGTGACGGTGGTGGAGGGCTGGGTGGCGTCCAGAAGGTCGGCCAGGGCACGCATGTGCACGCTCAGGACCGTGCCCCACTCTGTCCCGGACAGATTCGGATCCGGAAGGTCGGCTGCGACCTGGTGCCAGTCGGCCTCGACCGAGGTGCGAACAGAGGGTAGTGCCTGGGCCAAGTGAGTCAGGGCGGTGCGGTACTCGTGTTGGCGGTTGACCACGAGGGGGGCCAGCGGTGGCAGCGGAAGGCGTTGGGTGACATCGGCCAAGAGGTGGTTGGTGTCGGTGTTGACCTGTTCCCACCACTCACTCACGGTACGTGTCAAGAGTAGTAGTCGGATGGGCGCACTTCCCGGGGGGCGGTCGCACAGTTTGAGAAGACGGGTCAACTGTGCGGTACGGCTTTCGGCGTAGTCCACTACCAGCAGCAGAGGAACGGCCACGTCCTTGACCGGCGTCAACTCCTCGGCCGTGGCCTCGCCCGTGACCCACACGGTCGCCCACCGCCGCCGGCGGTCGGGCTGAGAGAGCCGCTTGGTGAACTCGTGGGCCAGCCGGGTCTTGCCCTGCCCGCCCGGGCCGTGTACCACAACCGCTGCGATCGGCTCATCGTCAACGCACCAGTCCAGGAGGGTGTGAATGAGTTCGTCGCGACCGTGGAAGGCGACCACCTGACGGTGGGCTTCCAGCAGCGAAGCCGGTGAGAGCCGGCGCGACAAGAAACCGGGCCTGTGGTCCAGGTGGGCGAGTTCGACCGGTTCCAATACCTGGGGCACGCCGTGGTCGTCGAGGACGGTGCGGAAGGTGGGGTCGTGGTGCAGCACGTAAGCGGGCACGGCCTCCAGTGCCGCGTGGCCTCGGTGGGCGGGATCGGTGGCGACCACCCCCACCAGCAGGTCCTCGCACATCAGGGCGGCTCCGGAGAGGCCGCCCCAGGGGGAGCCCTCCTCGTCCCAGTGGGGTGGGTGGCTGGTGATGTCCATGGCGTACCGGTCACCGATCATGCGGGTGCCGGGGTTGATCGTCCCCAAGAGCTGGGCTGTCTCAACGTGACGTCCTTCGCGTTGGACCAGATTGGGGTATCCCCAGGTGTAACACGGCGTTCCTGGCCGGTCGGTGACCAGGCGCCCCCACTGCATCCGGACCGGCTGAGCGGGCCAGACCGGGTCAGTGACTTCCACTAGGGCGGCGTCGTCACGACCATGCGGGGTGCCCCGCCACACCACCCGGCCCGCGTATACGTGCTCGTCGATGGCGGTGAAGAACGACACCTCCTCACCACCGGGTTCGGGAACCACGTGGGCGGAGGTCAGCACCAGGCGGGGCGCGATCAGGCACCCTGATCCGGTTCCAGTGGGGCTGATGATGCGGGCAATGCGCGCAGCCACAGGCATCGGCACTTCCTGAACGGGCGGGGGTTTAACACGAGCAGATAGATAGTGAGGGTGAGCTGGTCAACGTCCGATGTGTCCGGTCCGGCCACCAGGGCCGGTGTTCTGGTGAGTGCTGTGGATGGACACGTCGCCGTTGGGGCTGGACTTGCTGCGGGGAGTGAGGGTGAAGGACACGCGGTGGGTACGGGTACGACCTGCACCTCCCTCGACCTCCCCAGAGGCGATCCATGTGGCGATCTTGCCCTTGGCCTTGGCATCAGCGCGGAACGCGACCTCGAACTCCATCCCGATCGGCCCGATGTCGAAGGTGATGTCGGAGCTTTGGGCTTCGGCTTCCTCGACAGCCTCGGTAAGTTCCTCGCGCAAAGTTCGGACGGCATCGGTCAGACGTAGCTCCACACTGGTCTCCTCACACAGGGGGCGGGGGTAAAAGGGTGCAGCTCTACGGTTGCAGAAAGCATGCTGCGGAGTGGGGTGTGTGCGGTGTTGGCCGTATCCGGCCAGCCCCCACAGGTTGCAGATCATCCGTGCTTACGGGCGTAGGGGAAGGGTGTTTCGTGCCGAGAGCGATGGAGGCTCGGGGGGGCGGGATTGCCTCCCGGCACTCACGGGAGCGGGGCATCGCTGAACTTAGGGCAGCAGTCTCCCAGTCGGCGCGGTGTAGTTGCTGACAAGATGGGATGGCGGGCGGGACTGACGCTGCGGGGCTCCGACCAATCCCCAGCACAACGGTTGAGCTTGATCGCCACGGCCAGAGCATGCCACGACCCTTCAGAGAAGCCTCATCCACTGACACGTACTAATTCGCTAGGGCATCGCTTGCTTCGGCGGTGCCTCCAACCGCTCAACGTCTGCGATCAAATCGGCGACATTCTGGTAGCGCTGGGCGAGGTCGTTGACGGCGCACCTGTGAATAATCCGCCCCACAGTGTCATCAGCTGTGGGGAGTGACTCTCTGCCTTTGAAGATATAGGCCAGGACATGCGCGATCGAGTACATCTCGTTCACGACCCCGTAGTCCTTGAAGCTGCGGAGCATCGGATCCCGGATCGTCCCCTTCATCTCGGTCTGGGTCCGGGTGAACTCGTTCGCCTGATCCTTCACGAGCCCAAAGTCCGAGAGCTTCACCAGAACGGCCTCGGAATCGAAGACTTTCAGCAGTATGTTCTGGAGGCTGATGTCACGGTGCAACAACCCCTGTAGGTGAAGGTAGTTGATTCCGTAGAGGAACTGCAAGGAAATGCGCTTGCGAGTTGCGAAAGACATCGTGGAGTTTTTCTTACTGATGTGCTCCCGGAGCGTTGTGTCGCAGTACTCCATCCGGTACTCGTTTCGCGTCTCGTCATAGCGGTAGGCCTCAACTACGTAGGGAAAGCTCAGCTTCTTAAGGACCTCAAACTCCTGCTTGAAGCGGTGCAGTTCGCGCTCGTCCAGGTTTTTCTTCGCCCGCTTGACCGCAAACTTGATGCCGTAGTCAGGGTCGACATAGGAGTAGACGTGGGCGTAGGACCCGCTCCCCACCATCTTCAGCTCTACGGCAGCCTCCTGCTTCTTGAGCTTCACGCTTTTAGCCACGTGGGTGAAGACTTGCTCGTAACGGATGACCTCGATGATCTCAAAGTCCTCCGGCACCGTACTGCCCCCGCTTGGCGAAAGCCATGGCCGACATCGATCCAGCGCATCCTGGTAGGAGTCGGTCAGTGCGACCTCAATGCCTGCTCTCTTCAGGGTATGCAGGTCGAGCTCGATCTCCTCGATGAGCGCAAGCAAGTCCCTGCTGCTGTCGGCCCAGTAATGGTGAGTGGTCTTGGCACGACCGTTGATATCGGTGAAGTGCTCGTTCAGCCGCCTATGGAGGACTGCAAACATGTGCCCCCACTCGGTGTTGTCGTAGAGGCGAGCGAAGGCCCGTGCGGCGGGCATCGCCTCATACTTCTCTCGCAGGTCGGCCAGCATAAAATTCACCCGATCGGCCACCGTATCCTCCCCTCTCACTACACCGCCATGATCCCATCGCACCGAGGTGAGTTACTCCTCCTCGTCTCGTGCCGCTTGCAGTGGAGGCTACGTCGTGGGCTGAGATTGCTTCCAGCTGCCCTCGACCCCTGAGGCATACGTCGAAGCCATGATTTCCGCCGGGAGCGGGCCAGTGTAGTAACGCTATAGGGTCGTCTCGTGACTACCGTTGACCTGCGAGATGCCACCGAACGACTTCCCTCCTCGATGCGTGAAGCCATCACCCATGGGGAAGTCTTCACTCGCGGATGGGTCGTTGAGCTCATCCTGGACCTGGTGGGCTACACCCCCGAGCGCGACCTCGCCACGCTGACAATCGTGGAGCCCGCGTGCGGAAGCGGAGCGTTCCTCGGCCCGATCGTGCAACGGCTCAGCGACTCCTGCAAGGTCCACAACCGTGACCTGGACGAAGCCAAGCAAGCGCTACGAGCCTTCGACCTGCTCGAAGCAAACGTCAAGGCCAGCCGGGACCTGGTCCGCACTCAGATGCAGGACCAGGGCTGGGAGGAGTCGACGGTCGAGAGTGCTGTTCAAGCCTGGATCACCCAAGGCGACTACCTCCTGACACACCACCGCGGCCAGGCCGTGGACTTCGTCGTCGGTAACCCGCCCTACATCCGCCTCGAAGACGTTCCCCGCGAGCGCATGGCGCGATACCGGGCAGCATGCCCCACCATGGGTGGCCGAGCTGACATCTACGTCGGCTTCTACGAAGCAGCCCTGCGCACCCTCCAGGAACAGGGGCAGCTCGGGTTCATCTGCGCAGACCGATGGATGCACAACCAGTACGGAGCACGTCTACGCGAGCTCGTGACCTCCGGCTTCAGCGTTGACTTCGTACTGACCATGCATGACGTGGATGCCTTCGAAGAACAGGTGGCTGCTTACCCCGCCATCACCATCATCAGCAAGCAACAGCAGAGCAGCGCTGTGGCAGCCGACACCCGGAAGGGCTTCTCCCAGGCTGAGGCACGAGAGCTCTACAACTGGAGCCTGGAGCCTGAGAGCCAGGTCATCGAGAAACCGACCTATCAAGCAGCACGGCTGCCGCACTGGTTCTCCGGAACCAAACTCTGGCCCGCGGCTTCCCCAGCACGTCTGGCCATGCTGGAAGACCTCAACGACCGCTTCAGCGTTCTAGAAGACCGCCCGGCCGGCACACGCGTCGGCATCGGAGTGGCGACCGGCGCCGACAAGGTCTTCATCACCGCCGATGCCAACCTGGTAGAGGAAGACCGGCTCCTGCCCTTGGCCATGGTCCGCGACACCAAGACCGGCACCTACCAATGGCAGGGAAACTACCTGGTCAACCCCTGGACCCGGAACGGAGAACTGGTTGACCTGACCCGGTTCCCGCGCTTGCGCTCCTACCTCGCACAGAACGCTCACCTACTCCGCAAACGCTACGTCGCGGTCCAGCAGCCCGAGCGCTGGTACAAGACCATCGACAAGGTCGACCATGCTCTGGTGGGCAAACCGAAGCTGTTGCTCCCGGACATGAAAACCACCATCCACCCGGTCCTCGACAAAGAGGGCGTCTACCCCCACCACAACCTCTACTACATCGTCTCCGACGCCTGGGACCTGGAGGTTTTGGGAGGTCTGTTGATCTCCAAGGTCGCGCAGGCCTTCGTTCAGGCCTACGCGGTCAAGATGCGTGGTGGCACCCTGAGGTTCCAAGCCCAGTACTTGCGCAAGATCCGAGTTCCCCAACCGTCCGACCTGAGCGATAAGGTCCGGTGGCAACTGGCCGAGGCCTTCAGGAACCGTGACGTCGAAGCAGCAACACGGGCGGCGCTGGATGCCTACGGCCTGGATCATATTCCCGACTAGGAGGACAGGTTGGCGGTTACCCGTCAGGACTTCGAGGACGCCATCGCTCAGTACTGGGGCGTGAAAAGCACCCAAAGCGACCTCTCCAAGATCAAAGGCGCGGTCGGCGCCGGGACAGCCAGCTCTGTCAGGGCCGGTAAACACTTCGATAGTGTCGCAGGGCTGATCGCGAAGTTCTTCCTAGAAGCTGGTTACCCCGAAGAAGCTATTCGTGTTGACCGCAAGCAAGGGCTGGAGCTTCCCGGCTACTTTCGTCCACAGAAACAATGGGACGTGGTCGTCAGTATGGGGAACACGCTCGTGGCAGCTTTTGAACTCAAAGCTCTCGGTGGACCCTCGTTCGGCAACAACTACAACAACCGGGTGGAAGAGGCTCTGGGGAGCGCCGTAGACCTTCGGCACGCCGCCCTGGCAAAGCTGTATCCAGGAGAGAAGCCATGGTTGGGGTACTTCTTCATTATGGAAGACGCTGAAGGTTCCCAGCGTCCAGTCAGCATTGCGAAGAAGGCCGCTCTCCCGCCTGAGCCCATCTGGCATGGGACTTCATACCAGGACAGGTTCGGTATTTTCTGTCAGCGTCTTATCGACGAGTCGTTGTATGACTCTGTCTGTTATGTCACCTCATCAAAAGAATCTCCGCACCCAGTCGAGCCAGTGGATCAGCTCGACTGGGTACATTTTGCAGCTGGGGTGCGAAGCAGGATCTGCTACCTGGGGGAGTTGGGGTACCCCAACGAGGGGTGAAGCGGTTTCGTCTCCCACGATGCCGTTTACGTTCCTCTACCCTAGACAAGGGAATGCAAGCAGGTCCCCGCCGCCCTTCAGCTACGGGGGCCGTCCGTCATGTAAGAACCGAGTGATCACCGAGTCTTTGGCTTGCTTTGCTGATTGCAGCGCGGAGCTCGTGGAACAGCTGCTCAGGGAGGGTTTGCCTGTCAATGCCGGAGGATTCGAGTACAGGGATCAAGCTGCCCATCTGATCGGATGAAAGCTTTCCTCCCCATGCGGTGAGCAGGTCTCGGGCCGCGTACCCGTCCTGTGCGCGGACGATGGCGACGACCAGCTGCGAAGCGAGCTCAGAGGCATCCCCTTGGAGACCTCCGAGGAGCTCCGTTGCGACGATTCCGAGCCGGGTCGTGAACACGACCCGGCCGTTGTCGACATCACGGACACGCCCCAGAGCCGTCTCGACGTCGGCGGCCGTGACTTCGACGGATTCCCTGTGACACCACAGGACCAGGACCGCCTGGACGGCTCTCTCCCACGGTTCCCGAACTTCGCAGTTCTCGGCCATGGCCAGCGCAGTTCTCGGATTGCCCCCGGTGAGCGCGGCGATGATGGCGACCTGGCGGCCGTCGAAGAGACGGTCACCGATCCCGCCGTGCTGCCGAGCCTGCTCGGCGGCTTCCTGCCATCTGCCTTCGGTGGCCAGGGCGCGCATCCCGTCTCCCAGGCACACCGTCCACAGCCAGCGGTGCAACTCCGCCCGCTCCTCGTCGGAGACGACGATCCGGCCCAGGGGGAGTTCGTGGCCGTCGATTACGGTGGCTGTGGCCGTGCACACCCCTTCGCGCAGGGCGGTGAGCATCGCGAAGGCCTCTGCGCCGTTGCCCGCTCGGATACGGAGCCGGGCCAGGTTGACCACCGGTTCCAGGGCACGTTGGGCCATGGCGGCGTTCAACGGCAGGTGCGCCAGGTACGCCTGGGCATGCTCCCAGCACCAGTCGCGGGCCAGGTCGGGCATTCCGACGTCGGAGGCGAGCAGGGCCGCGCCGTTGTAGACCTGCGCGGCGGCGGCCAGAGCCTCCTCACCCGAACCGGAACGTGCGGTCCGTCCCGCCGTGGTCAGGCGTTCCACGCGCGCGTTCAGGCTGTCAGCCGGCGGGCGCGGCCGGGGGATCAGCGGGAACCAGCGCACGAACCTCATGCGGGCTCACCCCAGCAGACCATCAGGGTGGAGTGGGGCCGTGCCAGCACCCGTCGCGTGGCGGTGGAGGGTTCCGGGACAGGGCTGTAGTGCAGGGCGAAGGAGAGTTCCTCGGTGCGGTGGGGTTCCCAAGCCCGGATGTGCTCGGCCATATGCTCGGCCAGCTTCTGACCGGCGGGGGAGTGCCCGATGACACCGACCTCGTGACGCCCCTGCTGGCCTTGGCCCGGGCGCATCGTCAAGTACGCCAGCCCCCGCTCGCCCGCGGGGACACTGGCCATGTCACCCCAAGGCAAACCGGGCGAGACCAGGCCACTGGCCACGGCTTGGGGCTGCACCGGCATACGTGAGGCGCGGTTGTCCAGGCGGGTGGCCAGCCACAGCCACATCGGGTCCAGGGGCTGGCCCTTGCCGAAGTCCACCCCCGTCCAGGTGGTGGTGCAGGGCTCGGCGAGCACGTGGTCCACCTGCTCGGAAGCAATGCTCTGGTCCTGGTTGGTCTGGAGCAGCACGGTGGCATCAGCGTCCAGAGCCAGGACAGTGCGGGGGTCGTCGCCGATCCCACCGCCGCGCAGCGGCATGAACGTGCACAGCTGGCTGTCGGTGCTCGCCCAGTGGTTGCCGTCGGCTTCGAAGACGATGGAGCGGGAGACGTCTCCGGCGATGCGCACCGGGGCGATGAGCCTGCCGCCGGGGGCGAGCTGGTCCACCCAGGCGCGGGGCACGTCGTGGCAGCCCACCGTGGCGATGATCCGGTCGAACGGGGCTGTGTCGGGGTGGCCGAGCGCGCCGTCGCCCAGGACCACGGTGACGTTGGCTGCGCCGTTCTCCTTCAGTCGGGCCCGGGCGCCCTCGACGAGGTCCTGGTCGACGTCGATGGTGGTGACCGACCCGGCTGGTCCGACCAGGTGGCCGAGGAGGGCGGCGTTGTATCCGGTGCCGGCGCCGAGCTCTAGTACGTGCATCCCCGGTTCGATCTGGGCCTGTTCCAGCATTGTCGCGACGACTCCGGGCTGGGATCCGCAGCTGATGGAGGCGCCGTTGCCATCGTGCTTGATGTGTACGGGCGCGTTGGTGTAGGCCTCCTCCAGGGTGGCATTGGGAACGAAAGCGTGGCGCGGCACCGAGCGGAACGCTCCCTCCACCGCCTGGGTGGTGAGGGCACCGTTCTCCCGCAGCTGCTGGATGAGGGCCTCGCGCAAGGCGTCAGCGGTTTCTGGTGCGGTGTTGTGGGTGGTGTCGGTCATGGCGGCCTTTCTGGCGGTGTGGGACAGGATGTGCTGGTCCCGGTAGGGCAGGCCCCACCGGTTGAAGGCGAAGATCAGATGATGGGTACACACCGCGCGCAGACCTCGGCTCAACCTGCCCTGGGCAGCGAGATCAGCGAGGGCGGCTCCGGCCGCGGTGAATACCTGAGCCCAGCTGCTGGTGTGGTGCAGCGGCCCCGACGCGGCAAGAGGACGCGGGTTGAGGGTCATGAGGGTGCGTGCCGAGGAGAGCAGCCCCTCTTCCAGACGGAAGGGCTGGGGGAGGGCACGTAGTGCGGCGATCTTGGCCCAGACGTCGGCCTGCTCGAACCAGTCCAACCGGGCACCGCGCAGGAAGGCGCTACCCAGGAGGAGGGCGAGTTCACGGCGGCCGAGTTCCGTGCCGGACGTCGTGCTGCGGTGCCCCAGGTAGGCGAGGAGGTGTCGGCTGTCCTCGCAGAACACGGCGTGGGCCAACGCCATCCCCGCCGATCCGCCAAAAGCCCCAGTTTCGGATTCGTAGATGCCGTGCACCCACCGGGCCACGGCTCCCTCGCTGTGGAGGCGCTCCAGTTCGGTGTCCAGGAACTGCCGGGCCGGGCGGCCTCCGGTGTAGCGCAGCCGCCAGTGGGGCCTCTTACGGACGAACCACCACGCCGGGACGAGTCCCTCCTTGCGCGCTCCTTCGAGCGCCGGGCCCAGGCCGTGAACGCCCCAGTGCTCGGCGGCGGCCCAGTCGGCCCACTGGATGAGGATCTGCGGCTGCTCGTCACCCATCAGCGTGGTGCTTCTGGCGGTCGAGGAGAAGGAAGGTAGCCCATTCCATGTCGGGGGAGGGGGTGTGCAGCGTGTGCAGGGCGGTGGCGATACCGGCTGCCCCCTCCAGCAGACCGATCCCGGCTCCGGCGAGCAGTTCATCCGCCATCGCTTCGGCATCGCCGTCCGAGAGCGCGGCGCACAGCCCCGGAGCGTTGCCCAGCGCGGTGGCGTGGGCGAGCACTGCCAGACCGGTACGGCCATGGCACAGCGAAGAGTCCAGCGTCATGGGCTCCTCGGTGAAGACGCGGGCGAGAGTGCTCTGCGCGGCGGCGTAGCGTCGCTGGTCTCCCAGGGCGTCGGCAGCGAGCAGTTGCGCGCGGGCCGCACCGGCGGCGCCGTAGCACCACGAGGGCCGCTGTGGGCCGACCGGGCCGCGGGTTTCGTCGAGCTGTGCGCGGGTGACCCAGTACGGCCACCACGCCCCAGCCGGAGACGACCGTTGCCAGGTGTCGAGCCAGGCCAGGATGCGCTGGATAGCTTCCGCGTGTCCGTCCGCCTTGATCCCGCGCCGCAGGGCGGCTGCGAGGAGTGTCAGGGGGCCGGCGATGCCGTGGGCCATGCCGGTGTTGGCGTGCCCACCAGGGAATGCGGCGTCGACTCTTCCTCCTGGGCCGACCGGACTCCACCAGCCGGGAAGCGTACGGCCGTGGAGGGTGACCGGCTCGGTCAACCGCACCAGGTAAGCCAGCACATCGCGAAGAAGTAGGCTCTGCGGGTCGCGGGCCAGCAGCAGGGCGCCCAGCCCCGTCAGGCCCCGGATGGTGTCGAACTCCGAAAGCAACGGAAGCCCACCGGCATCCATCCGCGCACGCGCCCGCTCCAGACGAGAGACCACGATCCGGGCCACGGCCTTGTCCAGCCGGGCAAGCTCACGCTCATACCCAGGACGGACTGTCGCGGCCTGGTGTAGGACGAACGCCACCGCAGGCGCGCCGTAGTACAGGTGCGCGCTGGGGGAGGAGTCCACGCCCTCGGCGACCGCGCAATCCAGCCACCGCTGGACGCGGTCCCACGGCCCGTGACCGGTGCGGGCGCGTTCGATGTGCAGCAGCACCACCCCGGCCGCACCGTGTGCCAGCGACTGGGGCCACCACCGGTCTTCGGCCAGAGCACGCCCTTGCTCGGGTGTGGCCAGGCGATCGGCCACCAGTCCCGCTATCTCCGTCGCTTCGGTGGTCGCGGTGTTCACGCGACGACCTCTTCCCGGCAGAGCTGAACGAGAACCTCGATCGGTCGCCCCTCGCACCATCCGGACGAGCGCGGGTCGGGAGCCTCGGTGAGGACCGTGCCGCCTTCCTTGTCGACCTGGGCGCGCAGCAGGAACAGGTGTGCTGGTTCGGCAAGGTCCAGGCGCAGGCGCTGGTCGCCTTTGCCCAGGTCCACCACGCCGGGCAGGTTGCGGCGCTCAGCCCAGAGCGCCCACTCTCGCCGCCACCGCGGCCACGACGCGGTATGAGGGGGGAGGTCGGCGGCTCTGACCCGCCACCGGGCGTTGGCCAGAACCACGTTGCCCGAGCGCACACGGGGTAGGAACGGCAACGAGGAGGCAGCGCCCCAGTCGAACCCGATGACCACCGCGCGTCCGGCACGGGGGAGTTCGGCCAGGAACCGGGCCAGCAACGGGGCGTAGCGCAGGTTCAGTGCGTGTGGCACGACAGGCTCGACCCTGCGCGCCAGGATGCGTGAGAACAGGAAGAGGCCGCCGTCATCGCACCCGATCGCGAGATCGTCCACACCCAGCTGTCCGGGCACTGAAGCGGGGTATTCGCCCACGCTGATCAGGTGATCGAGAAGCCTCTCCGAGCGGACCAGGTGGGAGCTGCGGGCTCGCAGCGGCGGGAACGACAGCTGCACCGGCACCGCCCCGGCGGAGGTGGTGCGCGAGACGGCTTCGCGCAGGTCGTCCCGGACACCAGCCAGAGCGGCGAAGCGTCCCGCCATGGTGGCCGCGCTGCGGGAGGCGCCCAGCACCGCGACGCGGAACCGGCCGCTGTCCAGCGCGGCTCGTGAGGGAGACTCCACACGCAGGTTCAGTTCCGTGTGCCCAGGAGGCAGCGCGGACTGCCGACCGGCCAGTTCGTCCAGAAGCGCGTCTGCGCTGATCTCCCGCCGGCCGTCCAGGGCGGCGGCCTGGGCCTGCTCCAGCAGCCAACGGACACGACTGGTGAGGAGCTCGGCGCGGCCTTCGGCGTCAGCGGTGGCGTACCCGGCGGGAAAGCCCAGCCCGGTCTGGGGGTGCACAACCTCGCGGACGGGCACGAATGCGTCGCCGTACCGGTCGGCGAACCGCTCCCGGTACGTGTGCCACGCGGGCAGCCCGCCCGGGTGAGGGGACAGGACGGCCAGCATGTGCGCGGCCTGCTCCGCCGCGCGCGCCACCGCCATGGGCAGCGCCAGATCGGCGTCCACCCGCACGTCCACCCCCAACGGCTGGACCCAGGACACGCGCGCGACCGCCTCGTCGGCCTCCCTCCGCGCGTAGGGACCGCCATCGCGGTTGTGCTCCTCCACCGCCGTGTGCGCCTCCTGAAGAAGTGACACCAGCGGTCGGACTTCGGGCAGAGCGCAGCCGTTGATCTGGGCGAGGGAAGAGACGAGGCAGCCGAGGGAGTCGGTTTCGGTGGACGCAGGGGCGAGCGAGGTGAGCAGCGCTCGCACCTGGACCAGCCGGGCGAGCATGGCGTCAGTACTCACGGCAGATTCAGCGGGGTATTCGGCGGCCAGTTTGGCCCGGAGCGTCGACCACGGCGCGGGCTGACGTGCTGTTTCCAGGACCAGGCGTATGGCGCTGTTGATACGGATCTCGACCTGCTTCGTGTCCGACCCGGGCGCACCCTGGCCGGGGCGCGTGTATTGGGGCACGACGAGGTGTCCGCACTCTTCGACGGCGGTGTTGTTGACTACGACCAGCAGGCGCTCACGCACCACAGGTAGGGCCTCCAGAGCGCTGACGACCTCGGCCACCCATGCCCCGCCGGGGGAGACCACCTTCCGGTGGGCGCCACCCCACACCACTCGTGTGTGTTCGGAGAAGGTCGCGGCAGTTACGCCGGCGAACAACCCGAAGGGAGTGGCGCGGCTGTCGGCCCGCAGTACGTAGCGCAGAACGGAAGCGGTCGCCTTCCGGGCCCGGCGTACCCGCACCGCAGCCGGATCCTGGTCGAGCAGAGCATCCACACCGGCCGCCAGGTCGGGCGAGGTGTGTCGGATCGCTTCGGTCAGACCCGGGTGCTCCCGCACGCGGCGCAGCCACTCCAACCACGGACGCGGATCACTGCCGCTCAGATCCGGTACGCCGCTCGTCGGTAGGCCGCTGAGCAGGCTTGCCCGCACCAGCGGTCGGCCGACCACACGCCAACACCCGTGCTGCTCCTTGCCGGAACCCATTTCCCCTCCTCCCTGGAGTCCTGGTCGGCACCGGTGTTCGGGACCGGTGCCGACCGTGCCGATCAGTCCGAGGCGCTCGTGGTGCAGGAGTTGGGGCAGCTGGAGCCGCAGCCATCGTCGGTGAGGTTGATCAGCTGGGCCAGGGAGTCGCTGTTCTCGATCAGCCTGATGTCGAGGGCGAAGGGAGATTCCGACCTGGGGCTGTCCTGCGTGTTCTGCACAGGTCTTTCCTTTCTCATGGGGTCCTGTGAGCACAGCTCAGATTAGGGACCCGCACAAGGCAGGTGAAGAAGTTTCCCGCTAGGGAATAAATTCATCCGCAGTGGTGCCGGTTATGCCCGGTTGCGGTATTCCTGTGCGAGGTCGCGCAGGAATGACCTGGTGTTTTCGCCTTCGAGTGCGTGTTCGTGGAAGAAGGCGAATATCTCCATGCTGTAGGAGACGTCCTTCGGGTCGCGCAGGGCGAGCTTGCCCGTGAACACCTCGACGGTCACCAGGCGGTCGTCGTAGACGGTGAACCCGTTGAGGGGGCCGCTGGGCACGGGGGGATCGGCGGGCACGACACGGATGTCCACGCTGGGCAGTTCGCTGAGCGAGGCGATCCGGTCCATCTGCACCGCCATCGCCTCCGGGCGACACAGCGGCCAGCGCAGGGCGGCCTCGGTCAGGACGAACACGAAGCGCTTCCCCTCGTCGTAGAGCACCGTCTGGCGCTTCAGGCGTCGAGCGAGCGCCGTCTCCCAGCTCGCACCGCGATTCACCAGCGTGTGCGACAGGGTCTGGCGGGCGTAGTCCGGGGTCTGTAGAAGCCCGGTGATCATGCAGGGCAGGAAGAAGCGGATGGCGGACGCCGAGGCCTCGATCGCGGCCAGGTCCCGCTGCGTCTCCCCGAGACCGCGCTGCAGCGCGGTACGAAACCCCTGGTAGTCGGTGTTGGCCACACGGGTCAGCTCCAGCAGGCGCGCGGCCTCCTCCTCCCCGAGCGGAACGTCGAGCGCACGCAGGATGCGCTCGACGTCCAGCGCGGAGGGTAGTACGCGGCCGTTCTCGATCTTGCTGACCTTGGCCTGGCTCATCCCGCTGCGGACGGCGAGCCGCGCGCCGGTCAGCCCCGAGGCGCGGCGGAGGCTGCGAAGAGCCTCCGCCAGCTCGCTACGCGGGTGTTGGGCACGGTCGGGATCAAGCGTCAATCAGTCGGCCTTGTAGTACTCGGTGAAGGGGACGGCGTGCTCCAGGGCCAGGTTCTTGTAGGCGACGTAGGGGGCGGGATCGGCCCCCTCCAGGAGTTCCCGGCCGGTCTGGGTTCCGTCGGCAGCGTAGTGCATGAGCACCACGTGGGTGTCGTCGAAGAGCCAGAAGTCCTGCCGCGGCAGCCCGGGGTCGGGGGTGGTGGTGAAGTCGAGGATGTTCACCTCTTCTCCCGCCTGCACGCTGAAGGCATACCCCCATTCGAACTGGAACCGCAGGTGATCGCCGAGGGGACTGGTGAGGGTGTGCACACGGTGGATCCGGCGTCCGGACTCGATGTGGTTGCGCACCCGGAGCAGGTAGCTGTCGGTGTGCAGCTCCTCGGATGGGCGGGTCTGGCCGGCGAGGAACTGCCGCAGCTCCTGCTCCTCCTCGGGCACCGTGTAGCTGGGCAGGGTCTCCAGCCGGAACGCCTCGTGCTGGAAGGAGTCGAAGAACTCCCTCCATGCGTCACCTTCCAAGCGCACGGGCGGCCTCCTCGATCAGATGGAGGGGAATCTCGACGGCGGCCTCGCCTGGGGAGGGGGTGAGGCCAGTGGTGTCGGTCAGTAGGTCGCCTTGGACGACGACGGTCCCCTTGCCGGTGGAATAGATACCTGGACAATCATCCCGGTTGCAGTCACCGGCAAGCTTCTCGAACTTCATGGAATGGCCCTTTCTGAAAGGGTCGAAACGATATTTACAGTAGAGATCGACGCAAGGGTGGTCAACGATCTGCAGGTTATTCGCGCCTGAGAATAATCTGACTTCCGTGCGGTCTCCTCGTGTCAGAGGGAATGCAGAGGTCTCACACTGAGATGGAGCACGGAGCAGCAGATCGGGCTCTGGCCGCTCATGGCAGGGAGCGCAGGTTGCACCACTGGCGCACTGCCGTCCTCAAGTGCGCAAGCCCCACGGTCGTCACTTCCGCTCGCGCAGCATCGAGGCGGCCCTGCGCGGCGTTCAACCGGACCTGAGCTGCCGCCACCTCCTGCCGGGCCGAGATCTCCACGAGCTTGGCCAGCCCGGCGGCGGCGTCGGCCGCTGCCCGGGCTCGCGCTCGCATCACTTCCGGCGCGAGGCGTTCGGCGTGCTCGGTGTAGGGGCGCATGAGCGGGGTTCCGTCACTGGCCGGCGTGCTCACCGGTTGTCCCTTCCTGTAGGCCGTGCTCGGTGTGGGCGGCGGTGATGAGCCTGGCCAGCTCGCACGGTCGGTCGGCGTTCACCACGACTACCCCGGGGTACTGCGCCCACAGGCCGTCCAACCCCTCCACGGGCGTGTTGCGGATCAGGAACCCCAGGTACCAGCCGGGGTTGAGCCCGTCGATGCGCTCGAGCTCCTGAAGGTCCGCGCGTACCTGTTCAGAATCCAGAGCGCGGACCGTGATCCGCTCCTTCTCCCACGGGCGGCGGAAGCCCACCGCCGGGTCCCCGTTCGTGTGGGTCTCTTCGATGTGCCATGTCAGTGAGGGGCGTCGGGTCATGAGGGCTCCACGTTGCGCGGGGTGTCGATGAGGGCCGTGTACTCGGCGTCGCCCACCGCACCGATCTCCAGCGCAAAGGCGTGGACCTCCTTCAGGGCGCAGACGGCCTTGCTGCTGCCCGTTTCCGCATGCAGGACGTGGGAGATCTGCGACCTGGGGTAGCGGCGGTGGTCGTGCGGTGTCTTGACCGAGCTGAGGAGGCCGTCCTTTCCCGGTGGGTGATGGTCTTGGGGCCGATCCGGAACGAGCGGGCAACCTTGGTCGGGCGTGAGGGGGCCTCGGTGCTGTCCATGAGGTCGGACCGGAGAGTGGAGGCTGGCACGTATCCAGAAGCGGGTCGGGGCCGGTCCGGGGAAGTACGACCGGCCCCGGGAGGGTGGGGCTACCGAGTTTTTTCGTCGGTGGCCCTGCGGGCCCGGTGACGTCTCACCTGGCGGAGCTGCCCCACGTGCGCAAGTGGGGGTGTGTGGTGTGAGACCCGGGTCAGGGAGAGCGCGCCTGCAGGGGCGCCTGGAGAGCGGAGGCCAGATTCGCCTTCGTGTACCTGCGGGTTCCACCAAGGGTACGGAAGGGGCGTAGGGCCTTGTCCCATGTTCCCCGTCAGAGGGATCTGGGGTGCACCCGGTAGAGGTCAGTGACCTGGCCGGGGGTCAGGATCTCAGGAAGCCCCGTCAGCAGGGCGGACACGTCGGGGTCGGGCATCGTGGTAGTTCCTTCTCAGGGGGTACGGCCTGCGGCGACCCGGTGGGCGACGTGCCGCATGTGCTGGGAGAGCTCGTCGGGGTCCGTGTATCGGAGCGGGGTCACGGTGGCAGAGCCCAGGTAGAAGGCCACCCACGCGCGCAGGGAGTAGGACCACATCACCCACCAGTGCGGGGCGTGGTGGCGGGTGAGAGCGCCGGCGGTCTCCTGTTGGGCACGGTCGTGCCCGGGGTTCCACTTCACGGGTTCTCCACCACCGCGCGGATTGTGAGGGGGCCCATGGCGGTGGCTTTCCACTCCCAGTGCCATTCCCAGTACAGGGCGAGTTGGTCGACCAGGTGCAGGCCCGGGAGCGGGGCCTGACGGGGGTCCCCCAACCGGGGGTAGGGGATGACAGTCTCCCGTCGGGGACCGCCGTCGGTGACGGCGACGCCGATGAGGAACGGGTTGATGTCGACCACGACCCGCACGGTTCCGCCGGGGTCCCCGGACCGGGTGTGGCGGTGGGCGTTGGACACGAGGGCTTCGGCGATCTGCTCGACCCCTTTGGCTGCCCCGCGCGGGGCCACGGACCACACCCAGTTCATGAGGCCTGTGTAGTCACGGGTGTGGCCGAGGACGATGCCGTGCTTGTGGGGCTCGGTGAATGCGATGCGGTGCGGGTACGGGACGCCGGCAGGGTCGGGGTCTTGGGATGGCGCGGTGGTGTCGATAGACTGCATTCGTTTCACCTCGGGGCTTTCGGGGTGGGGCACCTTGCCTCGGCAGCCGCTCTCGACTTCGGCTTCCGGGGCTTTTCCGTGCCCGGGGAGGGTGCCCTGGCCCTGGCCAGGGCACGGTGTCATAGGTCCAGAGTGCCCCCTGAAAAAGCCGTCTCAAAGCGTTCGGAATAATTTTGGGATCCCTTGATTCCATCCGGGTCACTCTTGCTAATCTGGCACACATGATGCTTACCCCCTTCCAGGAATCTCTCATCAAGTTCCGCGAGCTAGCCGGTTTTACCCAGCGGCAACTGGCTGACCGGAGCCGAACATCGCATTCGAGCGTGAATCGATGGGAGGGTGGGATGGGTACGCCAAAACGGGATAATGCTGCACTGTTGGACGACGCCCTTGGGGCTCAAGGCGTTCTTCTCGCCGCATGGCGAAGGACCACGGAAGGTACCGGTCTACCCGACTGGGCGAGAGACCTGGAATCCATAGAACGCACGGCGAGGCACCTCACGGTGATCACACCCGCGCTGGTGCCGGGCTTGCTCCAGTGTCCGGGGGTTGCCCGTGCCGTGTTCCGAGCGGGGATGCCCGGGGCGTCTCCAGGGGATCTTGCACGCTTGGTCGCGCTGCGTACGGAACGGCTGGGTGAGCTGCCCGACATGGATGTGACAGCAGTATTCTCCGCAGCGGCAGTCGCAGGACTCCCCACCGACCTGCGCCAGGCGCAAGCCGCGCATCTCATCGAGTGGGCGGCTACGGGCCGGGTGACCCTGCATCTCGTGCCTGAGGGGACGACTCTCCTCGTACCTGCAAGCCCGCTCATGCTGTTCCGGCTGCGGACGGGAGATCTCGCGGTCGTCAGCGATCACGCCGACGGTAACGTGATTCACGAGGACACCTCGCACGACAGACTTTCCGGCGAGGCTACGGCCGCCCTTGCTTCCTCCCTGCCAGTGGGCCTCTCGTTGGACGTACTTAGGAAGATGACATGAACACCACCACCGAATGGCATGAGTCCAGATGGCACAAGTCCAGTTACAGCGCAAACGGAGCGAACTGTGTGGAGGTTGCGGAGGGTCCCGTGGCCGGTGTCCGCGATACTCAGAACCGGCAGATGGGCCACCTCGTGGTGCCCGCTACCGAGTGGGCAGCGTTGGTGAACGCAGTGCGCGGCAGGTAACACCCCCATACGGGAAGAGAACCGCCCCCTGTCAGTCCTAGTGACAGGGGGCGGTTCTTCGCGTTCAACCCCTTCAGGGTATCCCAGGGCCACAACAAGCCATCAGGACCAGAGTCCCGAGCGTCTCCCATGCGCCTCAGGTTTGTCGAGCGGCGCCTTCAACCAGTCCTCGTCAGGGCGGGCTTCAACCTGCCACTGGTGGATCGGAGCGCTGACCACAGGGAGGGCGACGTGATCGCCTCACCGCCCAGAGGTTGACGCATGGAGAACGAGAACCGTGCGGCTTTCGATTCCTTTGGTTCTGAACGAATCCTGTCGAACCTCCAAAAGTCGTTGCGTCAGCCTTGAGGAGCGAATGAGAACAGGGAAGACGGATTCCCATGGGTGTGTGAGTAACGTGTGCGGATTATTGTGACGGTGTGGGTGTGGCTCCACCTCCGAGAAATGATCCTCTCTCTGATCTGAGATTGTGCTCAGGCGCCATGGAAGTTGCTCACGGTAGGCGCATGATCCCATTTTGGGTGCATTATAGACCCAATGCGTAGCCGTATCTGTGGCGGGAACCCCAGTCCTGGTCGGTGTACATTTTACCCCTCGTTTAATATATGAGAGCGCTGTGAGTATGGTCTGAGTGTGGAATGAGAATGCTTTGAGAAGGGCATGATCGTGTGCTGGTGTTGAGTTGGGGTGTCGCTTCTCGATGGCATTTTTGAGGGGGCTCCATGACTTTTTCTCCTTCACCGCTCGCTGTGGTCAACACCGCCTTTGCCGAGCTGGCTCCTACACACCTGCTCCTGCACGGCGCGGCCTGCCATTCCTGGCTCCAGGACCGCACCTACTCGCTGTACGAACTCCGTGACGTGCTCATGGACGAGGGCACTCCGCACGAGGTGCGCGATGAGGTGTGGCGGCACACCATCCGCGCGGCCCGCCTCTCGCAAGACTGGATGGTCGGCGCACTCGGACTGTGCATCCCCGCGCTGCGCTCCACCGCCCGCCGTACCTGCCGGGGGCTGGACCCGGGTGGGGTGGACGCTGTGGAGTCCGCGATCGTGTGCGAGGCCATCCACCAGGTCCGCACCATCAACCTCAATTACGCCCGCATGGCCTGGTACCTGACCCGGCCGGTGCACCGCGCGGCACTGACGGCGCGCAAACGTGAGAAGGACGCGCCGATCCCCACCGGCGACCCGGGCCGTCAGGAGGATCTGGACCCGGGGGCCGCGGCCAGCCCCGAGCTGCTGTTGGTGTCCGCGGTGCGGGTGGGGGTGCTCTCGCGGTCGGAAGCGCGGCTTATCGCCCGCACGCGTTTGGAGAACGCGCCGCTGGCCGAGATCGCGGAGCAGGACGGGGTGTCCTACAAGGCGCTGGCCAAGCGTCGCGAGCGCGCCGAGGCCCGTCTGGTGGCGGCGGTGCACTCGGGTGGGGTGGTGATCGCTGACGCCCTCATCCGCCCGGATGATCTGTCCGCTCACAAGCGCGGGTCCCTGCGGCTGCTGGCCGGTGCGCCGACTCGGGGGAAGTCGTTGTCGCATCCGCCCTTGCCGGTGGCTTCTTAGGGGAGCAAGTACGGGCACTGGGCCTCGGACATCTGATGCCGCGGCCCGGTGCCCGGGACAGGGCGCGACACCAAGGGGGGCGGATATGGCGGCAGCGGCGCGGGTGCGTGGGGTCCGGTGGATACCGGTGGTCGTGGTGGCGGGTGTGCTCACCGTGTGGTGGGTGGTGGCCGGCGATGGCGGGGCATGGGTGTGGGCGGAGTCCACGGCTGATCTGGCAGGCAACACAGAGGCGGAGTCAGCAGACCAGGAGACCGCTGACCTGCGCGCGGTCGTGAGCCGAATCCGGCTGGTGCTCATCGCTTTGGGGTCGGCGCTGGGGACGTTGTTCCTGACGATCGCGGCGGTGCGGTGGATGATGGCCAACGGCGAGCCCGGTGCGATCGACGGCGCGAAGCGGGCTCTGACCGGGACGGCGATCGGGTACGGCATCGCGATCTTGGCCACCGTGCTGATGGACATCTTGGACTGGGTGGTCCGCGCGGGCGTGAGTGGGGACGGCCAGTGAGCCTCGCACCATCGGGGTGGCGGGTGCCGCTGGCTCCGGACCCGCCGCCCTCCGATGACCCGCTCCCGGCACCGGAAGACCCCGGCCCGGAATCGGCCCCCGAACCTGAGAGCGGACCGGAGGCGGAGCCCGGCCCGGAGCCGGAGATCACCGACGAACCGCTCCCACCACCGGAGGACGCGCGCGAGGATGAGCCGGCCTTACGCGACCAGCAGGATCCTTCCGAGGAATCGGTCGAGTTGGACACCGAGGGGGAGGTGTTCGACTGCGGCCTGGTCGACCCCGGCTGCCACGTGTCGAACTGGTTCGCGGACTTCGTCGTGTCCGGTCTGAACCCGGCCCTGGGGTGGCTGGCCCAGCACGCCTTCTACACCCCGCTGCCGACCGAGGGCATGAAGGCGCTTCACAGCGGGATCCTCACCACCGGTAACACCTTGTTCGTGCTGTTGGTGGTAGCGGGCGGGCTGGTGGTCATGGGCTACCAGAATGTGCAGAGCCGCTACTCGGCCGCCGACATTCTTCCTCGGGGCGTCTTCGCGTTCGTGGCGGCGAACTTCTCGCTGTGGGTGACCACGGAGATGGTGCGCGGCTCCAACCAGATCTCGGCTGCGATCGGGGCGCAGGGCATCGACGCCCAGGCAGCTGCGACCAACTTCCGGGACCGGTTGAACGTGATCCTCGAGGAAGCGATGGTCTTCACCATCCTGCTCCTGGTGGTCGTCGTGGTGATGCTGGCGGTGTGGATGCTCACCGAGGCGGTGCGGATCTGCATGGTCATCGTCCTGGTCATCGCCGGTCCGTTGCTGTTGATGTTCCATGCGCTGCCGCACACGAACCGGATCGCGGAGCTGTGGTGGAAGTGCATGGTGGGGTTGTGCGCGATCCCGATCGCTCAGTCGATCGTGTTCATCGCCATGGCCAGGTTGTTCTTCGAGGGGCAGATGACGATCTTCGGGTCGCTGCGCGAAACGGCCGCTTCCGAGCACGACCCCGCCCTGGTCCTTGACACCGGTACTGGGCCCGAAAGTGTCACGTTGGCCAGCAGCGTGATCGCCTCCCCCGTCGAAGGGGATGTGGGGGACGCGGGCTGGTTGATGAACATCATGCTGCTCCTGGTGCTGCTGTATGTGCAGATCCGGATCAGCTCCTGGGTGATGAAACTGGTGTGGCAGCCCAACCCCGGCACGTCACCGCTGGCGGCGATGTTGAAGAACATCGCGTGGATGATGGCGTTCCGCTCCCTGGGGAACGTGCGGATGCCCGTAGCCCTGCGAGAAGGCTTCGACCTGGGCATTCGGCGTCCTCAGCGCGGATGGCCCAAGCACACCCCCGGCAAGCCTCTACCTCGGCACACGCCCACACCTTCCAAAGGCCTGCAGCCCTTGCAGTCGCAAGCGTGGTGGTACCGGCACCGCCACGACCCACCCGATCCGGTTGGTGACCTCACCACCGGCGGAAGGCGCGCACTTCCCGGGCCCGGCAGTGGTGCGGGCCCCTGGCCACAACCAGGCCCCAGACCAGGCGGGCCACCGGCCCTCCCCGGGCAGAAAGCACTGCCACCGTTGCCGCCGCCGCGCACGGCACCACCCGCACCTGCCCGTCGAGTGCTGGAGGAAGGGCGTATGCCCGGATCACCCAAGGTCGGCCAACAGACGTTGTTCCCACTACCGACACCGTCACCGAAACCGACAGGGTCGGTGCCGGGCTCCTCACCCCAACGCCGCTGGAGGCAGGGCGTGCTGCCGACCCCGCCACCGGTACGAGTGCCGGGTCGGCGCGCACCGGAGCGTCTCGGGCTTGCGAAACCGGACCCGCGGCCGGCGGCGGGGCTGCGCCACCTGCCCGACATGCCAGCCGTGACGTGGGGGACACCGCCGCACGTCAAGGGCCAAAGGCCGTTGTTTCCGAACCCGAAACGCGTGTGGAAGCAGTACGGGCTCTTCCCGCCTCCGAACCGCGCCAAGAAGTGACCAGCCGTCCAAGAACACACGAGTGAGATGGAGGGGCGCTTGTGACATCCGACGAAGCACCAGGGTGGCGGGGACGCATCCCCGCTGACATCGACCGGCCCGAACCCCTGGTGTTCGGCCTGACCGCACGCCAGTGTCTGATCATCGCCCCGGCCCTGGTCGGAGGGTGGGGGACCTACCTGCTCCTGCGCGACCACGCGCCATCGTGGGTGATCGCGATGGCCCTGGCCCCGGTGCTGGGCGCGGTCATCGCCGTCGCTTTGGGCGAGCGCGACGGCCAAGGCCTGGAACGCGTCGCCGCCTACGCGTTGGTATGGGCGCGCTCACCCAAGCACCTGGTCCCCGCACCGTCGGGGCAGGTTCCGGGCTTGCCCCGGTGGGCGCCCCGGCTGCGTCGAGCACCCCGGTTGGAGCCGCTACGCCTCCCCGCCTCTGCCGTTACTCAGGGCGGGATGATCGATCTGGGTGGGCGGTGCGCGGTGATGATCGCCTGCACCACGCTGCCGTTCCAGCTGGCTTCGGGTCGGGAACAGGACCAGGTGCTGGCGTCGTTCGCGGGGGTGCTGGACGGGCTGTCCGATCCGGTGCAGATCTTGGTGCAGCGCCGCAGCGCCGACCTGTCGGGGTTCACGAACATGGTGCGAGCCAACGCCGACCACCTGCCCGATCCAGCTCTGTCCGAGGCCGCGGTGGCGCACGCGGACTTCCTGGACGAGCTGGCCGCCACCCATGAGCTCTCGCACCAACAGGTGGTGGTCGTGGTCACCGCACCCGGGAGCGCACGCAAGGCGGGGGCGGCGCTGCGACGCAGGGCTGAGGACACCGCGGACCGGCTTGCCGCCCTGGGCATCCGCACCCAGGTCTTGGAAGGGGAGGCCGCCGAGCAAGTGCTGCGCGCCTCGATGGCCGCCCCGGGCGTCCACCTCACCGACCCCGACCCGGCCGAAGAAGGCCCAGGCACAGAGGACATCCACGAACGCCAGAAGGCGGAGGGTTGATGGTTCTGCACACATGGTGGACACGCTCGGGGTCACCCGCGATGGGTGGGCCGGTCGTCCAGGTGGGGGCACACCACCTGACAGTTGAGGGCGGGGTGTGCCAGACCCTGGCGGTGACCGGGTACCCCAGGCAGGTGTCGGTGGGGTGGGCTGAACCGTTGCTCACCTACCCCGGCCAGCTCGACATCAGCTTCCACCTGGAACCGGTACCGGCACCGATCGCCGCCACCCGGCTGCGCAAACGCCGGGCCCGGTTGGAGTCGGCATATCGCAGCAGTGTGGGTCAGGGCCGGGTGGAGGATCCGCACCAGGTCACGGCGGCGATGGACGCCGCCGAGATCGCCGACCGCATCGCCACCGGCCAGGGCCGCTTGTTCCGGGTGGGGGTGTACATCGCCGTGCACGCCCCCACCCTGGAGGTGCTGGAGGCTGAACTCCAACAGCTCAAGGCGCTGTGCGCGTCTCTGCTGGTGGATACGGTTCCGGTGACGTTCCGGGCGTTGCAGGGGTGGATCTGTACCCTGCCGTTGGGCACCGACCTGGTGGGGATGGGCCGATCCATGGACACCGACGCCGCCGCGACACTGCTCCCGTTCGCTTCGCCGGAGCTGGTCGCGGACCTGGGCGAGACCACCGTGGTCTACGGCACCAACACCCACAGCAGCGGCCTGGTGGCCTGGGACCGGTTCTGCGGCGACCTGGACAACCACAACAGCGTGATCCTCGCACGCTCGGGCTCGGGAAAGTCCTATCTCGCGAAGCTGGAGGTCCTCAGGTCGTTGCTGGTGGGGGTGGAAGTCGCGGTCATCGATCCCGAGGGCGAATACCTTCGCCTGGCTGAGGCGGTGGGCGGCACCATCATCCGCCTGGGCACCCCGGAAGGGCGGTTGAACCCGTTCGCCCTTCCCTCCGAGGCCACCGATGCGCAGGCGTTCACGTCCCGGGCACTGTTCCTGCACACGCTCATCGCAGCGATGGTCGGCGGACTGTCAGCCACGGACAAGAGCGTGGTGGACCGGGCGATCGTTACCGCGTACGCCGAAGCCGGGATCACCCGTGATCCGGTCACGTGGGGGCGGCCCGCACCGGTTCTTGCGGATCTGGCTGCCTCGTTGGAGGAGTTGGCGACCGACCCCGGTGCGGGGGAGGACCTCTGCTCTGTGGCTCAGGAGCTGGCGGGCAGGTTGGAGCCCTTCGTCCATGGTTCGCATGCCACCTTGTTCGACGGCTCTTCCACCGGCCAGGTCGGCGGTCACCTGACGGTGGTCTCGCTGAAGGACCTGCCGGACGAGGTCCGGTCGGTCGGGGTGCTTCTGGCGGTGGATGCGATCTGGCGGCACGTCACCGCGCACGGCCCGGCCCGCCCTCGGATGGTCGTGGTGGACGAGGCCTGGCTGCTGCTGCAGGATCCGGCCGCGGCCCGCTATCTCGCGCGGCTGGCCAAAGCCGGACGCAAACACTGGGTGGGGCTGACCCTGATCACCCAGGACGTGGGAGACGTGCTCGGCTCGGACCTGGGGCGGGTGGTCATCGCCAACGCCGCCACCCAAGTGCTGCTCAAGCAGGCCCCGCAGAATGTGGACCAGGTGGCCGAGACCTTCCACCTCTCAGCGGGAGAGACCCAGCTGGTCAGCACCGCCCCCCGAGGCTCTGCCCTGCTGGTCGCCGGGCACCAGAGAGTCGGTTTTCACCCGGTCGCCTCAGCGGTGGAGCACCGGCTGATCACCTCCGACCCCGCCGAGCTGGCCGCCATCCGAGCCGAGGAGGAACCAGACGAGAACGACCAGCCGGAGCACGAACCCGGTGATGAGTTGGGCGCGTTCCAGGACACGGAGGCGGTGGCTTGATGGTGGAACTCCTGCTCAGCGGAGGGTTCTTCCTCCTGCTCGGACTCATCCCACTAGCCGGTGCGGTGGTGTGCGCGGCCGTGCTGGGGGTGCGCCTGGCCCAACACCGCTACCTGTCCCAGGAATCGCGGGTGGTTCAGATCCTGCCCCCGCCCGAAGCCACGCTGGAGAACGCGACCGCGTTCTGGAACCACACCATGGGGTTGCTCAGGCCGTTCTGGTCGCGGTGGCTGGTCCAATCCCACCTGGCGATGGAAGTCATCGCGTCAGCGGCCGGGGTGCGGTTCCAGGTATGGGTGCCCGGGATCGTGCCGCCTGGCACGGTGGAGCGGGCGATCTCCTCGGCCTGGCCCGGAGCCACCACCTCCATCCGCCACCTCGCCTCTGGCGAGTCGCCCCTGCCCACGGGGGCCCACACCACGGGTGGCCATCTGCGGCTCGGTCGCGCCGAGGCGTTCCCGCTGCGCACGAAGTTCGACGACGACCCCTCCCGCCCGCTCCTGGGCGCGCTAGAAGACCTGGTGGAAGGAGAACACGCCCTGGTGCGGATCACGGCCCGCCCGGCGACGGGGCGGCGTGCGGCGCGAGCCCGCCCGGCGGCGGCCCGCCTCCAGGGCCACAACGGGATGGGGACCTATCTGGTTGATGCCCTGGATCCCACCGCCCACGGCACCGTTCGGACGCGCCCTGCAGCATTGCCGGGGACAACAGATGACGTGCGGGCGATCCTGACCAAAGCGTCCTCACCCCGCCTGACGTGCGATGTCGCCTACATCCTCACCACCACCCACACTGGAGAGGAAGCCAAGGAAAGGCTACGGGGGCGGGCTCACGGGGTCGCCTCTGCGTTCGCCTCCTACACGTCGGGTACCAACCACCTGCACCGCCGTTTCATGATCCGGCCCGGCTGGTGGGCTGCGAACAGGTTCCTCGGCCACGGGTTCCTGCTCTGCACCGCCGAGTTGGCCGGCATCGCGCACCTGCCCACCGACACCACTGTCCCCGGGCTCCTGCGGGCGGGGGCGCGGCCTGCGGCACCGAGTCCGCAGGTGCCGCGCGGGGGCGAGAACACCCGGGTGGTCGGTGACAGCGACGCCGGCACACGGCGTCCGGTCGCCTTGGGGGTGGTCGAGGCACGTCAGCACACCCACATCCTCGGCAAGACGGGCTCGGGCAAGTCCACGCTGCTCGCCAACCTCGTCCTCCAGGACGCCGAAGCAGGCAGGGCAGGGCTGGTGATCGACCCGCGCGGGGACCTGGTCACCGACATCCTGGCCCGCCTGCCCGAACACGCGGTGGACAAGGTGGTGCTGTTCGACCCCGACGACAAGGCGGCGCCGCCTCGGTTGAACCTGTTGCAGGGCGGGGATCCGGATTTCACCAGCGACACGGTCGTAGGGATCTTCCGCAGGATTTACGCCGAGTACTGGGGGCCCAGGACCGATGACATCCTGCGCGCGGCCACGCTCACCCTGACCCGTGCCAGCGACCCGGCTCTGACGTTAGGGGACGTGCCGCGTCTGCTGGCCGACGATGTCCTGCGAGAGGAGGTGATGGGTAAGGTCACCGCCCGCACCGGCCCGGACGAAGCGCTGGAGGATTTTTGGGGCTGGTACTCCGGGCTCACGATCTCGGCCCGCAGCGCGGTGACGGGACCGGTGCTGAACAAACTCCGCACGGCGTTGTTGCGTCAGTGGGTGCGCCAAGTGGTGGCCTCAGGGCCGTCCACGGTCGACTTGCCCACCCTGTTCGACACCGGCCACCTGGTGCTGCTGCGCCTTCCCAAGGGTCGCCTTGGTGAGGACACCAGCTCGCTGATCGGATCGTTCGCGTTGGCGGCGACCTGGCAGGCGGTCACCGCCCGCATCCACACCCCCGAGGCTCAGCGCAAGGACCTGTGCGCATACGTGGACGAGTGCCAGAACTTCCTCAACCTGCCCGGCTCGCTGGAGGACATGCTGGCCGAGGCGCGTGGTTACCGGCTCGGACTGACGCTGGCCCACCAGGAGCTCGGGCAGCTTCCCGCGGACCTGCGCAAAGCGGTCTCGGCGAACGCCCGGACGAAGGTGTATTTCTCGGCCTCGCCCGATGACGCGGTGAGCCTGCAGCAGCACACTCTGCCGGTGCTGGGGGCCTATGACCTGACCCATTTGGGTGCTTACCAGGCGGCGGTGCGCCCGCTGGTGGGGGCGAAGGAGCAGGGGGCGGCCACGGTGCGCACCCGCCCGCTGCCGGACGGGATCAAAGGGCGGGCCACTCAGGTGCGCGAAGCCGCACGTGAGCACGGTGCTCGCAAGAAACAGCCCGATGTTGAGGTGCGGGAGCAGAACGGGGGCATCGCGTGAATCCACCGAATCCGGCATCGGGTGGCGGGACTGGGTTCGAGCGCTCGCAGTACGGGGCGGCCCTGGTGCGGTTGGCCCCCAGGGTGACCCCCCGGGACAGGGAGATCCTGGCCGGACTGTACGACCACCACGTCATGACCACCGGTCACCTCCACCGTTTGTTCTTTCCGCAGGCAGGGGGACGTCGTGTTCGCCTAAGGATGCTCCAGCTGCATCAGTACGGGCTGGTTGACCGGTTCAAACCGTTCCCGGGACGACACATCGCCGATCACTGGGTCCTGGCTCCGACGGGGGCGGCGCTGGTGGCCGAACATCGAGGTGTGGAGATCAGTGAGCTGGGGTTTCGCCACGATCGCGTCCTGGCCTGGGCGCACTCGGGACGCCTCGGCCACATCCTGGGCCTCGTCGAATGCCTGGCGTTGACCACCGAGGCCGCCCGCGCTCTGCCCGTCGCCCAGCTCGTGCGGTGGGACAACGAGCGCGAGTGCGCACGTCGATGGGGCCGCCACATCCGCCCCGATGCCTACATGCGCTGGCACCAGGGCCGGATGGGTCTGGATGCCTTCTGGGAGTACGACACCGGCACCGAACCTTTGACGAAGGTGCGACGCAAGATGGGTGGGTACACGCGTTTGGCGCGGGAGACGAAGTTGCCCTCGATCGTGCTGTTCGCGGTCCACTCCGACCGGCGCGAAGAACACCTGGCCGCCAAACTGGCCGATGCCGTCTCGGCCACGGTGGGCGTGTACGTGAGCACCCACGCCCGCCTCGGCGCACAGGGTCCGGCCGAAGCGGTATGGCGGGCTACGGACTCCCCCGGCCGGCTGAGGCTGGTGGATATCGCCCGCCGCCACCCCGCCTCGACGGAGAGCCAGGAGTGATCCGTCTCGCGACCGCGAGCGCGGGAGCACTCCTACTGGTGCCGGTGGTGTTCATCGGTGTGATGGCCGGCGACGACCAGCACCTGTCCGCGGTGCCACAGGGGGTGGAGGGCATTCCGGACGTGGTGCTCCTCGCCTACGCCCAGGCCGCCACGCGCCTGGAGAAGGAGCAGCAGGAGTGTACCGGGATGACCTGGCCGGTGCTCGCGGGAATCGGGAAGGTCGAGTCCGACCACGCGGGAGGGCGTGAGGTCTCCTCCGCCGGAAAGGTGGACCCGCCGATCTTCGGTCCCCGCCTGGACGGGTCGGGCGCCGGAGGCAACACCACACCCCACATCGACTCCGACGAGGGGGCATGGGATGGGGACACCGAGTTCGACCGGGCGGTGGGGCCGATGCAGTTCCTGCCCGCCACCTGGACCACCCACGGGCTCGACGGGTCGGGGGACGGGGTCGCGGACCCGCACAACGTCTTCGACGCGGCGTGGAGCGCGGCGGTGTACCTGTGCGCCAGCGACCCGGAAGCGGGCGAGATCGACTTCACAGACGAGGACGACCTCGAGAGGGCACTACTGTGCTACAACCGGTCGAACTCCTACGTGCGGAAGGTGCGGGGGCACATCGACCGCTACACCGAACTCGCCGCCCGCGCTGCCGCCGACGTTGCAGTGGTGGGCTCGGGGGCCAGCAGCGAGCAGGGGCGGGCGGCAGCGGAGTGGGCGCTGGCTCAGGTCGGCAAGCCGTACCTATGGGGCGGAACGGGGCCGCACGCTTTTGACTGCTCTGGGCTGACGATGCAGGCGTGGGCCGCGGCGGGAGTGGGCATCGGGCGAGTGACCACCGACCAGGTCAACGCCGGCACTCGGGTGGACCTGGCGAATCTGCAGCCGGGAGACCTGTTGTTCTACGACACCGGGTCGGGGGCCCCGCCCTCGCACGTGACCATGTACGTCGGGGGCGGCCAGATGGTCAACGCGCCCCGCACAGGCCAGGTGATCCGGGTGGAGTCGGTGAACGGCGATTACTACAGCGCCCGGTTCACGGTCGCCGTTCGGCCGGGCTGACCGGCCCCCACACGGGGGCAGGCCCCATCCGGCCAGGCATGTCGGTCGGCCCGGTGGGGGCGCGTGTGGGGCCGCTACGAGGCCGCGCGGGTGTTGTCGCCCGCGCAGCCCCCCTTTTTTTCGGGCCCCGTGACTCTTCTGAACAGAACGGGTTGAAACTTCTCGCGAGTATGGGGAAACATCGCAAGCGCAGTTCAACCCGGGTGAACGCGCCGCCATTCTCTTTGTCCGTCTTTTCTCGTATGCAAGAAAAGGGGTTATTTGTCATGCCCGCACGCGCCGCAGGGATCTCCAGATCCGACCTGGCTCCGAGGGGCGCAGGGGTCGGATAGCGGGCCCCAGGGCCGCTTCGGGCGAGGTGAGGAAGCGCAGCCGGGCAGGGGCGTACGACCCTGCTGAGGCCATTGACACCCGCCCCGCCCCGGTGGGCGGCCCTCGCAGGAGAACAGAGAAGACAGAAAAGGAAGGCGCCTCGGGAGGTGTTCCCGCACCACCCGAGGCGTGATCCCCCACCTGAATCAGCCAGGAGGAAGATCTATGGACAAGGGTACGGGTCGCCACCGCAGGCGCCGCCGGGGATGGGCGAGCCGAGCGCGATGGGCGATAGGTGCGGTGCTCGCGGCGATCGTGGGAGCGCAGACCTCGACGCCCTCACACCCGGTGCTGCCAGCCGGGGAGAAAAGGGTTCGCGCACGGCGCGATGTGAGGCCGGTCTCTGCGCCCTCGCCGTTGGGGAGGGAACCGGAGTGGGTGCGGCGCTATGACCGGTCTCGGCGCGAGCACGCGGGCCGGACTCGGCAGCTCTACGTCGGCGGGGACGCCACGGTCTCGCCGGTAGCTCCGACCGCCTTGCCGGAGCCCGGGTGGTGCGTGGACGAGGACGGGGTGCGAGGGGTTCGTCCATACCTGGTCGCACACGAACAGCGGGTGCGGGCCAGGTCTTCTGTAGCGGCCCCGTCGCACCGGGGCGTATACCCGCCGGAGACCTCCACCACGGCGGGCGGTGCGCAGGCGCCCGGGGTGTGGGACGAACTGGCGGTGTTGGTGCGTCAGTGGGAGGCGTTGCAGCGGCCTGTGGCCTGACCTGGGCAGGGAACGTTCGGGGCTGTCTCCGTGGGGAGGCGGCCCCGTTCCGATTCGTTGCCCGAGGTGTTTGTGCAGGTGGGGAGTGCGACATCGAAACCCGGTGGTTCTCTTCACATTTTTCGTCACCGTGAGTATCGGCAATCGGGTTGTGCTGTAACTCTGCGTGTGGCTAGTGTCACTCTTCGGAAGCACGGTGTTAGGCCGTGGCCTATGGGGAACACGGTGGTGGCATGCGTGCACGGGCGGTGTGCTGTTCGGTGGTAGCGGCGACGGTGGTGCTCACCGGATGCGCGGCCGAGGAGAGCGATCCCGGGACCCAGCCCTCGCGTACACCGCCCACTTTGGCTGTGCCTGCCAGCCCGCTGCCTGAGGAATCGGCTCTGGAGGCCTATCGCGGTATGTGGAACGTGGTGGTCGAGGGCTCTCATGAGGGTGCGGTCGGGCATCCGGATCTGGAGCTGTACGCCTCGGGGCAGGCGCTCGAGCTCACCACAGCGATGCTGCGCGGTGTGGTGGCCACAGGACAACCCGTGATGAGTCCCGAAGTCGTCGATGTAACCGACGGCGCCTCGGTATCGGTCGAGGATTGCATTGATGACTCTGCGTGGACGGTCCAAGAGCAGACAGCAGACACTACGGGGGAAAGCGGGCAACGGGTGGTGACCGCCACAGTCGTTGCCCATGGGGGCCGGTGGTTGGTTGACGATCTCTGGCTGGAGGACTACGGCTCATGCTGATCCGTGGACGCTCTCGTCCTTGGGGTGTGTGGTTTGCCGGTGCCCTGGTGATGGCGGCCGTAGCCTTTCCGGCGCGGGAAGTCGCAGCTGAAAGCGGCTTCTTCGCCACCACCGATTGTTCTGGCGGGGAATGCAGCGTTGGCGCGGGTTCGTCCCGCACGTCCCCCGGCTCGGGCTCGGGCGAGCAGAGCCCTCGGGAAAGCACGAACCGGGACTCGACAGAAGATGAGCGGCCGTGTGTGTTCACTGATGCTGAGTTCTTGACGTCTGGCCAGGAAGGGCCGCTCCAACTTCCTCGGGGGATGGCCAGGTGCGAGGGCACAGGGGTGAGTGGAAGCAGGGAGGCGACGCCGTTCGACCCCCGGGTGCTGGCGGAGCAGGCGCGGGCGGTGATGCGCCTACCGGATCCAGACATCGGGACCGCCCCTGCTCTGGGCAAACCGCGGTTCGTGAACATGGCGTCGTGGATGTGGGTGGACGCCGCTGACTGGGATCCGGTGTCGGCCACGGCGTCGGTGAGCGCAGGGTCGGTGACGGTGGTCGCGACCCCGACCCAGGTCGTGTGGGACACCGGCGACGGACACGAGGTGGTCTGCGAAGGGCCCGGAACCGTCTTCTCCCAGGCGGTGTACCGGGAGGCGGGCTCGCTGGACTGCGGTCACACCTATACCGCCCTACCTCCAGGAGGAGCCGGGGCGAAGGTCGACGTGACAGCGGTATGGGAGTGGGGAGTGTCCTGGTCCACCACTGACGGGCGAGGCGGTGACCTAGAGGATCTGTCCACGTCGTCGACGGTCGCGGTGCCCGTGAGCGAGATTCACTCGGTGGTCACGCACATCCGCTGAAATCGCTGAATTCATTCTTGAGAAAGGGGTGGGATGGTCGCGCTTGCGAATCCTAAGCAGAAAAACCAAAAAACTGGAGATACCAACCCATCTGCGTTCGGTGAGTGGGAGTCGGTGCGGTTGGCGGCGACCTCGCGCCGCCGGTGGAAGTGGGGCTTGTTGGCCGGAGCGTTGATCGCGACGGGGGGTGTGGCGGGCGCTTGGGCGGGGTTGGCGGGCGAGGAGACGCGCACGGTCGCTGTGCTCACCGCTGATCTGCCCGCTGGGCATGTGATCAGCGCTGACGACGTCACCTCGGCCGAGACCGTAGTAGCCGAAGGGCTGCGGCTGCTGCCGCCGGCCACGGTGGAGGGGATGGTGTTGACCAGGCCGGTGCCCGCCGGGTCCCCGCTGGTGGCGGCATCTGTCGCGGACAGCGCCTTGTGGCCTGAACCGGGGCAGGCGGTGGTCGCGGTGCCCGTGAGCACGATCCCCCAAGACCTGGTCGAGGGGACGACCGTGGACCTGGTTCCCACAGGGATTGCACCAGCTGAGGTGGCCGAAGGAGACGGCGGTCAGGACAGCGGTACGCAGGCTTCCTCCGGGGTGGTGACGGGGCTGGTGCACCGGGTCGTCGCGGATGAGGGCGACGGATTCAGCGCAGGACAGCAGGTGGTGGAGGTAGTCCTGCCCCGGGACCGGGCCGCTGACCTGTCACGCGCGGTCGCGGGTGGACAGGCACAGGTCGCGGTGGTCAACCCGCAGGAACAGGGACAGGCGCGGGCGGGCACGGAAGGGGAGGACCCCGAATGATCGTGGCGCTGTGTTCTTTGAGTGGGGCGCCGGGGGTGACGAGTCTGGCGACCGCCGTCGCGGCGTGCTGGCCGAGTGGGTTGTTGACGGTTCCGGTTCTGGTGGAGGCCGACGCCTCGGGTGGCGACATCTCGGCCTGGCGCGGCCTCGACACCGGCCAGACGGGACTGGTGTCGTTGGCTGCCGCCTCTCGGATGTCTGTTCCTGTCCAGACACCGATCACCGCTGACGCCTGGGCGGAAACGGGGGTGGTCAACGCATCAGCGGCTGACGCGACCCTGCGCCATGCGGTGGAGGTACCCGGCGGACTACGGGTCGTGACTGCGCCCGCCGACCCGTTGGAGGCGGGCAGGGCGGTGGCCATGCTCGCCCACAACCCGAGTCTGCTCCGCGCGGGGCACGTCACGGTGCTGGATGTGGGGAGGGCGGTGCCAGGGTCCGCGGGGGCGGCTCTGCTCCGTCACGCCGACGTCGTCATCGCCCTCACCGATCCGGGGGAGGTGGGGAACGCGGCCCGGCTACGGGCGTGCGCACCAGTCCTGGCCTCACTACGTGAGGAAGGTATCCGGGTCGGTCTGGCCGTCGCCGCCTCCTGCCCGCACCCGGACCATGAGGTCTCCCAGATCGCCTCCGGACTGCCCGTGTGGGGACGCATCCCCCACGACCCCACGGGAGCAGCACTCGTACGGGGCGAACACCACCCGCCCACACGGGTGCGCGACCGTGTGGCCGCGTGGCGGTCCCAGCGACGCGACCCCGACTCCTTGGAGTGGATGCCGCTGATCAAGGCCGCCAAAGCACTGGCGGAATTGTGCGACGACTTCTCCTGGATTGGTCTGGACAGCAAACCACAGCGTGCAGTGGAGGTGAGCGCGGCGTGACGACGATGCACGACACGCCCCGACTCGCCCCCCTTCCCGGGCAGTCCCCGGACGAGGACGAAGTGCGCACGGCTGCGGTGGCGCTGGCCGGCCGGGTCTCCGAACAGCTCATCACTCACCCCGACGAGACGGTGAGCAGTGATCAGGTGGGCCGACTTGTGGACACCCTGCTGGAGGAGCGAGCACGCACCGCCCTGATCCGGGGCACGGCAGTACCGGCAGACGAGTTCCGGTTGCGCCAACTCGTCTTGGACCATGTTCTGGGGCTGGGGCCGTTGGAGGAGCTGCTGGCCGAGCCCGGCGTGCAGAACATCCACATCACGGGCAACGACCCGGTGGTCGTGGACTGCGGCGGAGGCCACCGGGAACGCCGCCCCGCCGTGGTGGACACGGACACCGACCTCGTCGCGTTGGTGCAGCGGGCCGCTGTCCGCGCACCGGGTGGGGAGAGGCGGTTCGATGTGGCCGCGCCGATCCTGTCCATGGAACTCGCGGACGGGTCACGGTTGTCGGCGGTGATGCCGGGGGTAGCGGCCCGCCCGACCGTGACGATCCGCCGCCACCCCGCCCGGCATCTGCGGTTGGGGGATCTGGCCCGGTCGGGCATGGTCGACCAGGGGGCCCAAGACCTCCTTCTTGCGGCGGTCAGGGGCAGATTGAACATGATTGTCTCCGGGGCGACGAACGCGGGCAAGACCACGTTGCTTCGGGCGCTGTTGGGCACCGTCGGGAACGAACGGGTCATCACGGTCGAGGACTCCCTCGAACTGGGCCTGCACCGCCATCTCTCCGACGCCGACGTGGTGGCGTTGCAGGGCCGTCCTGCGAACGTCGAAGGCCTGGGAGAAGTCAGCCTCGCGGAACTGGTGCGCGCAGCGCTGCGGATGTGCCCGGACCGGGTCATCGTCGGAGAGACCAGGGGGCCGGAAACGCTGGCGCTGCTCAACGCGATGAGTATGGGCACCGACGGGTCGATGTCCACGATCCACGCCTCCTCCAGCCAGCAGGTGTTCGCGAAGCTGGCCGCGTACTGCGCCCAATCCTCGGAACGCCTGAGCACCTCGGCCACCGCGTTGCTGGCGGGGACCGCTGTGCACCTGGTGGTGCACATCGACACCACCCCGGACGGGGAGCGTGTCGTGGCGAGCGTGCGCGAGGTCGTGGGCTCGGAGGGGGACCAGGTCATCTCCAACGAGCTCTATGTGCGAGAACCCACCGAACCCACGGGAGCGGTGGTGTGTGCTCCGTCCGGTCTGGTCGCCCAACGGTTGGGGCGCGCGGGGTATGCGATGCGGGGGTGGACGTCATGACGCTGTGGTGGGACTGGGGTGTGGGCGGACCTGCCCTGGGAGGGGTGCTGGTGGGGGCCGGTATAGCCTGCGCCGCGTACACGTTCACTCTCCTTCCTCGGCGCACAACCCCGGATGTGGTCTCCCCGCCACGGTGGACGGCGGCACTGAGCCAACGCCGAACACGGCTGCGTCTGGCGGCCTCCGCTAGTACCGGGGTGGTGGTTGGTGTGGTGACTGGGTGGCCGGTGGGGGCGGTGCTCGCCGCGGCGGCCGGGTGGTGGATGCCCGCCCTGCTCGGCCCCGATACCACCGCCCAGACCGAGGCCGACCTGGCCGAGGCGTTGGCGTCCTGGGCCGAGCAGCTGCGGGACATGATCACCGGGGCCTCGGGGCTGCACCAGGCCATCACCGCGACCGTGCCGGTCGCCCCTGAGCTGATCCGAAAGCCGGTTCAGGGGTTGGAGGCGCGGCTACGCACGGGCCAGTCCATGGAACAAGCGGCTGTGCTGTTCGCCCGCGAGGTCGGCTCCGACCTCGGCGATCTGATAGCCATCACCCTGACCATGGGTGCGTCCCGCCACAGCGGGGAGGTCGCCGGGGCGCTGTCGCGTTTGGCCGAGGCCGCTCGGGAGCGGGCGATCACGGTGGCGAAGGTGTCGGCCTCGCGTGCGAGGGTGCGGTCCTCGGTGCGGATCATCGCCGGTGCCACCACGTTCATGCTGATGGCGATGGTCGCGTTCAACCCCGGCTTCCTTCAACCGTTGGGTACCTTCTCCGGACAGCTCGTCCTCGGCGTGGTCGGAGGATTGTGGGCGGTGTCGTTCTTGTGGCTGGCACGCTTGGCCTCGCTGCCCCGGCAAGCACGTCCCTTCACACCTGTACCAGACGATGCTGTTGGGGGTGCCTGGTGAACGCGGCGATGCTGGGCCTGGCCGGAACCATGGTCGGAGCGGGGGTGTGGGCTGCCGCCTACGGGTTGCGCCGCCCCGCCCTGGCCGAGCGCCTCACCCCGCGCCCCGAGCCGCAGCCACGGTCCGCCCCTGGCGGGGGGTGGGCACGACGGGCCGGGCAACGCGCGAGCGGCCTGCTCGCCAATGCGGGTATCCCGGGGCCGGTCATGACCAGGACGCTCGCGGTAGCGGGTACCCCGGTGGAGGATTACCGGGCGGAGAAAGCTGCTGCGTCCGGGCTCGGGCTCCTCCTCACCCTCGTGCTGGTCATCGCGGTCGGTGTCGTCCTGCCCGGCGCAGCATCTGCCGTGCTGCTCGCGGTCTCGGGCGCGGTCGTCGGTACATGTTTCTTCGCCCCGGACCTGGCGGCTCGCAGCGCCGCGACCGAACAGCGGGCCGACCTTCGCGCTACGACGTCGGCGTTGGCAGACCTGGTCGTGATGGGGCTGGCTGCCGGAGCGGGCAGTACAGGGGCTTTGACTACGGCACTGCAGCACGGGCAGGGGCGGGCGCCAGAGCGCATTCGCAACGCGGTCAACGCCGCGACCCTGCGACACCAGCCCCCGTGGGAAGGGCTCGAAGCCCTCGCGCGGGAGACCGAGGTGCGGGAGTTGGCGGAGTTGGCGGCGTCGTTGCGGCTGGGCGGGACCTCGGGGGCGCGCACCCGGAGTTCCCTGACCGCGAAGGCCGCCTCGCTGCGGGCCCGCCGATTGGCGGAGGCCGAAGCTGCGGCGCACGCGGCCACCGAGCGGATGACCCTGCCCACCATGGGCCTGGTCAGCGGCTTCCTCCTGTTGATCTGCTTCGTCGCCCTCACCCACGTGATGGCCGGTTTCTAAAGGGGTTCAGGTTGAAAGGTGTTTTTCGGCGTACACACCATCGTGCACGCACATGGTTCATGCCACCACGCAAAGCCACGTCCGATGCGGGGTCGGCTACCACGGAATGGGTCCTGACGATCATGGTGGCCATCACCATCGCCACCGTTGTCGGAGCGATTCTGGTGGGGGAGTTCACCACGGCGGCCGAGTCCATCGACCTGGGCGTGAACCGGTGACCAGGCTGAACCGACTGCGTGTCCGTCGAAGGTGGGCGAGCCGGAGCGACCGAGGCAGCGCTGAGCCCTTGTTCATTCTCCCGATCACGTTCGTGATGGTGCTCGCCGTGGTGCAGGTGGGGTTGTGGGCGCACGCCCAGCACCGGGCCCAAGCGATCGCCTCCCAGACCCTGGCGGCAGCCCGCGCATTCGACGGCACCACCGCCGGGGCGAATGAGCGGGCCGAGCAGGCCCAGGAGCAACTCGGCGGCGGGGTGCTACGGACGATGGAAGTCGACATCGACCGCAGTGCGTACCTGGCCCGGGTACGGGTGACAGGCAAGGCGGTGAGTCTGCTGCCGGGGATGGGAGTTCCGGTGGCCTCTGAGATGTTCGGTCCGGTCGAACGCCTCGTCCCATGAACTTTCCGACACGGCAACCGCAGCGCAGACGGTACCTCCGCAACGACGCGGGGAGCGCGTCGGTGGAACTGACCCTCCTGGTTCCGGTTCTGCTCCTGGCTTTGGTGTTGATGGTGGTGGCGGGCCGTCAGGTCTCGGCCGCGTTGATCACCCAGGACGCCGCAGCGGCGGCGGCGCGGGCCGCGTCCCTGCAACGCGACCCTGCCTCCGCCCAGACGCACGCCCACCAGACAGCCGAGCGGGAGCTGGCGGGTCGCGGGGTGGTCTGCGCCCGCTTCACCGCCTCGGCGGACGCCACCCGTTTCGCCCCCGGCGGGACGGTTGAGGTAGCGGTGGCATGCACGGTGACCCTCGTTGACCTGGGCGGGTTCGGCGGTCAGCGCACCCTGTCCGCGGCCGCCACCTCCCCGGTCGACCCCTACCGGGAAGGGGCCCCATGACCCGCGTCGACCCAGTACGCCACCACCGCCGCAACCGTGCCCGTCGCAGCGACGATGGGCACGCGTCGGTATTTCTCATCATGCTCATCCCTGTCATAGCGGTCGTGTTCGCTCTCGTGGTCGAGGCCGGCCAGGCCCTTGTTGCCAAGTCGGAGCTGCTGACCGTCGCGCACTCGGCAGCCCGGGTGGGCGCCCACCAGGTCGATCCAGCGGCGACCCTCGGCGAGGGCGCACCAGTGCTGGATCCGGACGGTGCCCGCCAGGCGGCCACCGACCACCTGCATGAGGCGGGGATGAGCGGTCAGGTCTCGGTCGTCGGAGAGCGGGTGGTAGTGCTGGCCCGCACTGCGTACACCCCGAATCTGCTCCCGATCGGTGAACAACAGATCGAGGTGCAGGCCAGCGCGGCGGCTCTCCAACCCTCGCCAAGATGACGCCCTCACGAGAAGTGGTGTGAGGCGTTCCAGGACCAGTCCGACACAGAAAGGCAGAGGCATGCCGCGAAGCCCTTGGTCCGTGGCGGGCGAAGCCCTGGTCACGGTGGTGATGCTGATCGGGCCGGCGTGGTTGGCCACCCGGTTGGGATGGCCGATCGAGGAAGAGACCACCTGGACCTGGTTCTGGCAGTACCTACGCGGGGGAACCGTCCCCGACGAGCTCGTCATCGCCGCTCTGGTGGTGATCCTGTGGGGGCTATGGGGAGCCCACCTGGTCGTCGTCGTCCTGGACGTCATCGCTCTGCTCCGCGGCCTGGTGCCCAGGGTGGGGTTGGTGCGGCTGATATGGGTGCTGCTCGCCGGCGGCACTACCGCGGCCAGCACGCACACCTCCGCCCTCGCAGCGCGGACCGACATCGTGGCCGAAGCCCCGGCCCAGCACGAGCCCGGCCACGGACCGCAAACGGAGCACGCAACCGGCAAACAGGCCGGGGATCAGGAGAGCAGGGTGGTTGACCGTACCCGCACCCTGTCCGGGTTCGGCTTCGACTCGGACAAGCTCAGCCCTGAGATGAAGGAGTCTCTCGAACCGACCCTCGGCATGATCAACGACTTTGGTGCGCCCGACGTGCCGGTCACGGTCACCGGGCACACTGACCCCGTCGGCGCCCCCGCTTACAACCAGTACTTGTCCGAGCAGCGGGCTCAGGCGGTCGCGGGCTACCTCGCCCAACACCTGGGGGAGGAGGTCGAGTTCGAGGTCCTGGGGGCGGGATCCACCCAACCACCAGACGACCCCCAGGTGTCATACGGGGAGTATCGGCGAGTCGATGTCGCTTACGCGCTCCAGCCACCCATTGCTCCAGAACCGGCGGAAGAGTCTGAGGTCGACCAGGCCCCTGACACCGAGTCTGTCCAAGAACGGGTGCGGCTGGACGTGGCGACCGCGAGCGGGCAGAGCCCCGGCCCCAATGCGGCCCTGGTCGGTACCGTGGCCGGGGCCGCTGGTGTGGGCGTGGGGTACGTGGCCGGACGCCGGCACGGTCGCACCCGCCGCGAACAGCCCGCGAGGGAAGCCCAGGCACCCGACGACGCGGGAGCAGATCTCGCATCGTTGGCCACCGCGGAGCCCGTACCGGGTGAGAGTGGACTGCTGCGCGAGGACCCGCTCGGGCTCGACCGCGGTGTTATCGACGAGGACGGGTACGTGCTCGTCTCCGACACGGTCCGGGTGGACGGTCGCGGAGGGATCGCGTTCGTCGGAGCCCACGCTGTGCCGGTTCTGGCAGCGGTGGTGACCGACCACGCTCCAAGGCCGGTGGTCGCTACCCGCGCTGCTGTGGCGAGGCTGGGCGGGGCCGAGGCACTTCCGTCGGGTCTGCGGGTCGTGGCCGATATCCCCGGCGCGCGGATCGCGGTGGAAACGGAGCTCCTCACCGCCGAGCGGTGCAGCTTGGACGAGGAGGACGGCCCACGCGGGGACGGGCAGCCCTTGACAGTTCACCCGAGGATGCTGGTGGTGTGTGAGGCCGGCGACCTGGACACCGGAGCGGATCTGCTCCAGATGCTGACCGCTACCCCGGGGACGGTAGCCGGCGTGCTTGGTGACCCCGGACCGTTGGGGGCCGTCGTCCAGTGCGATGACCTCGGCCGGATCCACCTGCGTTCACCACAAGGCGAAACCGTCCTCCCCCTACCACTGCGGTATCGGGTCCGGTCCGCCACCGACACCAACGCCGTGGCGCCGGACCCGGCGCGTCCGGAGGCCGCACCCGTACCAGAGGCCACACCTGGCCCTGTCGCAGAGTGTGAGGGCGAGGAGAGTGCGAGCGAGACTCCCCACCGGGTACAGGTGAGGTTGTTCGCCTCAGAGCCTGTGCTCACCTTCCACGGGCAGCCCGTGACAGGGCTGCGCACCGTTGCCCGTACCCTCCTGGCCTTCCTCGCCCTGCACCCCGAAGGGGCCGACGCAGAGCAGATCGCCGATGTGTGCTTCGCCGATGCCGACCCGGTCAAGGTCACAGCCCGCCGCCGCAACGCCATTCACAGTCTGCGCGCCACCCTGCGGGAACTACTGCATATCCCTGGTGAACAGATCATCCTGAACGACCAGGGCTTGTACCGCATAGACGAGTCAGTCTTCGACGTCGACCTGTGGCAGTTCCTCCGGGCGACTTCTGCGCTACGCAAGGAAGAAGGAAATGCACCTCAAGGCCACCGAGAGAGGGTTCTGGGTATGCACAAGGAGAACCTCCTGTGCGGGCGCCATGAGGACTGGATACTGCCAGCGCGGGAGCGGTGCGTTAAAGAAATCGTCGACGTGTGCGTCAACCTCGCGGAATCCGCCGAACTTGGATCGGATAGGATTCACTATCTAGAAAAAGCAATTTCGTTCGATGCATGCAATGAGCCGCTCTATCAACGTATAATGGTGGCCCACCGGGACATCGGGTCTCCCGAAGGCGCCCATCGGTCCTACCGTGCCCTGAAAGAGAACCTCGAAAGCCTCGGAGAGAGCCCCAGCTGCGAGAGCCGACGCATCGTCCGCGACTGCGCCCCCACCTCGCTGTAGGGCCTCAGGATCCGGCTCACCACACTCCTGCGAGGCCCGCCCCCGCGAGTGAGAGCGCCGTGAGCCTGGCCCAACAGGGGGGCCAACGACCGGTCCAGCGGCCGGTCCACGCTCTTGGAGCACCCCACCAGGCTTATCGATGCAGGTCAGGGGCTACTCAGGTGGTCCACCGCGTGCCCAGACTTATACCCGGTGGGTAGTTAACTCCACGTAGGGGCGGGCCGCCCCCTCCTCCAGCGGCGGGTCGACCTACCGGCCGACCCGCCCCTCCCCCTGGCCTACGGCCTACCCCTCCCCTCCTCCTCTTCCTCCCTCTCCATTTTCCACACACCAAATAACCACTCTAATAACCATTACTGTAGTGCGTGATGATCGCCCAGATTCGCGCCACGAATAGAAATGGTGATCACCCAGGCCGGCCTCTGGCATGCCCCGAGCCGGCCTCACACGCGCGCACGCGCGTAGGCGCGCTTCCTTCCTTCGGAACGCGCGCCGAAAAATTCTTTGAAAAAGCACGCGACACGAGTTGACAGCCCCCCGTTGGCCAAGTTGCTATTGGGGTGTTCCCGAAACGGAAACACGGTTCCGGGGTGACGGGAAAAATTTCCCGCGACGCGAGTTGACAAACCCGCATCACCCAAGATCACATTGGGTTCAAC
Source organism: Nocardiopsis codii (assembly GCF_036327455.1). Classification (NCBI taxonomy): domain Bacteria; kingdom Bacillati; phylum Actinomycetota; class Actinomycetes; order Streptosporangiales; family Nocardiopsidaceae; genus Nocardiopsis; species Nocardiopsis codii. The sequence goes on along the minus strand of NZ_JAUZMY010000016.1, from coordinate 74,552 downwards.
CCCGGAAAGCACGCCGTTCACGGGGTAGGTGAAAAAAGGTTCGCGACACGACTTGACAATGACGGGTCACCAAGCGAACCTCGGACCGCCAAAGCAAAACAACCGGCCATTATAGGGGGTTTGCCAATGCGCACATTGCGCGTTATCGGATTCATGTCCGGGCGGGTTTTCGCCCGTTCGAGGCCGCCCACGGCGGCCCAGATCGCGAACCGGGCCCGTGCCCGACGGGCGGCCCAGGTGGCCACCGACTATGAGGAGGCGATCGCCCGAGAGTTGGCCGCTAGGGGACACGCGGTGCACCTGTACCGCACCCAGGGGGCCAGCGATCGGGCCCGCCGGGCGGCGCAGGACCACGCTCGCGCCGAACGGCACCGGGAAGCTCTCGGGGACACGTTGTTCCAGCTCCGAGCCCACCGGACCATTCCGGCCTGAGCGGGCCGGTCCGAAGGTAGCCGCCTTCGGACCGGCCACACCACAACACCCGCGCCCACCCCACAAGGTGCGAAGCCCAAAACGGTGGGCGCGGGCCCAACACCACCAACGAAATTGGAGTGTGCTGTGAGCACGAGTATGCCCTACATCAGCCCGATCGAGGTCACGGTCGAACAGGTCTCCTACCTGCGCCACCTGGGACCTGGCAGCCTCCTGATCTGGATCGAGCCCACCGGACGGGTGCAGGTCTTGCCGCCCACCGGCGAGCTGGGAGGCCACCGGATGATCATCGCCTCGGGGTGCGCCCTGGACGGCCTCACCGAGATGGCAGAGGAGGACGGTAGGCACTGCGACGACGCCACGCTGGCCTCGGACTTGAGCGACATCGCCAACGACTGGCTGTGCGACTGGGCCCAGGTACGGGCGATGACCCCGATGCTGACCCCGATTCGCCGCAGGCTGGACAGGCAGGGCATCTACCCGGCCGCAAGTGTCGAATTTCGCCACGACGGCACATGCCTGCCGACCATCACCGACACCTACGCCCGACCCGACGGCAAGGCGGGGGTGCGGGTCACGGTCCCGCTCGGCTACGCCGAACCGGTGCAGTTCCACACTCGCACCACCACCGATCACAGCACGGTGATCGACCACGAGCTCCAGCTCGACTACATGAGCACCACGGCTGAACACAACGAGGCACTGATCGCAGCCACGGTCGCCGCTTGCCTGACCCTGGGCAACGTCTGACCGCCTGCCACCTTCGGGGCCGCCCCTGCACACAGGGGCCGGGGCGGCCCCACCACCCACACACTTTCGCGCCGAGCGCTGTGTTCGGCGTGCCCGAAAGGAACCTGTTGTGAACGACTTGACACGCGGTCGGTTTCACGGCCAGGAGGTCACGGTGGCCATGCTCCACGAGCTGCGCCGTACCGGACCGGGCGGCCTGATCGTCGCCGACGGCCCGATGGCACCCTTCGAAGTCATCCACTCCCGCGATATGGACCTGGGTTGCCCGAGCCAGGTCATCATCTACGGCCATGGCGACCTGACCCACGAGCTGGCCTGTGAGGAGGAGGTCTGGGCCCAGGTGGCAAGTGAAGCCACTGATAACGCCTACGCACACCTGTACCGGTGGTTTTTCCACAGCGCAGGCCGGATGGTGCGCACTCTGCGCGAGGACATGCGCAGCCGTGGCATGGACCTCACCAACCGCCCCGTTGTCGAGCAGACCGAGGACGGGGTGAAGCAGGTACAGGACATCTACGCGCTACGGGGCGAGCCCCGCATCACCTTCAACGCGGACTGTGTCCAGCGGCATCGGGACAGTTTCCTGGTGTCCCTGGCCATGCATGACGAGGGACGGTTCGTGACCTCCTGGCCCGAGCGCGTCACCCTTACCGGCAGGGCGCCCAGGACTGTGCGGGAGGCGCCCTCCCGGGCGGCCCTGTACCTGGAGACCCACCCCTAACCCGCACGGGGCCGCCCTGTCACGGGGCGGGGCGGCCCCACCACCCACACCACCTCGCGCCGAGCGCTGTGTTCGGCGTGCCCACAGGAAGGAACTCACCGTGTTCGAGAACGTGCCCGCCGTGACCGTGTCCGACTGGTTCGCCTCCGCCGAGATCACCCCGCGCATGCTACGCACCCTGAACAACATCGGCCCTGGCGGGGTGATCATCGCCGACCTGGACCGGCGCGACTACTACGCCACCCACTCGCGCTCCCTCGACCCCGGCAGCCAGATGCACTTCATCGTGTACGGCTACCACGACCTGGTCATCGACCTGGACGTGTACACCTGCCAGTACGGGGGCCGGGCCTGGGAGGAGCTCGTCCCTGCGGTGGACTGCACCGCCTGGGAGTGCATGGACGAGCGGGCCGAGAACATCACCGGTACCGGGTTCGTCGCCACCCGGATGCGCCAGCACATGCAGCGCCACGGGTTCGACCTGACCAGTACCCCGCATTTCTACTACCGGTACGCCAGCCCCGGTGACTACGCCGGTCCCATGAGGGCGATGGTGCGCGACCGCTACGCCGACCGCACCAACCCGGCCATCACGGTCACCGTCAAGAGCCCCGTCGATGAGAAGAGCGGGGGGTTGTCCCTGATCACGATCAGCGACGGAGACCGGCACGTCACCGGATGGCCCGCGCGTATGCGCAACCAGTTCATCGCGGCAGTCAACGCCCGACGGGCGCGCGAAGCCGTTGAGGCCGACCTGCGCCGCACCCGCACCTAACCGCCACCTGACCCCGGGCCGCCCCGCCATGCGGGGCGGGGCGGCCCCCACCACGACCGCTCCGCGAAAGGACACCTGCGCCATGACCACGAACACCACTGCGGCTCCGCGCCGCTCGGCCACTCACACCCGCGACCTGATCCTGTCCACCCTGGCCGGGGCCGACGAACCCGTCACCGTCACCGAGCTGGCCGAGAGGGCGGGGATGGGCAAGTCCACCCTGAGTAAGCACCTGCCCGCCCTGGAAGGGGACGGGCTGGCGGTACGCGCCCGGGGCGGGCGCGAGGGTCGTCGCCGCCTTCCCGACACCTGGCAGGCCGCTACCACCGCCCCCTTCACGCCCGACACCGCCGCGGAGGAGACCGAGGTGGACGTTCTCATCTCGGCAACGCAGGAGACCTCTGCGCAGGTGACCTCCGAGCAGGCCACGGAGGACGAGGCGACCGCGTCCGACAACCAGAGTTCGCCCGCCACAGGCACTCCGGTGCCGCCCATTTCGCCCCGGCCCGACACCGCCGATGGGGGCACTGCCACGGCGACCGTTACCCGTGTTGGTGCCGCAACCGAGCAGGACCTGAACCCGGTGAGCGGGTCGACGAGGCTCGCACCGGGCGAGCTCAAGCTGATGGTCAAGGCGATCTTGGATTCCGACCCGGGCGAGGAGTTCACCGCGACCGCGATCAGCCACATCCTCCAGGGGCGCTCCATCGGCGCGATCCAGAACAACCTCGCCCGTCTGGCTAAGGAGGGGCGGGTGGTCCAGACCTGCGCCCGCCCCCGCCGCTACCGCTCGGCCCAGCACTCGGCCTGAGCCGTCACTAACCGGGGGTGCGGGCCCCTGGGAACAGCCCGCATCCCCACCTCGCATATACCCCTAGGGAGTATTGATGTTCGATGATGCCTTGACCAGTTTCGATCTCGGGTGTGCGGAGTGGGAGTACACCCTGACCCTGATCGCGTTGTGTGTGGGCGCGACCCTGGTCGGGATCGTCAACCGCACCAGCCGCCTGCTGGACACCTACTACGTGCGCGGCGACTGGCCGGGAATCGTCCACCGAGAGGACACCGGCCCCGGAACGGTATGCGGGCCTTGCGGTCACCACCTCGCGGTACATGACCGGGCTACGGGCCGGTGCTGCCACGGGACCCCGCTGGACCACCTTGCCCTGATCATCGCCCTGCCCATGCCCCTGATGTTCCGGGACCTGGTGCAGGCACCAGGATGCCCCTGCCGCCTGAAGGGTAGGCGTGGCTGACCCCCTGACACGGACCGGGTGAAGGCCCCGGACCCGCACCAGCCCCGAGCTGGTGCGGGGCCGGGGCCTTCAGCATGCTTCGGCTTCCCCCGGGTTTTTCGAGTCCTGTGTCGCATCGGCGAGGGGGACGTCTTCTTAGGGGTTCATCAGGGCGAGAAGAAAGAGGGGTGCTCCTGATGACACACACCCACCACGACACCAGCACGGGCAGGCCGCCCTTGGCGGTGTGGCCGTGCGCACCGCACACCCACCAGCCCGTCCGCGAAGCCGCCAACGACAAACCTGGGGACGAGGTGGTTTCAGTGGAGCTGGCCCGACGCCTGCTCACCGAGTACACCCGACCGGGCGGGGCGGTCGCGGACTTGACCGGGCCTGGCGTGGTCGCCGCCCAGGCCGAAGAGGTGGGGCGCACCGGTGAGGTGCTCACCCGCACCTTCACCGACCGCGCCGACCATGAGGTGGGCGGTGTGGCGTGGGCGGACCTGGCCGTGGTGACCTCACCTGCCGATACCGCCTTGTCCTGGCAGGTACGGGAGCGGCGGTTGCGGGCGCGGGTGGTGTTCGCTGCGACGCTCACCCGGCCCGGGGGGATTGTCGCGGTCATCACCGGACTCGGCCGCGGCCCCGGCGGGGCGGTGGTGGACCCGGCCCCCGGGGTGGTCCGCGCTGCGACCTGCGCGGGGCTGGTCTACCTGCAGCACGTGATCGCGCTGACCGCGCCGATCTGCGAGGCCGGGCTCGGAGCGACGTTCCCCGCTCGGAGTCAGGAAAGCAACCCCGAACTCGCATGGGGGATGGAGGAGGTGGATATGCCGTTGCCGGCCTCGGCTGCCGAAGCGGCAGCCACGATCACCTCCCCCGCCCACCTGAACGTGTCGGTGTTCCGATTGCCGAACCGAGGGCGCACAGCCACTGCGGGCACGTCCTGGGAGGTGGGCGCGTGAACCGGAGCCACGACGATGAACCCACTCCCGCCCACCTTCAAGGGGAGTGCGGGGGGTGCGACCACGAAGTGCGGCACGAGAGCCCCGCCGGAGGGGATGGTGCTCGGGGTGCGGGCTGGTCGGTGTGGGCCACGGGGCAGCAGCAGGCCCGCCAGCAGCGTGGCAACAGGTACTCGCGCCTGTCGGTGGAACACCCCGGACGGATGCTTCCGGCCATCGCGCGCCACGCCATCACCACCTACACCCGACCCGGCCAGGTAGTGCTCGACCCCATGTGCGGGATCGGCACCACCCTGGTCGAAGCAGCCCACCTGGGCAGGGACGCGGTCGGGATCGAGCTGGAGCCCAAGTGGGCGTCCATCGCCCGGCTGAACCTGGAGACCGCGACCATCCAAGGGGCCTGCGGGGAAGGTCAGGTGCACACCGGTGAGGGGGCCGAGGTCGCCACCCGCCTGGCCTCGACCTCGTTGGCGGGCCGGGTCTCCTTGGTGCTGACCTCGCCCCCGTACGGGTCCATGACCCACGGCCAGGTCCGCTCACGCCGCGACGGTGCCGAGGCGGTGGAAAAGCACGCTCACCGCTACTCGCGGGATCAGGATCGGCGGGCGGCCAACCTCGCCTACCAGAAGCCGGAGCAGCTCGTGGATTCGTTCACGCGGATCATGGTCGCTTGCCGGACTCTGCTTGCTCCGGGTGGGGTGGTCGTGGTGACCACCCGCCCGTACCGCAAGAGCGGTCGGCTGGTGGATTTCCCCGGGCAGGTGGCCGCGGCCGGTCGTCGGGCCGGGCTGGTGCAGGTGGACCGGTGCGCGGCGCTCCTGTGCGCGGTTCGCGATGGCGAGGTGGTTTCGCGCAACTCGTTCTTCCAGCTCATCGAGACCCGCCGGTTGCGCAAGGCCGACTGGCCAGTGCACGTGATCCAGCACGAGGACGCACTCGTCTTCACCAACCCCGTCCCAGCCCAGCAGGGGACCGGCATCGAAGAAGGACGCGCTGCATGAGGTGGACCGCCGAAGACGATGAGCACGACCGGGGTGAGCTGGCCGGCGGCCTCCGTGAGGAGCAGGTGGAGGACTTCACCGATGCGGCAGGGCCAGCGCTGAGGAAGCGGATCATCGCTGACATCCGGGCGTTGGCCGATTTCCTCGACGAGCACCCTGACCTGCCCATGAGCCCGCACACGAGCGTGGACGTGTCCTACTTCCCACGCACCAGCGAGGACGAGATCGCGTTCGGTGAGGTGGCCGCAGCTGGTGCCCGGCTGAGTCGGATGCCTGCGTGGGAGGGCGAGCACTACGTGGTCGAACACGCGCACGGTGCGGGCCGCTACCGGGTGGTGGCCATCCCCGCGCGGGTCCGGTCCGACTACCGGGCGTGGTTGACCTACACGGGCCACGTGCGCCCCGACTAGGCCGGGACCCGCCAGGGGTTCGGGGCCGCCGTGGGGCGCTGTAGGCCCCCACGTCGGCCCACCGCCCCGGACCGGCCCCCAACCCCCAGGACGGCGTTCATGGGCGGACAGGGGGCGTTGGAGTCCCTGAACTGGGAAAACGGCATTACGCCTAAAACGGGTGGTGGGAAATGGGGGAGCGTGAATCCGATAGTGAACATGTCGAATCCGCTTGACCACCTCTACGAGGTCGAGCGTGGATGCGTGGTGCCCCGCAAAATGCGGGGCCGCGCACCGCAAACGTGCAGTTCACAGGTGGTAGGGAGGTGGGTTCGGTGAGGTCGGATACTCCGGTCCGGTTGGACGAGATCGGACAGTTGCCAGTGGTATTGGGGCCGGTGGAGGCCGGGCGGATGCTCGGCATGGGCCGCACCACCACCTACCAACTCCTCCGTGACGGGGTCTTTCCGGTGCCCGCCCACAGGGCGGGCCGGAACTGGATTGTCCCCACTGCGGGGATTCTGACCCACCTTGGCCTGCCGGGGTCTTCTACCTCGAGTGGGTGCTCGGGGTGTGGTGCGCGCAGCGACCACGATAAGGAGGGGGAGTCGTAGATGGCTTCTCATCAGGGACGGGTGTTCAAACGCTGCGGGTGCCGGGACGAGAACTCGGGTCGGGCTTTGGGGGTGCGTTGTCCGAAGTTGCGTCGTCAGGGTGGGGCGTTCAACCCCCGCCACGGCGACTGGGGGTACCAACTCGAACTGCCACGTACCACCGAAGGCAAACGCCGCCAGGCCCGCCGCACCGGCCTGGAAACTCAGGAACAGGCATGGGAGGCCTTGGACCACCTCAAAGCCCTCCTCGACTTGGCCGAAGGTGAGGGGGAGATGGAGGTGCAGATCGCGGATCTGATCCAGGATGCGTTGCGCGCACGCCGCTCGTTGCCGCCGGTGGAAGAAGTGCGCAAGCGTGTGGGAACCGGGGTGGACGTGCGCTCCGAGCCACCCACCACCGCAGTGTGGCTGACCGAGTGGCTGGCGGGGAAACCGGACCTGGCCCAGGGCACCCGTGCCTCCTATGCCGGGCACATCCGCAAGTATTTGATCCCGCACCTGGGCAAGATCCGTCTGGACCGGCTCAAGTCCAGCCAGGTCGAGGCGATGTTCGACTCCGTCGAAACCACCAACGAGCACATCATGGAGTGCAAGGAGTCCGAGGACCCGAAGGTGCGAGCGTCAGTGCGGGGTCAGCGGGTGGTGAGTCTGTCGACCAAGCACCGCACCCGGGCCACGCTTCGCAGTGCGCTCTCGGAGGCGGTGCGCAGCCCGGAGGTGGCGGTGTCGGTCAACGTCGCCTCCCACGCCCGCCTTCCCTCATGTCCGAGGAAACGCCCGCTGGTGTGGACACCGGGCAGGGTGGCCCAGTGGGACAAGGACGGGACGATCCCGGGGGAGGTGATGGTGTGGACCCCTGAGCAGACCCGCACCTTCCTGGAGCACGCGCGCAAGTACGTGTGGCTGCACCCGTTGTTCCATCTGATCGCCCTCAAGGGTCTGCGTCGGGGCGAAGCGGTGGGCCTGCCCTGGGCGAACACCCGGCTCACCGACGCCGAGGCCGATATCCGTACCCAGGTGGTGCAGTTGTCCTGGGAAACGTTTACTTCGACGCCGAAGAGTGAGGCGGGTCAGCGCACGATCACCCTGGACGCCGACACCGTGAAGGTGTTGCGGGGGTGGAAGAAGTTCCAGAACCAGGCCCGACTCCAAGCCGGGGCCGAGTGGGCGGATTCGGGGTTGGTGTTCACCCGACAAGACGGCTCAGGGTGGCGCCCCTCGCATGTGAGTGACTGGTTCGCCCGCATTGCCCGAGCAGCCGGACTCCCATCGATCACGTTGCACGGGCTCCGCCATGGGGCGGCCTCGATGGCGCTGGCTGCGGGAACGGACGTGAAGGTGGTCTCGGCCGAGCTGGGCCACTCCACCACCCACTTCACCCAGGACACCTACCAGAGCGTGTTCCCGGACGTGGCCAAGGCAGCGGCCGAGGCCACAGCAGCGCTGCTGCGTGGAGCGGTGGCGCCGGCTGGGTCGGGTGGTCTGGTCCCGGTGCGGTAGCCGGTTCCGGGGAGCACACCAGGAGCACCACGTGGTGCTCAGCCCCGGGCCGGGGTGCGGGTTCGCCCGTCCCGGCCTGGGGTTTCCTCGTGATCAAAGTGCGTTGACCATCGGATCAAAGGTCTGATGGGGGGATCCTTTCTTACGCGGCGGGTTTCGTTTAACGGGGCCTCGGGAGTGACCCATTTGATGCTGCTCCTGAGGGAGATCGGCCATGGACACTTCTCAAGGGAATTCCCACAAACGCGCGGTGCCGTCGTCGCTGCCGGTGGCGATGGTCGTGCCGTTGGGGCTGAACGCCACCGAAGTCACCAAGCCGTTGTGGGTGAGGGGGTCGGTGGTGGGTTGTCCGGTGGTGGTGTTCCATAGTTGGACGGTGCCCTTGTTGTCCTCGTGGTTGTTGCTGGTGGTGGCGAGGGTGGTGCCCTCGGAGTTGAACGCCACAGGTCCCACCGAGTTGTTGTGGGTGAGGGGGTCGGTGGTGGGTTGGCCGGTGGTGGTGTTCCACAGTTGGACGGTGCTCTTGCCGTCGTTGTAGTCCCAAGTGGTGGTGGCGAAGAAGTTGCTGTTGGGGCTGAAGAGCAGCGGTCCCACCGAGTTGTTGTGGGTGAGGGGGTCGGTGATGGGTTGGCCAGTGGTGGTGTTCCACAGTTGAACGATGCCCTTTTCGTTGTAGTCCCAAGTGACGAAGTTGAGGGTGGCGGTGGCGATGGTCGTGCCGTTGGGGCTGAACAGCACGGATGTCATCCGGCCGTTGTGGGTGAGGGGGTCGGTGGTGGGTTGTCCGGTGGTGGTGTTCCATAGTTGGACGGTGCCCTTGTTGTCCTCGTAGTTGTTGCTGGTGGTGGCGAGGGTGGTGCCCTCGGAGTTGAACGCCACAGGTCCCACCGAGTTGTTGTGGGTGAGGGGTTCGGTGGTGGGTTGGCCGGTTGTGGTGTTCCATAGTTGGACGGTGCCCTTGTTGTCCTCGTAGTTGTTGCTGGTGGTGGCGATGAGGTTGCTGTCGGGGCTGAACTTCACCGATTCCACCGAGTTGTTGTGGGTGAGGGGGTCGGTGGTGGGTTGGCCGGTGGTGGTGTCCCACAGTTGGACGGTGCTCTTGCCGTCGTTGTAGTCCCAAGTGGTGGTGGCGATGAGGTTGCTGTCGGGGCTGAACAGCACCGATTCCATTGGGTTGGTGTTGGGGTTGAAAGCGATCGGTCCCACCCAGTTGTTGTAGATGAGGGCGCCGATGGTGAGGGGTTCGGTGGTGGGTTGGCCGGTTGTGGTGTTCCATAGTTGGACGGTGCCCTCGACCTCGCCGTTGTCGTCTTCGGTGTAGCCGGTGGTGGCGATGAGGTTGCTGTCGGGGCTGAACTTCACCGATTCCACCGAGTTGTTGTGGGTGAGGGGTTCGGTGGTGGGTTGGCCGGTTGTGGTGTTCCATAGTTGGACGGTGCCCTTGTTGTCCTCGTAGTTGTTGCTGGTGGTGGCGATGACGTTGCTGTTGGGGCTGAACAGCACCGACCCCACCGAGCCGTCGTAGTCGGTAAGGGTGGCATTGAGGTCTCTGATGTTTCTGCCTGCCACGTCCCACAGATGCACTCGCTGGCCTGCGGTGACGGCTACCGTCCGACTGTCCGGACTGAACGCCACAGTGTTCACCTCCGTGCCGAGCGGTAGTACGTCACCATCGAAATAGCGCACGGAGGCCGTTCCCATGATAAACACCGCTGCTGCGAGGGTGCCCGCGCGAAACAACAAGAGGTGAACTCGAGCACGAGGACGCCGACGAACACCGAGCCAGTGGGGACTGAACCATCGGGTCAGGGATGAGTGTCGCTCTAAGGGCCATTGCCCCGCTAGGTGTGTACGCAGCAATTCATGGCGGAGCTGGTAAGCGGGTCCTATTTGGCGGAGGACTCCTTTTTTGTGTGCAGTGCGCAGGAATGGAACCAGGCGCCAGGGAAGCCATCCTCGGCAGGCGAGATACAGTCGGGCGACCGTGTACGAAAGCCAAGTCGAACCGGAGCCTACAACGACCACCGCCATGATCGCGAGACCGATAACACCACCGAGCCCCCACTGGTAAATCGTGAGACCGGGGATCCCTCGCTCGTCAATGGTAAAAGCGATGAACCCTAATGCGGTGAATACTCCGCTCGACAAGGCCGCTGTAATTAGTGCTGTGCGATCACCGCGGAGCACTGAAATTGGCGAACTTGCTTTGTGTTCCTCGATGGGCACCGCCAGCCATCGAACGATGCCCATGGGCATGCCTACCAAGATGGCCACAAAGGCGAAAGCACTCATATTCAATTCTGAGTAATTGAGATCGCCAGCCATTAGCTCGGGGATGACCCACACCGCCGCGCACGCCAGTCCCAGGGCAAGTCCTGATGTCATGCTAGACAGAAGGCGTCGCGCTTGCGGTGTGCTGCGTTTCGGAGTGCCCGAACGAAAACCCAGTAAGGTAATGACCAATGTTGCCTGACAGGCCAGGAGGGCAGTCGGTACAGCTTCCAGCCATGCATGGCTGCTGAAATTTCCCAACTTAAAGAGTGTCATCGCGACAATGAAGGCGATTTCATCCACAAAACTTCCGTCAGCTATCCACCCTCCGATAATAATAAGGGTGCCTAGGAAGCAAAAAATGATGACCAGAGATCGGATAATCGAAAGTGAGTCGCTGAGTAATCCGAACCACCTAAGGTGCGGTATCGGAGGCGTGGATGCTTCGAGAGAACGTGCGGTTCGCAATCCCCCTAAGAACCCCACGGTGGCCCCCAGGATGGCTCCGAATGCTGCCCCTTTCCAGGGGTTGTCGATAGCAGATGCATCCGTATCCACTAAATAGAAGACCGAAGCGAGCCCGAATAGAAGCGATCCAAGCATCGTTGAAAAAAGGACGATTGGAAGGATGAGTAGCCAATTTGGCACGGCTCGAGCCAGATGCCACCATTCGAAGTTTGGGTCGCCTTTTTCGTGCAGGTGGTGTGACAAGAATGACAGCCAATGTTGCACTTTATCATGCTCACTGGCTGTAAATGCGGTGGGAAGGTACTTCTTGAGGAGGTGGTTCGTTATTTCCGTCGTCGTGGTGAACTTGGCGAGTTCTTCAGGGTTCCTGCTTGATGGCAGATAGATGGAACGCGCTAAGTTGATCATCAGTGGGGTCGACAAGGCGTGCGAGAGCGGCCCGGTGGGTTCCTTTCGCATCTGCTCAATGACCGCGCTCCAACGGCGCGTGTTCGCCACCTCCGGTTCGGTCAGGTAGGCAGCGGTGTCTTCGAGCCGAATGGATTCGATGTCCATGACGGCTGCATGGGAGAGAGCGCCACGGTCATGGACAGCCTGTTCGAATTCGGTGCTGCGGCAGGTCAGCACCATTCGCAGGCCGATTTCCGCAGCGCGATCTAGATCGGCAAGTGCCGTGCCCAACGCCGGGCGGGGCATCTCGTCCAACCCGTCCAGCACCGGGACGATGCGACGGTTTAGGAGTAGATCGGATACCTGGTTCGGGTTGAAGGTGCCGTTGACACCGAAGCCGGGGTAGTCCTCGGCTATTCGACGAACGCACCAGTCTTCGATCCGCTCGGCTGGGTCCCAACCCGCTATTGACAACAGGACCGGCACCGGACCTTCGTCCGTGTCCTGGTTAATGACGGCCAAGGTGAACAAGACCGCCAGAGTGCTCTTGCCTGCACCTGGCGGGCCCAGTACCACCAACTGCCGACGTGACATGTCCTGGAACGCCGAGGCGAGAGCGTTCGCCGAGTTCAGGTCATCGTCTGCCTGGACCAGTTCCCCTCGGATGAGGTCGGCGTCTGGGTGTTCAGTATCCGCGTACGCCCTCTCGACAGGGCTCGAGGTCGGTCGCCATCGCAAGCGAAGGGGGCGCGGCCGGTGCAACCCACGATTGGCAGCCTCGTTCGACCACTGTGTTCGGACCTGGGTGCGCAAGCGGTTCAGTGCTGATTGAGTGGGGACTGACCCTTGCAGTCTCTTCCACAGGAGCCACGCGACGAGGAGTAGGACGGCGGCACCGATCGCTACTACCCCTGCGGTGACCGCCAGGCGCTCCCCGGGGGCGATGTTCCATACGCCTACTGCCAGGACGATGGTGACTGCGAAGGTGATCAGCGCGCTTGTGGCAGGCCAGAAGAGTCCGGGGCGATGGGGTGTGTGAAGGTGGATATCACCCTGAATGCTCCCGGTCTGAATCACCGGGCCCGAGATGGTTCCTGTTGTTTCGTTGCGCACGGTCGGATGAGAAGATGCCCGTTTGCTCGGCTCAGACATCTACCGTTCCTCCATGGCTGCGGAGGCCGCCGCTGCGATGGTGCTGATGATCTCGCCGCCCTGATGGGGGGCTTAGCCGAATCACAGTGCGCCGACCGGTACGGCCGGGGCCGCGCAAGTTGCTGCCTAGGCCGACTCTGACTTGTTGATGGAACGATTATGGGGGGCAATCCCCCGTCCGGTAAGGGGTTTCGGCGGAACCGGCCGCATGTGGCCGGTGGGGCTGCAGGATGTGCCCGGCCTCGTGGTGTGCCTATACGGGGGCGTCGGAGCGGCGGTGGGGCGCTGGCGGGCGGATGTGGGACCCCCGGTGCGTCGCTGCCATGGTCACGGAACGGCAAAGTGCTCCGCGAGGTGGTCGCCCACCTGTACTGGACCTTGTACTGGGGAGCACACACGGAGCATTTCAGGGCCCGAAACACGACGAGGACCCCTCGCGGAGTCCTCGAACACCCCGTATGACCTGGGGTTTTGTGGTGCACCCGGCAGGATTCGAACCTGCGGCCATCGGATTAGAAGTCCGGTGCTCTATCCACTGAGCTACGGGTGCTCGATTCAATTGTCGCCCGCCAGGCCAGGTCGAGACCACGTCGTGACCCGTGGTTCCGGTGAGATGCTGCGCGCCGGGGCGGGGGCGAGGACGGCCGGTGGGCCTACGGTCGAGCTGGGCCCGTGCCGTGGCGCCGATGGCGTCCTGGGCAGACATTCTAGGGTATTCGTGCGATGTCGCCCACACCTGGTCAAAGTCTGACCAACTACGGTGATTCGTAGTTGCTTCTCGTTACCACGCGGGTTCCACCAAATCGGTCCGTTTGGGCTTCCTGCACCACGTTACCGGTGATTAACTCCAGGTGGGGTGCGCTGCCGCTGGCGTTTCGTGAAGTCCTGTCGGGTGTGTGCCACATGCGGGGCGGCTGTGGAGGTTCAGAAGATCCACCACTGACCCAGGAGGATCGCCACCGACACCCACCCGACGAGCACTCCGGATCCCCTTCGCCGTCGACTGTATGGCGCTCTAGGTGTATGGGCGAATGCAATGCGTAACAAACACAGGTTTGCCTCGGTTTGGTGTCCGTTGGGGTTCCTGTTGACCCGGTTAACGTGGTCGGGTGCGATCTCTGGGACTGACAGCGGGATTCCTGCTCGACATGGTGGTGCCCGACCCGCGGCGGGGGCATCCGGTCGCCCTGTACGGGCGGGCGGCGGGGCGGTGGGAGCGGGTGGTCTACCGCGACTCGGTCGCCGCGGGCACCCTGTTCGCGGCCGGAGCCGTGCTGCCCGTGGTGGGGGCGGGGCTTCTCGTGAGGGGCGCGCCGGCGACGGCCGCCGCGACCTGGGCCGCTCTCGGCGGCAGCATGCTCTGCCGGGAGGCGGAGCGGGTCGCCGACGCCCTGGAGGGCGGAGACCTCGAACGCGCGCGTGAGCTCTTGCCCAACCTGTGCGGACGGGACCCCTCCGGGCTCGACGCCGCCGGGATCGCACGGGCGGTCGTCGAGTCGGTCGCCGAGAACACCTCCGACGCCGTCGTAGGCCCCCTCGTCTGGGGTGCGCTGGGCGGGGTCACAGGGGTGGCGGGCTTCCGGGCGGTCAACACCCTCGACGCCATGGTCGGTCACCGGAACGCGCGCTACGGACGGTTCGGCGCGGCCTCGGCCCGCCTGGACGACGTCGCGGGATGGGGGCCCGCGAGGCTGACCGCGGTGCTGGCCGTCCTGGCCGCGCCCCTGGTCGGCGGCGGTGTGCGCGAGGCGTGGCGGGTGTGGCGGCGCGACGGCGACCGGCACCCCAGCCCCAACGCCGGTCAGTGCGAGGCCGCGTTCGCCGGGGCGCTGGGCAGGACGCTGGGCGGCGCCAACGTGTACGCCGGCCGCGAGGACCGGCGGCCCACGATGGGGGACGGCCCCGCTCCGGGGGTCGAGGACATCCGGAGGGCGGTCCGACTGGCGAAGGCGGTCGGCGTGGGCGCGCTCACCGTGGCTGCCGCGGCGGCGGCCGCAACGGACCCGCCCCCGACCATCCACAGCTCTTCCCGTTCCCCGCGATCGGCCCGCCTCCGGCCCCTCGCGCCCCGTCCTGGGTGTTCTGCCGTGGTCGGACGACCTGGCACGGAGCGCTGGAGAACGACGGATTCCGCCGGGCGTTCCTCACCGGGGTCGCCGCTGTGACGGGGCGGGCCTTCGTCCCGTCCGGCGGAACGGACTGCGCGGCGGCGAGGGAGGCTCGGCTCGACGCCCTGGGTGACCTGGTGGAGCACCGCCTCGACACCGGCGCCGTGTGGCGACTGCTGAGGGAGGGGGCGCCCGCGGGGCTGCGGGTGATCCCCCCGGCCGGGGGGTCGGCGCGGGGGAGTAGCGGCAGCGCCGGCGTTCCCTCCCGGAACAGGGCCCGTACCCCTTGACGGACTGCTCCGCCGCACCCCGTCCCTCCCGCGGGCCGCCGACGCGACAGCCGGTCACCCCGCCCACCCCGTTCCCGGACCACCTTCCGCGGACCACCGTCCCCGGACCCTGTGTGGGAAGGGGCGACAGTCCCGGCTCAGGCGAGGTTGCGGGCGTAGTTCACCTGCTGGTGGATCTGGCCCACCATCCCCGGGTGGGTCACCAGGATCGATGTCGTGTAGTGCTTGTCGTGCCCCTGCACGCTCACCTGCACGTGGCCGGTGGTCTTCTGCTCCTTGACGAGCAGGAAGAGCAGGCCCAGCAGGCAGGTCCACCAGAACACGAGGATCGCCACGATGACCGCCCAGGTGGGGGTGGTCCGCTCGGTGCGGCTCATGTCGTTCACCGTCCACACCGTCCCCCGGATGGGGAAGCGGCCCACCGGGGTGATCACGGTGGTCTGGGAGAACGCGATCTCGCCGATGGCGCCGAGCGGGGCCTCGCCGCCCGCCGGGGGCTGCTGCCCCATGGGGTGGTAGCCGCCCGTCGGCGCGCCGTACGGCTCCATCGCCCCGCCGTGGTGCTGTTCGGGGGGAAGCCCCCATCCGGGGGTCTCACCGCTGGGCTGGTGCCACGGCTCACCCGGGTTGGGGTTGGGGTAGTGGTTCATGCGGCGATTCTGTCAAAGCCGCCGGAAGGCGGGAACGGTCTCGGTGAATCCGGTGCGCTTCCGTCTCCTGCATCCGCGCGGGCGGGGCCGGGTGCGCGCGAAAAGTTGTGGCGGACAGTGGCCGGTTGTGGCCACGCCGTAGTGGCCGCCCCGTGCTTCCCGGGGCGCCTGCCGCGGGGTTCGCCCTGCGTGTGGAGTCGGCCGTCCCAAACCCGCGGTGTGCCCGGAGCGCCGTCCCCGGAGGCCGTAAAACATGAAACTCTTTCGCGATTTCCTTACCCGTGCGTAACATTTCGCTGATCCATCGCCCGCACCCCCAGGTGGTGACAGCTCTTGTTCCCCTCACTCCGCCGACGGCTACGCACCGGTGCCTCGGGCATCGCGCTGGCGGTGACGGCCGCCACCGTCGCCGCACTCCCCGCCACCCCCGCCCTCGCCGAGCCCGGTCCCCTCGCCGACTACTGCGCGCCCGAGGGGTGCCACGACATCCTTCCCCCCGGCCAGAACGGCAGCGCCACCCTGGTCGAGATCCTCGGCCACCAGGTCTTCGGCACCAGGCCCAAGCACTCCTCCAGCCAGCTGGACATGTACGACAACCTCGTCCACCACTACGACGGACTCACCGAGGAGGGCCTGGACGACTTCTTCGTCGACGCCACCTTCGGGGTCGACCCCGACGACGTGGACCGCCGGTACCAGCCGCGCGAGGACGTCACCATCACCCGCGACAAGGGCCACGGGATCCCCCACATCCAGGGCACCACCCGCGAGGGCACCATGTACGGCGCCGGATACGCCGCCGCCGAGGACCGGCTGTTCCTCATGGACGTGCTGCGCCGGGTCGGCCGCGGAGAGCTGACCTCCTTCGCGGGCGGGGCCGAGGGCAACCGCGGACTCGAACAGGACCTGTGGCGCACCGCCCCCTACACGGAGGACGACAAGCAGGTCCAGATCGACCGCGTCGCCGACAGCGGAGAACGCGGCGAGCAGGCGCTCGCCGACGTCGACGCCTACCTCGAAGGAGTCAACTCCTACATCGACGAGGCCGACGGCGGACGCTACTTCCCCGGCGAGTACGTCCTGACCGGGCACAAGGACGCCATCACCAACGCCGGCGAGATCGAGCCCTTCACCCCCACCGACGTGGTCGGCATCGCCGCCATGGTCGGCGGCATCTTCGGCGGGGGTGGCGGCGGCGAGGTCCAGGCGGCCGTCGTCCTCGCCAACTTCCAGGACCGCTACGGGGCCGAGGAGGGCGCCGAGCTCTGGCAGGCCTGGCGGATGGAGAACGACCCCGAGGCCGTGGTCAGCGTCGACGGCGAGTTCCCGTACACCGGGACCCCGGACTCCCCGGTCGGCGAGGTCGCACCGGATCCCGGATCCGTCGAACCCTACGACATCGTCCACGACGAGCACGGCTCCGCTGCGAGCGACGAGACCGCGGACGCGCCCGCACCGCTCGCGAGCGCCGTCGAGGAGCCCGAGGACGGCGCCGAGGCCCCCACCGTCGAGGACCTGCCCCAGGAACAGCAGGACGAACTGGAGCAGATGGTCGAGGACGGGGACCTGTCGGCGGCGGAGGGACTCTTCGACGAGGGCGTGCTCCCCGAGGGCTTCATGGACCCGCGCGGCATGTCCAACGCGCTGCTGGTCTCGGGGGAGCACACCGAGAGCGGCAACCCCGTGGCCGTGATGGGCCCCCAGACCGGCTACTTCTCCCCGCAGCTCCTCATGCTGCAGGAACTCCAGGGGCCGGGCATCAGCGCGCGCGGCGCGTCCTTCGCGGGCGTGAGCTTCTACGTCCAGATGGGGCGGGGCGCCGACTACGCCTGGAGCGCCACCTCGGCGGGCCAGGACATCACCGACACGTTCGCGGTCGAGCTCTGCGAGACCGACGGTTCCGCCCCGAGCACCGCCTCGCGCGCCTACGTGGACACCGCGGGCGACTGCACCGCCTTCGAGGAGCTGAGCGTCACCAACGAGTGGTCCCCCACCGTCGCCGACGGCACACCGGCGGGCGGCTACACGCTGACCTCCCTGCGCTCCGAGTACGGGCTGGTGCAGTCGTTCGCGACCGTGGACGGCGCCCCCGTGGCGTTCACGTCCCTGCGCTCCACGTACATGCGCGAGGTCGACTCCATCATCGGGTTCCAGCGGTTCAACGACCCCGGGGACGTCACCTCGGCGGAGACCTTCACGGAGGCCGCGAGCGACATCGGCTACGCCTTCAACTGGCACTACGTCGACGACGAGGACATCGCGTTCATCAACTCCGGCGCGAACCCGGTGCGCGCCGAGGGGACCAACCCCAACCTGCCCATCGACGCCTACTCGGACGCGGGCTGGTCGGGCTGGGACCCGGTCACGAACGGCGCCGACTACCACCCGCAGGAGGACCACCCGCAGGCCCTCAACCCGGACTACATCGTCAACTGGAACAACAAGCCCGCGCAGGGGTACACGTCCGGCTGGTCCACCGGGTCGGTGCACCGCGGCGACCTGCTCGACAGCAGGGTCTCGGCCCTGGTCGGCAGCGGGCACGAGTTCACCACGGCCTCCCTCACCGGCGTCATGATGGAGGCCGGCGTGGCCGACCTGCGCGCCCAGGAGGTACTCCCGCTGCTGCTGGAGGTCATCGACTCGGCGCCGGTGGAGGACCCCGAGCTGGCCTCCACCGTGGAGGAGCTGCGGTTGTGGCACGAGGCGGGTTCGCTGCGCCGCGAACCCCACCGCGACGCCGGGTACTACGCGTACGCCGACTCCATCCGCGCGCTCGACGCGTGGTGGCCGCTGCTGGTCCGGGCGCAGTTCGAGCCCGAGCTCGGCGAGGACCTGTACACGCAGCTGACCAGGGCCTCCCAGACCGACGAGTCGCCCTCGGGCGCCACCGGCGGGGGAACTCCGGGAAGCGTCAACCAGGGGCAGCCGCACAAGGGCTCCTCGTTCCAGTACGGCTGGTGGTCGTACGTCGACAAGGACCTGCGGACCGTTCTCGGCCAGGACGTCGAGGGTTCGCTGGGCGGCGCCTACTGCGGCGGAGGTGACCTGGACGCCTGCAGGACGGTTCTGCTGGACACCCTCGCCCGGGCCGCGGCCACCCCGGCGGGCGAGGTCTACCCGGGCGACGACCACTGCCCGGCGGGCGACCAGCTGTGCGCGGACACGGTGATCCACCAGGCGGTGGGCGGCATCGGCATGTGGCCGATCGCCTGGCAGAACCGGCCCACGTACCAGCTCGTCTACCAGTTCTCCGGCGGACGGTAGGTCGGGCGGAGCGGACGCGGCTCGCGGTGGCCCCGAGCGGGTGCCACCGGGGGCCGCGTTCGTGTCCGCGCCACGGGTCACGGCCCGGGATCACTGCGCCGGAACATGTGCTTCGCCGGGCTTGTGTGGGTAGCGTTAGAAATACCCGGAACGGAGCGGGAGGGTCTCAGGAATGGATGCCTGGTTGATCTGGCTCATCCTCGCCGTCGGCCTGGGCATCGTCGAGATCCTCACACTCACCTTCGCCCTGGGACTCCTGGCGGTCGCGGCGCTGGTCGCGGCCCTCCTGGGAGCCATCGGACTTCCGCTGGCCGTGCAGATCATCGGGTTCGCCGCGGCCGCGGCGGCCGGACTCTACCTCGTGCGGCCGCTCATGCAACGACAGCTGCACCGAGGACCCGACGCACGGTCGGGTGCGGCGGCCCTCGTCGGGCGCTCCGCACTCGTCCTCCGCGAGATCGACGGGGACAAGGGCAGGATCAAGCTCTCCGGAGAGGAGTGGTCGGCACGGTGTATCGACGAGGACCTGGTGATCCCGGTCGGCGCACGCGTCGACGTCATGGAGATCGACGGAGCCACAGCCGTGGTCTATCCGCGTGAGGCCCTGCCAGGGGGCGCAACCGAGCACACGTCCTGAACGACAGCCACGACCCCGAGGTCAGGTGCTGACATGATCGATCCGACCATCCCCCTCATCATTCTCGCGGTCCTGTTCGTCGCGATCGCCCTCTCCGCGATCCGTATCGTCCCCCAGGCGAGGGCGTACAACATCGAACGCTTCGGCCGCTACATCCGCACCCTCGACCCCGGCCTGAACTTCATCGTCCCGGGCGTCGACCGCGTCAACTCCAAGTTCGACCTGCGCGAGCACGTGTTCAGCTCGCGCCCCCAACCGGTGATCACCCAGGACAACCTGGTCGTCAACATCGACACCGTCCTGTACTACCAGGTCACCGCGCCCAAGGCGGCGGCGTACGAGGTCGCCAACTACATCCAGGCCATCGACCAGTTGACGGTCACCACCCTGCGCAACGTCATCGGCTCGATGGACCTGGAGGAGACACTCACCTCCCGCGAGGAGATCAACACCCGCCTGCGCGGCGTCCTCGACGAGACCACCGGCAAGTGGGGCATCCGCGTCAACAGGGTCGAGATCAAGGCGATCGACCCGCCTCCCACCATCAAGGAGGCGATGGAGAAGCAGATGCGGGCCGACCGCGACAAGCGCGCGGCCATCCTGCACGCCGAGGGCGAGCGCCAGTCCCGCATCCTGAAGGCGGAGGGCGCCCGGCAGCAGGCCATCCTGGAGGCCCAGGGCGACCAGCAGGCCGCCATCCTGCGGGCCGACGGTGAGGCCAAGGCGATCGAGCGCGTGTTCCAGGCGGTGCACGCCAACAACGCCGACGCCAAGCTGCTCGCGTACAAGTACCTGGAGACCCTGCCGAGCCTGGCGCAGGGCGAGGGGAACACGTTCTGGGTCATCCCCGGCGAGTTCACCGAGGCGGTCAAGAACGTCAGCCACGCCTTCGCCGGCGACGCCGCCGACAGCAAGCCGTCCACCGAGAAGAACGGTGACGGGCAGGAGGGCGGGCCCGCCCGGATCACCGGTCCGGACCCGGCCCAGTCCTCGTCGGCGCAGGCCGCGATGGACGCGGCCGAGGCCGCGGAACGAGCGGTCGCGGACGCCCGCGACGACGTCCGCCGCGCCGGGGTGGGCATCGCCGGCTCGCCACCGGAGCCGCGCGAGGAAACCTGAGACCGGAGCCCCGACGGATCCCGGTGAGGGCCGGGGAGGGCGGCGCCGGCGAACGGCCGCACCCTCCCCGCGCACCCGCCGGAGGGGCCGCCGGGGAAGCCCGGCGTCACACCAGCAGGAGCTTGCCCGTGGTCTTCCGGGAGGCCAGGTCGGCGTGTGCGCGCCCGGCGTCGGCCAGCGCGTACCGGCCGCCGACCCGTACGTCCAGGCGTCCCGCCCCCACCAGGTCGAACAGGTCGCGGGCCCTGCCCAGCAGCTCCTCGCGGTCCGCCACGAAGTAGGCCAGCGACGGCCGTGTCAGGTACACCGAGCCGGCCGAGTTGAGGCGCTGCGGGTCCACCGGCGCGACCGCTCCGGAGGACTGACCGAACAGGGCCAGCACACCGCGCGGGCGCAGCGAGTCCAGGCTGGCGTCGAAGGTGTCCCGGCCCACGCCGTCGTAGACCGCGGCCACGCCCTCGCCGCCGGTGAGGGAGCGCACCGCCTCGGCCACCGGGGTCTCGGTGTAGCGGATGACCTCGTCGGCGCCGGCCCCCCTGGCCACGCGCTCCTTCTCCTCCGTGGACACGGTGCCGATGACGCGGGCGCCGCGCTCCTTGGCCAGCTGGGTGACGAGCAGCCCGGTACCGCCCGCCGCCGCGTGCACGAGCACGGTGTCGCCCTCGGCCACCGGGTACACGGAGTGCGTGAGGTAGTGGGCGGTCATGCCCTGGAGGAACAGGGCGGCGGCCTGCTCGGAGGACACCGCGTCGGGGACGGGGACGACCAGTGAGGCCTTGACGGCGGTCCTGTCGGCGTACGCCCCCGGGGCCATCGCCCAACCGACCCGCTGGCCGACGGACAGGTCGGAGACGCCCTCGCCGAGCGCGGCGACCACCCCGGCGGCCTCCATCCCCGGGACGAAGGGGAGGGGGACGTCGTACATGCCGCTGCGCTGGTAGATGTCGATGAAGTTGACCCCGCGGGCCTCCACGTCGATCAGCACCTCGCCGGGACCGGGCACGGGGTCGGCGGTCTCACTCAGCCGCAGAACCTCGGGTCCGCCGTTCTCCTCGATCACGATGGCACGCATGGGTCCACTGCTCCTTTCGGGGTCGGTTCCCGGCATCATGCCAGCCCCGAAGCCGGACGCGTCACGCCGGGGCGGCGTGGCCCACGGGGGCGTGCCCGGTCCCGACGGCTGCTGCCCGTCGGCGATCTCGCCGACGGAGAAGCCGGTGAAGAGCACGCCGAGGGGTTCGTTGCCGGGCCCGGGGCGGGTCGCGACGCCGTAGCCGTCGCGTTCGCGTGGATCCCCCGGACGCAGGGGTGGTCCGCCCGTGTGCCCGTTCGACGCCACAGCAGCGACGAGCCGGTCGCAGGGGCCCCGGGCCGGGTCCGCGGTGCCGGGTGCCGCCCTCGCCGACCGGGAACGCGGTGGGCGTCCTGTTCAGGGGTCTGCGGGGCGCAGCGGCCTGCCGCTGTCCGACATCGGGTGGGTGCCTCGCGGTGGTCGGCGGGGGCGGGCTGCTCCGCGTGCCGATCCCGGCCCGGCAGGGGCACGGGGCGCGGCGCCGTCGTCACATGAGGGGATGCGGAAGTCCCCGAAACAGTTCCGCGGGGCCACTGATGTCGCTAGGATTAGAACACATGTTCGATCGCCCGTTCGCGTCTTCCCCACGAGTGGGCGTCCCGGTGGCGTGCGTCGGGGCTCAGGAGGCGGATGATGCTGAGGGGAAGTGTCGTGGGACGGTACTACGGGGCGGAGGTCACCGTCGTCGAGGACGACGGGCGCCCGGCCCGGTTCACGTGGAACGGAAGGGTGTACGGCGTGCGGAGGATCCTCGACCACTGGGTCACCCTGCGCATGGACTGGACCCCGGTGAGCGGGTCCCAGGTGCCCGAGCGCAGGCACTGGAGGGTGGAGGCCGGAGCGTCCCAGGGCGTGTACGAACTGCGCCACGACACCGCCAGCGGGACCTGGCTGCTCTCCCGGGTATGGGGTTAGGGCGCGGCGTCGGCGCGGGGCGCACCACCCCGTGCCGGCGTCCGGCTTCGGGCCAGGTCGGACGGGAGGAGGCTGTACACGGCCAGGTCCGTCCGGCCCTCGTGCAGCGGCATCGCGCTCCGCTCGACACCCTCGAGGGTGAAACCGGCCCCCTCGGCGACCCGGCGGGAGCCGGTGTTCCCGGTAGCCGCCTTGATCTCCACGCGCAGGAAGCCCTGGTCGATCGCCCACCGGGAGACGGCCACGGCCGCCTCGGTCGCGTACCCGCGGCCGCGCCCCCAGGGGGCCACCCAGTAGCCGACCTCGGTGTTCATGGCGGGCCACAGGGTGCGGACCAGGCCGATGGAGCCGATGAGGCGGCCCGAACCCCTCTCCACCACGGCCCACTGCTGGCCCTCGCCCCCGGTGCGCATGCCCGGGGCGATCTGGCGGCACCACTGCTCGGCGTCCTGGCGGGTGTAGCGCACACCGGGACGGGGGATGGGGATCCACTGTTGGAGTTCGGCGTCGGTGCAGCCGGCGTACACGTCGTCGATGTCGGCCTCGACGAACGCGCGCAGGCGCAGGCGCTCGGTCTCCAGGATTACGGAAGGCAGCATCCGTGCGTGCCGGCTGGTGGACATGCCGTTGTCTCCCCTTGTCAACGGTGCGGAGTGCGCTCACGATACGCGCCCGGACCGATCACCCGGCACGGATCGGCCTTTGGGGGCCGGGTGGCCGGCCCGGCCGCGGCCGTGGTGGATCGAACAGTTCCGAACCCCGCCCGTCCGGGCGGGGCGACCCTCGTGAAAGGCGTTCGGGAATGACCGCGAAAGAGTCGGCCGCCATCCTCCTCCAGTACCTCCAGGGGGCCAGGGAGGCCGTGCTGTGGAAGCTGGACGGCCTGTCGGAGTACGACGTCCGACGACCGGTGACACCGACCGGAACCAACCTTCTGGGCCTGGTCAAGCATCTGGTCAGCGTGGAGTCGGACTACCTGGGAGCCGTGTTCGGGCGCCCCTTCGCCGAACCGGTGCCCTGGGCCGATCCCGACGCTGAGCCCAACACGGACATGTGGGTCACCCCCGACGAGTCGCGCGAGTACATCACCGGCCTGTACCGGCGGGTGTGGGCCCACGGGGACGCCACGGTGGCCGAGCTGGGGCCGGACGCCGTCGGCCACGTGTGGTGGTGGCCGGAGGAGCGGCGCGAGGTGACGGTGTTCCGGGTCCTGGTGCACCTGGTCGCCGAGACCGACCGGCACGCGGGACACGCCGATCTCGTCCGGGAGGCCATCGACGGCGCCGCGGGTCTGGGGCAGGGCAACGACAACCTGCCCGCCGTGGGACAGGGCTGGTGGGAGGAGTACCGGGACCGCGTGGAGCGCGCGGCGCGCGAGGCGGGGGCCGCCGCCGGAGGGGGCGGGTCGTCGGAGCGGTGAGGGGAGGGCGCGGTGCCCCTGCCGGAACGCTCCGGAGGGGCACCGCGCCCGGACCGGCCCACGGGGTGCGCGGCCCGGACGCGAGACGGATCCTCACCGGCCGACCGGGAAGGCCGCCCGTGTGCCGCGAGGACCTCCGACGCCGGTGAACTCGTGCCCGGGGCCGATCCCGGCGCCCGGCCCCGCCGGCCGTACGGGACCGCGGCGGAGGGGACGGGGCCGCGCACTCTCCCGGTCACCGCCTCAGGCGGAACCGCCGATGACGCGGTCGCGGATCGCGGTGTCGAAGACCTCGGCGAACGCGTTTCCGGGGCACTCGGTGGCCAGCCAGTCCCGGTGCCGGGAGAGCGCGTCGCCGGGCGTCACGGCGCCGGTCCCCGGATTCACGTACTCGATCCTCTCCGCGGGGTCGACGCCGGTCACCGCGCACAGCACGCGCAGCACGACGACGAGGGCGTCCTGCGCCGCCCGGGTGGGCGGCTCCGCCGTGAAGTCCCCGAGCAGGCACACGCCCACGTTGCCGTGGTTGAAGCCGAAGGCGTGCCCGGCGGTCACCGCACGCGCCCCGCGCGGGGACGGCGGCCCGGAGAACACGGGCACGCCGTCGTCGCCCGAGTGGCGGCCCTCGTAGACCGTTCCGTCCGGGTCGATGAGCACGTGGTAGCCGATGTCGCCCCACGCCTGCTCGACCGCGTGCAGGTAGTAGACGGCGCGCACGTCCGCCGCGGGATCGTCCCCGGTCGGCATGGCGGTGTGGTGCACGGTCAACGCCTGCACCCGGTGGAACTCGGGGGCCCACAGGTCGTTGCCCTCGTCGTCGAAGCGCCACGACTCGTCGGCACCCCATCCGGCCCGTGTGCGGAACGGGATCGACGCGCGGGAGGCCGGCGCGTCGGAGGACTCCGAGGACAGGGACACCCGCTCGGGCCCGCCCAGGCGGAGTCCCTCGCCGTCGGCGAGGTTCACGGCGGCGGTGCCCCCCTGGCCCTCCTGCGAGCGGACCTCGTACCCGACGGCGCCCTCCGGTGCGCGCGCCAGGGCGGCGGCGACCGGCTCGCGGTCGTCGCGTCCCTCGGTGTGCAGGTGGACGGGCCGCCAGGGGCCGAGACCGTCGGCGGTCTCGAACCGGATCGCCGTGTCGGTGTCGCCGGGACGGCCCGTGACCGTCACCACGTCGAAGCGCCGCTCGGGCCGCACCAGCCCTTCGGCGGCGGAGCGCTCCGCCAGGACCCGGGGGGCCGTGTCGCCGGGGGCCGTTCCGGCCAGGGCGGGGCGGGGGGAGGGCAGGGCGGTGCCCAGCACGGCCAGGCCCGCCGCGGCGGTCGTACCGGAGAGGAAGGTGCGCCTGTGCATCGTGTGTCCATTCTGTTCGGAACGATCGACTGCGGGTCGCACTCGCCGGGGGCAGGGGGAGTGCCGACACCCTGGCACAGGCGGGTCTCCGGGGGCACTCGGGACCGGATGCGGGACGAGCGGACCTCCCAGAGCAGTAGAGAACGGTCGGATATGTCGTAGTGTGCGGTGGTTTCGCGGATGTGATGGATCCCGGCGGAGCGGGGGCGCGCATGAGCGTGAAGAGGGAACACGCGACGGGGAGCCGGCCCGAGGACGGGGGCACGCCGTCCGCGGACGTCCCCCCCCGGAGGGAGGACCTGCGCCACCACGGGGACGCCGAGGTCGGCGCCGGGCTCCTCGACTTCGCCGTGAACGTGCGCGGCGCCGCTCCGCCGGACTGGCTCCGGCGGCGCGTCGCCGAATCACTGGACGGCCTCGGGGCCTACCCCGACCCCGCCCGGGCGCGGGCGGCGGTCGCCCGGCGCCACGGCCGCACCGAGGGCGAGGTCCTGCTGACGTCCGTGGCCGCGGAGGCGTGCGTCCTGCTCGCGCGGGCGCTCGCCCCCAGGCGGGCGGTGGTCGTGCACCTCCAGTTCACCGAGCCCGAGGTCGCCCTGCGCGTCCTCCTCCGCGCGCTCGGGGGGCATGGGCGGACGAAAAGCCCGTAAGGGGGCGAACCCAAGTCGGTCGGACAGGCTCTGACCTGGCATGGAGGGGTACGGGGCGTCCGTACCACCCGCGTGCCCACGCGGTCTCTGGCACAGTTGGTGGTGACTTGGGGACCCCGGCGACGGAGCCGGGGCCGACTGGCCGGGGGTCCTGGGACCCGTGCGAGCGGTCGCACACCGCGGACTACGCTTACCGGTCTGTGCCGGAGCAGGCGGGACGGGCAGTCGACATACCTCTCTCGGGGAGCGATCATGACCAACGATGACCGCGGGGACGCCCGGAGCGGCGGGGACGGCGAGCACGAGCCGTCCCGCTGGAGGAGCGGGAAACCCGCTCCAGGGCTCGGTTCCCGCATCGGCGGCCTGCTGGACGGGCTTCCCGAGAGCGGGCGCGGAACCCAGGCGCGGGCGCCGCACGGCGCGGCGGGCTCAGCCAACCCGTTCCGTTCGAGGGATCCCGCGCCCCCGCCGCCCGCGCCCGAACCCCCGGAGGCAGGGGAGCCGGTAGCGGACGCCTCTCCGGCCGCTCCAGAGCCCGAGCTTGCTCCCGAGCCCGAGCCCGCCCCCGAACCGCCGGATCCCGCCTCGGCGAGCGCGCCCCCCGCGGTCGCGCCCCCGCCCTCGGGGCCCCCGCTCCGGCCCAACGTGATCCCCTTCCGCGGGGACCGCGTCCCGTCGGCCGCCACCGGGCCACGGCCCCCCGCCGCGCAGACCGCGAACCACGGACAGGCGGACCAGCACCCCGCGACCACCGAGCCGGAACAGAGCATGTACGCACACGAAGCAGCCGCGCCCCCTCCCGGGCCGCAGCACCCCGGGCCGTCACGGCCCGCACCCCGTCCCGCCCAGGCCGCGCCCGCTCCCGGGGCGGCGCACGCCCAGGCCCCCGCCGGGGCCGGCGGCCGACCGGGCCACGCCTTCGACGACGCCGAGCGCGCCGCCGTCTACCGCGCCATCCGCGAGCGGCGCGACGTCCAGGCGGGCTTCCGCCCGGACCCCGTCCCCCACGACGTGCTCACGCGGGTCCTCGAGGCAGCCCACCAGGCGCCGAGCGCCGGCCACTCGCAGCCGTGGGACTTCGTCGTCGTCCAGGACCCCGTCCTGCGCGCCCGCGTCCGCGACCTCGCCCTCACGGAGCGGGAGGAGCAGGCGGGCGCCCCGACCGGAGCGGACGGCCGCGACCTCCCGGGGCCCGACGCCGCCCTCGACGCGCCGATCAACATCGCCGTGACCGTCGATCCCACCCGGGGCGCCCTGCACGCACCGGGTCGCCACGCCAAGCCCATGAGCGCGTCCCACGCGGCGGCGCTCGCCGTGGAGAACCTCTGGATCGCCGCCCGGGCCGAGGGGCTCGGCGTCGGCTGGGTGGGACATGTCGGCGAACCCGACATCGCCCGCGCCCTCGAACTCCCCTCGTACCTCGACGTGGTCGCGTACCTGTGCGTCGGCCTCGTCGAGGAGTTCCCCACCGAGCCCGAGCCCGGCCCGACCGGCCGGGGGGAGGGACGCCCCCTGTCCTGGGCGGTGCACCACGACCGCTACGGCCGCCGCGGTCTGCCCGGCCAGGAGCCGACGACCCTGCTGGAGGAGACCATCACCGCCATCGGAGCGCTGAACACCCGCGCGGTGGAGGAGGCCCGGGACCGGCAGAACCGGATGACCAAACCGCCGGGCTCCCTCGGGATCCTGGAGGACGTCTCGGCCCAGCTCGCCGGTCTCGCCGGGGAGTGCCCCCCGCCGATCCCCGCCCCCGCCGCCGTCGCCGTGTTCGCGGGCGACCACGGGGTGCACGCCCAGGGGGTGAGCCCCTGGCCCCAGGAGGTCACCGCCCAGATGGTGCACAACTTCCTGGAGGGCGGGGCGGTCGTCAACGCCTTCGCCCAGCAGGTGGGCGCCGAGGTGACCGTGGTGGACGTCGGTGTGGTCGGCGACCTCCCCCGCGCCGCCGGGCTGCTGTCCCGCAAGGTCGCGCGCGGAACGGCGGACTTCACCCGGGGGCCCGCGATGACCCGAGAACAGGCCCTCCAGGCCCTGGAGGGCGGCATCGAGATCGCCCGCGACCTGGTGTCGGCGGGCAACCGGTGCCTGGTCACCGGGGACATGGGGATCGCCAACACCACCCCGGCCGCGGCCCTGGTCTGCGCCTTCACCGGAGCGGACCCGGCGCAGGCCACGGGCCGGGGCACCGGCGTGGACGACGCCACGTACGAGCACAAGGTCGACGTGGTGCGGCGCGCCCTGGCCGCCAACCCCGTCGACCACGAGGACCCCATCGGCACCCTGGCCGCGCTGGGAGGCCTGGAGCACGCCGCCCTGACCGGTTTCGTCCTGGGCGCCGCCGCCCTGCGCGTCCCGGTCCTGCTGGACGGGGTCATCGCGGGATCGGCGGCGCTGGCCGCCGCCGCCATCTCCCCGGACGCGCTCAGCGCCTGCTTCGCCGGACACCGGTCGAGCGAGCCCGGCCACTCCCTGACCCTGGAGCACCTGGGGCTGTACCCCCTCGTCGACCTGGAGCTGCGCCTGGGCGAGGGCTCCGGCGCGCTGCTGGCGCTGCCCCTGCTCCAGGCCGCCGCGCGGGCGCTGCGCGACGTCGCCACCTTCGACGACGCGGGGGTCTCCACCGCCCACCCGTAGGACCCGCTCGCGGGGACGCCGCCCACCGGCGGCGGCGTCCCCGGGGTTCCCCCCCGGGGGCGTGATCGCGGGGGACGGGCGCCGGACCGCGTGTGCCGACGGCCCACGGGGTGCGCGGCACCGGACGCGGCTTCAAAGTCTCCGCCGATTTCTTGTGCCGGTCCACAGGCGACGCGCGGCCCGACCGCCGATACGTTTCCACTGGCAGCGAGTACATCCAGCCAGGGAGACGTCATGAACCTGCTCATCACCGGAATCACCACCCAGTCCTCGATCGCCTACGCGATCACGGAGGAGGCCATGCGGCAGGGGCACTCGGTGATCCTCACCAACCCGCCGGGGAGGCCCCTGTCCATCCTGGAACGGGTCGCCAAGCGCCTGCCCGCCGAGCCCGTCGACATCCTGCCCATGGACGTCACCGACCCCGAGCAGATCAGCGCCACCGCCAAGGCCGTGGCCGAGCACTGGGACCACGTGGACGGCGTCCTGCACGCCATCGCGTACGCTCCCGAGGCCGCGCTGGGCGGCAACTTCCTCAACACCGCCTGGGAGGACGTCGCCACGGCAGTCCACGTCTCGGGCTTCTCGCTCAAGGCCGTCGCCGTCGGCTTCCGCGACCTGATGGCGGCAGCCCCCGACGGTTCCGGCGTGGTCTCCCTCACCTTCGACGCGAGCGTCGCCTGGCCCGTCTACGACTGGATGGGCTCCGCCAAGGCCGTCCTGGAGAACAGCACGAAGTACCTGGCCCGCGACCTCGGCGGCGAAGGCATCCGCGTCAACGCCATCTCGGCGGGCCCGATCAAGTCCCTCGCCGGGGGGTCCATCCCCGGGTTCTCCCAGATCGCCGACTCCTGGGGCGAGAACGCCCCGCTGGGCTGGGACACCAAGGACGCCTCCGTGGTCGCCGGACCCGCCCTGTTCCTCATGTCCCCCGCCTCGCGCGGCATCACCGGCTCGGTGGTGCACGTCGACGGCGGGTACCACGCCATGGGCGCGCCCCTCGCCTGAGCACCGGGCCGGTGTGCGGACGGACCGGACCGCCTCCGGTGCGTGGCGGCTCACACCCTCCGAGCGCGCGGGTTTACCAAGGTGTAACACCGCTTTGACAAGGTGAACCGGAGCAATCGCCGCACATCGCCGGCGGCCGGTGCACCTTGCCGCCGGCACCCCGCCGTCGTCGCCGGGGGCCGGAACCGACGACCGAAGGGGCGCGACCCGTGACCTATCTCCTTGGTTTGCGCATGCGAGGCCGTGACGTGCTCGTCGTCGGCGGCGGCAGGGTCGCCCAACGCCGGATCCCCGTGCTGGTCGAAGCGGGTGCGCGGGTCACCCTCCTGGCCCCCGCGGTGTCCGCGGCGCTGGAGGACCTGGCCGCCGCCGGACACCTCACCTGGCTCCGGCGGGCCTACGCCCCCGGCGACGTCACCGGTCCGGAGGCCCCCGCGTACTGGCTCGTCCACGCCGCCACCGACGACCCGGCCGTCAACGCCGCCGTCGCGGAGGAGGCGGAGGGCGCCCGCGTGTGGTGCGTGCGCGCCGACGACCGCCACGCCTCCTCGGCCTGGACCCCCGCCAGCGGCACCGCCAACGGCATCACGGTCGGCGTCGTCGCCTCGGGCGACCCCCGCAGGTCCGCGGGGCTGCGCGACGCCATCACCGAGGGCCTCGCCGACGGCACCCTCGACGCCCGGCGCGGACGCGAGCGTCTCCGCGGCGTCGCGCTGGTCGGAGGCGGACCCGGTGATCCCGGTCTGATCACGGTTCGGGGACAACAACTGCTCTCCCAGGCCGACGTCGTGGTCGTCGACCGGCTCGCCCCGACCTCCCTCCTTGACCGCCTGCCCGCCGACGTCGAGATCGTCGACGCCTCCAAGATCCCCTACGGCCGTTCCATGACGCAGGAGGACATCAACGAGGTCCTGGTCACCCGCGCGCAACAGGGGCGGTTCGTGGTCCGGCTCAAGGGGGGCGACTCCTTCCTGTTCGGACGGGGAGGAGAGGAGGCCGCCGCCTGCGCGGAGGCCGGGGTCCCGGTCATCGCGGTGCCCGGAGTGACCAGCGCCCTCGCCGCTCCGGCGAGCGCGGGGATCCCCGCCACCCACCGCGGCGTCGCCCAGGACGTGCACATCGTCTCCGCGCACGTCCCCCCGGGTGACAGCCGGTCGACGGTGGACTGGGCCGGGCTCGCCGCCGCGGGGGGCACCGTCATCGTCCTCATGGGCGTCGAGCGCATCGAGGCGATCGCGGAGGCCCTCGTCTCCCACGGGCGCTCCGCCGACACGCCCGTGGCCGTGGTGCAGGAGGCCACACTGCCGGGGCAGCGAACGGTGACGGGTACGCTGGCCACCATCGCCGCCGCGGCCCGTTCGGCCGAAGTGCGGCCGCCCGCGGTGGTGATCATCGGAGAAGTGGTCAAAACAGCGCGGGATCTTGACATACTGCACACGGGAAACCAGTTCGAGCCCGATCGACTGGCGACCGGGCGCGACCCCCAGTGAGGCCCTCGCCGTCGGCGCCCGTCGCCCGCTCGGTGGGGGACCGCCAGTACCGATGAGGAGGGCATACCGATCATGACCCGGCCGTCGGCCGCACCGGACACCACGGGTGACGGTGCCTCGGACCGGTTCGGAACCGGACCGGCCGCCACCTCAGACCAGACCGCCGAGGGTTCCGACGCCGTGTCCGGCGCGGACCCCCAGGACATCGCCGAGGCCCGCCGCGGCCCCACGGTCCCCGTTGCCGCGGGACCGGCCAAACACCGTGCCCCCGCACCGGACGACACCCGTTTCGACCAGGTCCTGGAAACACTGCGCAAGCACATCCGCGACCTGGAGTTCGCCGAGGGGCTGCCCCACGCGGAGGAGGGCCGCACCCTCCAGGCCGACGTCCTGGCCCAGCTGTCCGACTACGTCCTGCCCCGGGTCCGCCGCCCCGACATCCCCCTGCTGATCGCGGTCGCGGGATCCACCGGTGCGGGCAAGTCCACCCTGGTCAACAGTCTCGTCGGCGAGCAGGTCACCACCACCGGCGTGCGCCGACCCACCACCAACAGCCCCGTCCTCGCCTGCAACCCCGCCGACGTCGACTGGTTCAGCGAGGCCTCGTTCATCCCGTCCCTGCCGCGCGTGCGCCAGCAGGGCCTGGCCATGCCGGGCAAGGACGGCATGCTGGTGCTCGCCGCGACCGAGGCCATGCCCCCGGGCGTGGCCCTGCTCGACACCCCGGACGTCGACTCCGCCGTCGCCGCCCACCACGAGTTCGCGGCCAAGTTCCTGGACGCCGCGGACCTGTGGGTGTTCGTCACCACCAGCACCCGCTACGCCGACGCCCGCGTATGGGAGTTCCTCCAGGTCGCGCGCGACCGCGACACCTCGCTGGCCGTCGTGCTCTCCCGGGTGCCGCGCCGAGGCCGCCGCATGCTCCTGGACCACTTCGGCGCGATGCTCGAGGCCAACGGGCTGGGCAGCGCCGCCCGGTTCGCCATCCCCGAGACCGACCAGGTCCGGGGGGAGCGCTTCACCGCCAACGTGGCCGACCACATCCGCGACTACCTCGCGGACGTGGCGGGTGAGGCGGAGAAGCGGGACAGGGTCTCCCGTCGCACGTTCATCGGCGTCATCGACAGCTTCCGCACGCGCGTGCCCGAACTCGCACGCCAGGTGGAGGCCCAGATCGAGACCGGGCGCACGCTCTCCACCGCCGTGGACGACTCCTACGAGGGAGTCCGGCGCCGTGTGGACACGAGCCTGGTCGACGGCTCCCTCCTGCGCGGTTCGCTCCTGGCGCGCTGGCAGGAGGTCGCCGCGAGCGGCGAGCTCGCCAAGAGCCTGCGCATGCGCGGCAGCCGTGCCCGACGGGGAGGACGGGCCGAACAGGCGGAGCGGGGCCAGCGGGTGAGCGCCCTGGAACGCGCCGTCCGCGACGCCCTGGAGGCCATGGTGGTCTCCGCCTGCGAACGCGCCTCCGACGAGATCGAACAGAAGTGGCGCGAGGTGCCCGGAGGCGGGGACCTCGCGGCCAAGGCCCTCGACCAGCCCGGCACCGGTCTGCTGTCACAGCAGATCCGCCAGGAGATCGCCGAGTGGCAGAACGACGTCGCCGAGATGACCACGGTCAGCGGGGCCACCAAGCGCTCCGTCGCCCGGTTCGTCACCTTCGACCGCGACATCGTCGCCCTCGTCCTGATCATCGACCTGCTCGGCTACGAGCGGTCCCGATCCGGAGGCGGCGCACACGCCGCCGACACCTCCGGCCCCTCTCCGCAGCGCCTGCTCAAGGGGCTGTTCGGCGCCCAGTCACTGCGAAGCATTGGCGAAACCGCACGGGACAACCTGCGTCAGCGCGTCCTCGGGCTGCTCGATCGCGAGCGCGTGCCCTTCGACAGCGCCCTGGCGAAGGCCGGAATCCCGTCCGAGGACAGCGCAGTCCAGCTCTATCAGGCCACGTACAACCTTGAGATAGCACGATGACGACTCAGTGGAACCCCGCGCAGGCGCAAGGGGACTACGACGCGGCCGACGGCCGCGCCGAGGCCGAGGACCGCGAGAGCGGGAGGCCCGGTCCCCCCGCCCGCGGCGGGCGCACCCCGCAGGACGAACCGGTGCGGTCCGAAGGCGGACCGTGGCGCGGGTACACCGTGCCCGTTCCCGAGCACCCCGACCACGCCGACGCCTCGGACGACGGTGCCGAGGAACCCTCCTACGACGGCATCACCGGCTACCCGGACCCGTCCGGCGCCGCCGTGCCGCGGGAGGCCCCCGAAGGCGTCGCGGACACGTCGGGGGAGGGCTCCGGCACTCCAGGTGAGACCGGGCCCCCGGACGGGCCCGCACGGCGCTCCGGGCGGCACGCGCGGCACTCCGCGCCCTCCGAGACGGGTGCCCGCCGGACCGAGCGCTTCGGCCGTTCCGCCCGGGCCGACACGCCCGTCGGTGCGGAGGGCGACGTCCTCGCCGCCGACCCGGACGGCATCACCCCGGAGGACCCCGACGGACTCGCCGGGTGGGTGGGGAGCCTCGCCGAGGCGGCCGACGACACCCGTATCGCCGGTCGCACGACCGGCGCGTTCCCGATCGTGGGCCGGCGCGGGGACGCCGCGGCCGGCGACGCCGAACCCTCCCGCGCGCGCCGCGGCCCCGCGCCGGACGGGCCCCCGGACGGCGCGTCCCGCACGGACAGCGCGTCCCGCACGGACGGCGCGGACGGGGCTCCCGAGGACGACGGACCGGTACCCGAGGACGCGTCCGACACCGGGGCCGCGGCCTCCGAGCCGGACGGCCCCGAACCCCTGCCCCGCCGGGTCCCCGGGCCCTCGGCGGTCTCCGGAGCCTTCCGCGCGATCGGCCCCGACACCGTCGCGGCCGACTCCGAGCCCGAGGGGACGGCCGGCGACGACGGGACGGAGGACGACGAGGAGTACCGCCCCACCACCCACGACGAGTGGGAGGCGACCCCGTCGACGAGCAGGGCCGAGCTCATCGAGCGCCTCGACGCCCTGTCCACGCTGACCGAGATGGGCCAGGACGACCTGCCCGCGGAGCTCACGGCACGGGCCACCCAGCTGCTCGACCACGCGGGAGCCCGGCTGCGGCTGTCCGCCGAGCACACCGTGGTCGCTCTCGCCGGCGGCACCGGCAGCGGAAAGTCCTCCCTGTTCAACGCCCTGTGCGGGCTCGAACTCTCCCAGACCGGCGTCACCCGGCCCACCACCTCCAAGGCGCACGCCTGCGTGTGGGGGCACGAGGGGGCCGACGCGCTCCTGAGCTGGCTGGGCGTCCCCAACCGCTACCGGCACTCGCGTACCAGCGTCCTGGACTCCGGCAACTCCGAGCTGACCGGGCTGGTCCTGCTCGACCTGCCCGACCACGACTCCGTGCGCAGCATGCACACCGCCGAGGCCGACCGGCTGATCGGCTCGGTCGACCTCCTGGTGTGGGTCCTGGACCCGCAGAAGTACGCGGACGCGGCCGTGCACCACCGCTACCTGGCCAGGATGGCCGGGCACGGGGCGGTCACCGTCGCCGTCCTCAACCAGGTGGACAAGGTGCAGCCCGACGAGTTGGAGGAGCTGCTCACCGACCTGCGCCGCCTGCTGGAGTCCGAGTCCGGCGTGCATCCGCGCGTCATCACCACGTCCACGGTCACCGACCAGGGCATCCGTGACGTGCGCGGTTTCCTCGCCGAGACGGTGCGCGAACGCCGCGCCCTGGTGGACCGGCTCGTCGCCGACCTCGACCAGGTCGTCGAGCCCTTCGAGGAGTTCCGCGGCGAGGGGGACATCCCCGAGACGGTGTCCGCCGACGTGCGGACCCGGATCCAGGACGGCCTCGCCGGTGCCGCGGGGGTGACCGCCGTCGCCGACGTGACCGAGACCAACGACGTCAGACGCGGCAGGCGCAGGGTCGGCTGGCCGGTGGCCCGCCGGGCCGCCAGGCTCCGCAAGGACCCCCTGGCCGCGGTGCAGCTCGACTTCCTGCGCCACGACAGCGAGAACGGTGTCCGCGGCCCGGTGGACGCGCAGGTGGCCGAGTTGGAGACCGTCCTCGGGGAGGCCGCGGACGCGGTCTCGAAGGGCATGCCCGCACCCTGGCGGCGCCGGATGCGCACCGCCGCGCGCAGCGGGGTGCCCGAACTCCCGGCGGAACTCGGGGAGGCCGTCTCGGCGGCCGTCGGCGACCCCGAGCTGAGCCCCGGGTGGTGGAAGCTCGCCCGCACCGCCCAGTACGCCCTGCTCGCGGTAGCCGGGATCGCCCTGGCCTGGGCGGTCGTCTCGGTGCTCAGCTGGCTCGGCGGCGGCATCACCGGACTGGTGGTCTTCGACGACCCGGTCTTCGCCGCCTACTCGGGCGCCGTGGTGGTCGCGGCGCTGCTGGTCGGCTGGCTGACCGGGGTCGGCTGCGGCAACCTCGTGGAGGTGGCCGCCGTCCAGCGCCGTGAGGACGTGGAGCGCAAGGCCCAGACCAGGGTCCGGGACATCACCGGGCTCAGGGTGGTGGAGCCGATGGAGGCGGAACTCGCGAGGTACCGGGCGTTCCGGTCCGCCTACGAGGTGGCCGTGGCGGCGGACGGGGCCTGAGCGGAGGGCCGGTGCGGAGGGGCTTGTGCGCGAGGTGGAGCGTGACCGCGGCCGGTCGCCGGACCGGGGGCCCGGGGGCGGGCGGCATCATGCCGCCCGCCCCCGGGCGTGTTTCAGAAGCGTGGGTGTCAGACCCAGCTCGCGCCGTGGATCGCCATGTGAGTGCTCCTTCGTGTCAGTGCTGCCGGGGCCGAACCGGCCGGGCCCCCGGGAGGTCGGTGGTCCGAACCGGAGCGGCTGGCGCCGCGCCCCACAGAAGAATGCCCCAGAACCGGTTCGTGACCAACCCCCCTGGGTGTCTCCTTGACTTCTGAGCGGAAGCCCCACCAGCTTTCAACACAATAAGCGATTAAGTTATTACCCAAAGTGATGTAAAGTGTTGGGGTGTCGAGTGGGCCCGCCCTGTGGGCGGTCTCCGGGCGTTCGGCTACCCGCCCGTCGTCACCGAGTGGCATGGTAGGGGAACGCGGGGCGAATCCGACCCGTCGAACGGAGAACCGCAGGAGGCGGCGGACCCATCAGAGTCGGGTGTGGGGGATGAATGGCAGAGCGTGACACAGAAGGGAGGAGGGAGCCGTGAGCATTTCGGAGAAACCTGCGGCACCGGTCGGCCGTGTCCCCGGGGGCCGGTCGTCGTGGCCGGTCCTCCAGGAGCCCCAAGGCCTGATCGTCTACATGTGCCTGCTCCTGG
Source organism: Nocardiopsis codii (assembly GCF_036327455.1). Taxonomy (NCBI): domain Bacteria; kingdom Bacillati; phylum Actinomycetota; class Actinomycetes; order Streptosporangiales; family Nocardiopsidaceae; genus Nocardiopsis; species Nocardiopsis codii. The sequence goes on along the minus strand of NZ_JAUZMY010000016.1, from coordinate 38,011 downwards.
TCGCCGCGCTGTTCCTGTTCGGCGTGGCGTTCGCCTTGACCGTGTTCTCACTGAAGGACCTGGTCACCTTCACCGCGCTGGTCGTCGGCGCGGCGATCTCCGTCGAGGGGAGCCGTCGGCTGGGCACGCCCACGCCCGCCGGGTTCAACCGGGACCTGCTGGGAGCCTGGTGGTTCCCGGTCGTGCTCCTTCTCCCTCCCGTGTACTCCCTGCTCATCCCCATTCCCGTGTACCTGATGGTTCAGCAGCGCACGAGGCGCACCCTGGTGCACCGCCGGGTCTTCAACGCGACCTCGGTGGGGCTGTCGGGGTTCCTGGTGTCGGTGATCTGGCACGGGGTGTGGGGAGGCGGCCTCGTCGGCGGGCTGGGCGGCGTTCTCGAAGCCGGTGAGCCCCTGACCACGGGTCCCGGCGTTCTCGTGGCGGTGCTGTGCTGCGCCGGGTTCACCGTCCTCAACACCCTGCTCGTCGCGCTGGCCGCCCGGATCAGCAGCGGGCCGGGGAACAGCCTCCGCCCCATGTGGGACCGCGAGGCGCTCATCGTGGACGCCGTCGAATTATGTGTCGGCGTCACGGTCGCCATCCTCGCCCAGCTCTCCCTCTTCCTCCTGGTCATCGCCGTGCCCCCGGTCCTCCTCCTCCAGCGGAGCCTCCTCTACCAGCAGTTGCAGATGGCCGCGCGCACCGACCCCAAGACCGGGCTCCTCAACGCTCCCACCTGGGAGCAGGAGGCCTCGGTCGAGATCGCCAGGGCACGCTCCTCGCGGGGGCGCGCCGCGGTGCTCATCGTCGACATCGACCACTTCAAGCGGGTCAACGACAGCCACGGGCACCTCTTCGGTGACCAGGTGCTCCTGGGTGTGGCCACCACCATCGCCCAGCAGCTGCGCCAGTCCGACCTGCTCGGACGGTTCGGCGGCGAGGAGTTCGTGGTGCTGCTGCCCGGTTCCGACACCACCGAGGCCTGGCGTGCCGCCGAACGGCTGCGCTCGCAGGTCGGAGGCATGGACATCGCGGTCGACGGCGTCCCGGTGCACATCACCATCTCGATCGGGGTGGCCGTCATCGGGGACCACGGGAACGACCTGGTCGAACTGCTCACCGCGGCCGACCTCGCGCTCTACCGGGCCAAGGAGACCGGCCGCAACCGCGTGTGCCTGCCCGCGGGGCGCCCCGGTGTCGGCGGCACGATCCCCGGCCCCCGGGAGGCGGAGCTGCCGGATCCCGGCGGCCCCGCGGAGCCCACGGATCCCAGAGAGGTCACCTGAGCAGCAGTCCCACGCAACCGCGGGGTTGTCCACAGGAGCGGGGAAGCCCTTGTCCCGCACCGGGCGATCACGCACCGTGAAGATATGCACTCCGACCAGCAGCACCCCCGCGACCCCCACGATCCACCGGACTCCCCCCGCCCCCGGCACCAGCCGGACCAGGCGGGGCACACCGGCGCCCCGACCCCGACAGGGGCCCTCCGAGACGGCCCCGGGTCGGCGGACCCGGTGCCCCGGACCCGCACGCCCGACGGCGGGGTGTCCGGCGACGCCTCCTCCGGCGCCCTCACGCTGACCAACCCGACCGACATCATCGCCACCCTGCCGTACCTGGTGGGAGAGCCACCCGACCCAGGGGTCGTGGTCCTCGCCATCCGGGGACGGGGCGTGCACTCCGTGTTCTGCGGCGACCTGGACAGGATGGACACCGCCCCCGACCCGATGCGGCGCGCCGCGGCACCCGTCGCGGCGGCCCTCTCCGAAGGGTGCACGGCGCTGGCCGTCGTCGCGTACGGTCCGCCCGAACGGGTCACCCCCTACGTGGACACACTCCTGGCCGCGGCCCGCACACGCGGCCTCGGCGTCGTCGACGCCCTCCGGGTCACCGGCGGCCGGTACTGGTCCTACACCTGCGCCTCGGCCGGGTGCTGTCCGGCCGAGGGCACGCTCGTCAACGTCGACGGCTCCACGGTCCCCGCGAGCGCGGTCCTGCACGGGATCGTCCCGGCACCGCCGTTCCACGCGACCATGGCCGACATCGCCCGCGTACGGGCGCTCCTCACCCCCGTCGACGGGGAGGAACGAGCCGCGATGGACGCCGCCGCGGACCGCGCGGCGACCCGTGCGCGGGAACTGTCGGCCCGGGGGGCCGGCGGCGCGCTCACCGACAGGGGAGTCCCCGCGGCCCTGGCGGCCGTCCGGTCCGAGCGCGAGGGCGAGGCGGTCACCGACCGGGACGAGCTGGCCTGGCTGGGCGTCTACCTGACCGAGACCAGGGTGCGGGACGAGGTCTGGGCGCGGATCACCGCCGAGGCCGCGCCCGTCCACCAGGCGCTGTGGAGCCGGGTCACCCGCCACCTGCCGGCGGACCAGCGGGCGGCCCCCGCGTCACTGCTGGCCGTCGCCGCCTGGCAGCGCGGGGACGAGGCGCTCGCGGCGGCCGCGCTGGACGTCGCCCTGACCGCCGAGCCCGGCTACTCCATGGCCGTGCTGATGAGCCGTGCGCTCGCCTGGGGGCTCCCGGTGGAGCGCTGGCGGGAGTTCACCCCCCGCTGGCTGATGAGGGGGACGGGGCCGCCGCGGGACTGACAGGCCCCGGCGCCGGGGACCCGTCCGGTCGGGTCCGGGGACGCCTCCCCCGCCGAGGGGGCGTGCCTCCCCGGGCCGGGCGGCTCCCCGGCGCCGGGGGGTTCCGGCACGGCCCGCCCGGCCCGGGGCCGCCCGGGCGACCGTTCCGCAGGAGGGGCGGGGAGCGGGGCGCCACGGCCCTCCGCGGGAGGCAGGGCACGACAGGAGCCCCCGCCCGTCCCCGACCGTGTCCCGTGTGCCCTCCGATGGCGGGGGCATGGGCCGCGACGCCCTAGGCTTGGAGGCATGCCGGAGTACATTTTCACCATGAACAACGTGCGCAAAGCGCACGGCGACAAGGTCGTCCTTGACAACGTTTCGGGGTCGTTCCTGCCCGGAGCCAAGATCGGCGTCGTGGGCCCCAACGGTTCGGGTAAGTCGACGCTTCTGAAGATCATGGCCGGCATCGAACAGCCGTCCAACGGCGAGGCGCGACTCATGCCCGGGTTCAGTGTCGGGCTGCTCGCGCAGGAGCCGCAGCTCGACGCGGACAAGACGGTCCTGGAGAACGTCGAGGACGGCGTCGCCGAGACCAAGGCGATGCTGACCCGCTTCAACGAGATCGCCGAGCAGATGGCGACGGACTACTCCGACGACCTGCTCGAGGAGATGGGCAAGCTCCAGGAGCAGCTCGACCACCGCAACGCCTGGGACCTGGACAGCCAGCTGGAGCAGGCGATGGACGCCCTGCGCTGCCCGCCCGGGGACGCCTCCGTCACCCAGCTCTCGGGTGGTGAGAAGCGCCGGGTCGCCCTGTGCAAGCTCCTCCTCGAGCAGCCCGACCTCCTCCTGCTCGACGAGCCCACCAACCACCTCGACGCCGAGAGCGTGAACTGGTTGGAGCAGCACCTGGCCAAGTACCCCGGCACGATCATCGCGATCACACACGACCGGTACTTCCTCGACCACGTCGCCACGTGGATCCTGGAGCTGGACCGCGGCCAGTTCTACCCCTATGAGGGCAACTACTCCACCTACCTGGAGACCAAGCAGGCCCGCCTGAAGGTCGAGGGGCAGAAGGACGTCAAGAAGGCCAAGCGCCTCAAGGACGAGCTGGAGTGGGTCCGCTCCAACGCCAAGGCGCGCCAGACCAAGAGCAAGTCCCGCCTGGCCCGCTACGAGGAGATGGCCGCGGAGGCCGACAAGACCCGCAAGCTGGACTTCGAGGAGATCCAGATCCCGCCGGGTCCGCGCCTGGGCAACACCGTGGTCGAGGTCAAGAACCTCACCAAGGGGTTCGACGACCGTGTGCTCATCGAGAACCTCAGCTTCTCCCTGCCGCCCAACGGCATCGTCGGTGTCATCGGCCCCAACGGCGTCGGCAAGACCACCCTGTTCAAGATGATCGTCGGCGAGGAGACCCCCGACCAGGGCAAGATCACGGTCGGCGACACCGTCCAGATCTCCTACGTCGACCAGTACCGGGGCCGGATCGACAACTCCAAGAACGTCTGGGAGTCGATCTCCGACGGCGAGTCGTTCATCACGGTCGGCAAGGTGGAGATCCCGAGCCGCGCCTACGTGGCCGCGTTCGGCTTCAAGGGCTCCGACCAGCAGAAGCAGTCCGGTGTGCTCTCCGGCGGTGAGCGCAACCGCGTCAACCTGGCGCTCACCCTGAAGCAGGGCGGCAACCTGCTGCTCCTGGACGAGCCCACGAACGACCTGGACGTGGAAACGCTCGGCTCCCTGGAGAACGCGCTGCTGGACTTCCCCGGCTGCGCCGTGATCACCTCCCACGACCGCTGGTTCCTCGACCGCGTCGCCACGCACATCCTCGCGTGGGAGGGCGACGCCAACTGGTTCTGGTTCGAGGGCAACTTCGAGTCCTACGAGAAGAACAAGGTCGAGCGCCTGGGCCCGGATGCCGCGCGTCCGCACGCGGTGACCCACCGCAAGCTGACCCGCGACTAGGGCGTGTTCCGTGGATGCTTTCGGTTGACTCGGCGCTTGCGCCGATCGACGCGAGCCCGGAATGATCCGCGGAACGCGGCCTGGTCCCACTCGGTCCGAACGCACACCCGAGGGGGCACCGGAGCACCGGTGCCCCCTCGGCCGTTCCCGGAGACGGGGTGCCGCCCGCGCGGATATTCCCCGGATCCCGGCCCCAGAGGGGGCCCGGGAAACGTCGCGTACCCTGGACGCGATGACTTCCGCGCGTGATGACCAGCAGAGCATGGGCGAGCAGCCCGTGCGAATGACCTTCTACGAGGCCGTGGGCGGTGAGGAGACCTTCACCCGCCTGGTCCGCCGCTTCTACGAGGGCGTGGCCGACGATCCGGTCCTGCGCCCCATGTACCCGGAGGAGGACCTGGGGCCGGCCGAGGAGCGCCTGCGCCTGTTCCTCATCCAGTACTGGGGCGGCCCGCGCACCTACAACGAGCAGCGCGGCCACCCCCGCCTGCGGATGCGGCACGTCCCCTTCCGCATCGGCGCCGCCGAGCGCGACCTGTGGCTCAAGCACATGCGCGCCGCCGTGGACTCCCTCGACCTGCACGAGGTGCTGGAGCGCCAGCTGTGGGAGTACATGGTCATGGCCGCGCACAGCATGGTCAACGTCCAGGAGGACGTCGTGGCCCCGGAGGTCCCCAACCCGACACGCGTGTCGGTGGCCTCCGACGAAGACGGGGACGACGGCGAGGCCGTCACCATCTCCCTGAAGTAGGGGAGCCCGAGGGGGTGCGGGCGGGCTCCCATTCCGAGGGTGGCGTGGCCGCACGGGACCCTCGTCCGCCCCGCCCCCCGGGGGCGCCCCGGTCGCACCGCGGGGCAGAGGCGAACCGGAGAAGGAGCCACCATGGGCTTGCGCCCCCCTCGGCCGGTCGGCATGGCCGAACTGCGTACCGACCGCCTCACCCTCCGGCGGTGGCGCGATCGCGACCTCGAGCCCTGGGCGGCCATGAACGCCGACCCCGAGGTGAGGGAGCACCTGGGAGACCCGCTGACCCGAGAGCAGAGCGATGCCTCGGTGGCCCGGTTCGAGGCGGACTTCGACCGGCGGGGCTACGGGTGGTGGGCGGTCGAGGTGCGGGACACCGGCGGCTTCGTCGGTTTCGCGGGCCTGGACGAGGTGGAGGACGGCATGCCGTTCACCGGGGTGGAGATCGGGTGGAGGCTCGCCCGGTCCTCCTGGGGGCGGGGTTACGCCACCGAGGCCGCTCTGGCGGTCCTGGCCCACGGCTTCGGCGCCCTCGAGCTTCCCGAGGTCCTCGCGGTGACCACGGCCACCAATCTGCGTTCGCAGGCGGTCATGCGCAGGATCGGTATGTCCCGGGACACGGAGGCCGACTTCGACGACCCGACCGTGCCCGAGGGGCCCCTGCGTCCGAACGTGCTGTACCGCGTCGCCCGCGGTCCGGGGAGCGGGTCCCTCCCGGTGTGAGGGCCGGACTCCGCGGTGGAGTCCTCTCCGTGCGCTTCCCTCCCGGACACCGGCGCGCTCCCGCGTCGTCGACCGCCCGGCCCCGAGGGAGCCCCGGCGGCGAGGACGGCTCCGGCGGTCCCGTGTCCGGGGCCCCTGTGCGGGACTCCGCCCGGAGGCTACGCGTACGCGGCGAGGAAGGCGCGCTCGGTGGCGTCGAGCCGTCTGGCGCTCTGCGTGGCCACGTCGAAGCCCACCAACACGGTCCGCGCCCGCAGGTACACGCGGTCGTCGTCGAGGATCTCGTAGGCGAGGGTGAAACTCGCGTTGCGCACCTCGGTCACCCACAGCTCCACGCGCACCGGGTCGGTCCGGGGGAGCAGCGGCGCCACGTAGTCCGCTTCCTGACGGGCCACGACCATGGCCCCGAACACCTGGTCGCCCTCGACGGCGCCGCCGTAGCGCAGGAACGAGACCCGGGCGTCCTCCAGGTAGGTGAGCATCCGGACGTTGTTCACGTGGTGCTGCGGGTCCAGGTCGGCGTAGCGGACCTGTGCGAGGTGCACGTGCCGCGCGGGGGCCGACTCGGTGCCGACGGCTCCGGCGTCGATCTGTGTCACGTCTGGGTCCTCTCGTGCTGCTCTCCCCGGGGGGCGTACGACTCCTCCGATTGTCTCAACGCCCCCCGGGAGCGGACCCCTTCCCGTGTGTCCGATTCCTGTGTCGTTGCTCTCCCGGCCGCCCGGGGAGGGGACGTCACTCCACGGAGAGCCCCAGGTGGTGGGCGAGGAAGGCCAGCTGCTCGGAGTTGAGTGACACACTGCGGCTCACCGACCGCGCGCTGTGGCCCACCTCGGCCTCCCGGCGCAGCAGGACCGGCCGCTCCTCCACCGGGGCGGAGGTCGCCTCCTGCATCGCCGCGCACAGCTTGCGGGCGTGCAGGGGGTCCACACGCGTGTCGTTGTCGAACACGGTGAACAGGGTCGCGGGATAGCGGGTGTCCTCACGGACGTTGTGATAGGGCGAGTAGCCCAGCAGCCATCCGAGCTGTTCGGGGTCGTCCGCGCTCCCGTACTCCACGTTCCACAGCTGGCCGAGGCCGAACCTCTCGTAGCGCACCATGTCCAGGAGAGGGGCGGAGCAGACCGCGGCGGCGAACAGGTCCGGCCGCTGGGTGACCATGGCGCCCACCAGCAGGCCGCCGTTGCTGCCGCCCATGACGGACAGGCGGTCCGGGGCGGTGACACCGGTGGCGACCAGGTGCTCGGCCGCGGCGGCGCAGTCGTCGAAGACGTTCTGCTTGTGGGCCAGCATCCCCGAGCGGTGCCACTCCTCGCCCTCCTCCAGGCCTCCGCGGAGGTTGGCGACGGCGTACACGCCGCCCGCGCGGACCCAGGACAGGGCGACCGCGGAGTAGGCGGGGGTGAGGGAGATCCGGAAGCCGCCGTACCCGTAGAGGATGGTGGGGCGCGGGCCCTGCGCGGGGGCCGCGGGGGACACCACCAGCATGCGGACGGGGGTTCCGTCCCCCGACGTGTAGGTGACCTGTTCGACCTTCACGTCCGGGAGGTCGATGCTCCCCGGGGCGTCGGCCCACACGGACACCCGGCCGGTGAGCGCGTCGTAGCGGTACACCGAGGACGGATGGGTGTTGTCCGTGTAGCCGAACCACGCCTCGTGTCCCCCCTCGGGGCGTTCGGAGAGCGCGCCGACTGTGCCCAGGCCGGGCATGTCCACGACGCCCAGGATCTCCCCGGTCAGCAGGTCGCGCTGGGTGACCTCGCTGATGGCGTGGCGGCTGTGGGAGACCAGCAGTTCGGGGCGTTCGAGGCCGGGGCCGTCGAGGAGGGCGTAGTCCTCCAGCACCGCCTCGGGCTCCTCGGGGACCAGGGTGGTCCAGTTCTCGTAGCGGGGGTCGGCCGGGTCGGTCACGCACAGGCGTCCGCGCGGCGCGTCCCGGTCCGTGTACAGGTAGAGGCGTCCGTCCCGGCCCACGTGGGCGCTCAGGCCGGCGTCGACGTTCTCCTGGACGGGCACCAGCCGCGGCCGCTCCAGGTCGCCGTCGGACAGGTCCGCGATCCACATGTCGGTGGCCGAGGAGGTGCCCCGGACCGCGAGGAGGATCAGCCAGCGGCCGTCCCGGCTCACGGAGGGGCTGAAGTACTCCGTCTTGTCGCGGTCGGCCCCGAAGATCAGGACGTCCTCCGCGACAGGGCGCCCCAGCCGGTGGAGGTACACGCGCCGGTGGTAGCCCTCCTCCCCCTCGGGGACCTCCTCCCGGGGCAGCCGCCGCACGTAGTAGAAGGCGGAGGAGTCCGGCAGCCACGCGATCGGGCTGTAGCGGGCCCGTTCGACCGGGCCGTCCACCAGGTCGCCGCTGTCGACGTCCACGATCCGCAGGACGGACTCCTCGTCGCCGCCCTCGGAGAGCTGGTAGGCGAGCAGGCGCCCGTCGGGGCCGGGCTTCCAGGCGTCCAGGGTGGTCAGGCCCCCGGGGTCGAGCGCACCGGGGTCGACCAGGACGCGCTCGGGGCCGTCGCCGTCACGGACGTAGAGCACCGCGTGCTCCTGGTCGGCGGTGCGGCGGACGAAGAAACGGCGGTCGCCCCGCCAGACGGGGGATCCGACGGCTCCGGCGCCGAGGAGGGACCGGAGCTCGCCCGCGAACCAGTCGCGCGCGGTGTACCGCCCGGAGGCCTCGGCGTAGAGGGTGTCCTGTGCCGCTGCCCACTCCTTGGTGGCGGTGGATTCGTCGTCCTCCAACCACCTGTAGGGGTCGCCGACCTCGCGGCCGTGCAGATTCTCGATGAGGTGGAGCCGTTCGGCGCGGGGGTAGCGGAGTTCACGCATACTTCGCACTCTATCCACCGCTATCAACCTCTGAGTGTTCGGCGCGGCGGCAGGCTGAATCGGGGTTTGTCGAGCGCACAATAGGACCACGAAAAGCGTTAACACGCGGTTTCTGGGCGGCCCGGCGTAAATTGGGGTGGCGCCGGGGCGGTCCGACCACGCAAACTGAATGCGGGACGCAACTCGGCGGGACCACCGGGAGGTCCGTGTGGCAAGGCGTACGGAACCACCGATCCTCGGATCGGTGCACAGGGAGGTCTCCTGGCTGGCCGAACGGCTGGCCGGGGAAGAGACACGGTCGTTCGACACGACCGGGGCGACGCGATGAGCGCCCGAAGCAGCCGGGAGGGTGGCACAGGGACCGCCCGCCGCCACGTGCTGCTGCTCAACGCCAGCTTCGAACCACTGACGACACTGCCCCTGCGAAGGGCGATTCTCCTCGTGCTGCGGGAGAAGGCCGAGGTCGTCCACCAGGACGACACGGGGACGGTGCTGCACTCGGCGACGCGGGCCTACGACGTGCCGTCGGTCATCCGGCTCAGGCGCTACATCAGCGTCCCGTACAGCCGCAGGGTGCCCCTCACCCGTGTGGCGCTCATGCGGCGGGACAGGCACGTGTGCGGCTACTGCGGGAAGAAGGCCGAGACCATCGACCACGTCATCCCGCGCAGCCGTGGCGGTGCGCACGTGTGGGAGAACGTGGTCGCGGCCTGCAAGCCGTGCAACCACCGCAAGGCGGACAAGTTCCTGGACGAACTCGGTTGGGAGCTGCACATCACCCCGAAGGTGCCGAAGGGTCCCCACTGGCGGCTGATCAACGGTGATCTGCACGGCGACCCCCAGTGGGAGCCGTACATGGCCCACCTCGCGGCGTAGCGTTCGGCCGGTCACGTGCCGGCGAACGGGCTCCAGCGGTTCGGCGGGGCTGGAACCGGGCGTCCCACCCGGCCCCCGCCACACCCCTTCCGCCCTTCGGTGCGGCCCTCACGGGCGGCCGGGGGGCGGCCGTGTGTGCCCGGGCGCCCGGCCCCGCTCCGCCGCCGCACGCCCGGGCCGGGGCTCCCCGCTTCGGCGGGGGACGAGCGGTCCCACCGGCCCTGCCCGCCCCACTGGCCCCACCGGCCCCACCGGCGCCTCCGCGCAGGGGCACACGATGTCCCGGAGGCGGGGAGCGGCCGTATTCTGACGGCATGCCGAGATACGACTTCCGCTGCCGCGAGTGCGGCGACACCTTCGAGCTCTCCCGTCCGATGGCCGAGGCCGGTGACCCCGCGTCCTGCCCGCAGGGGCACGGCGACACCGTGCGGCTGCTGTCCACCGTGGCGGTGGGCGGACGCGCGTCCGCCCCCGCGCCCTCCGGCGGCGGGGGGTGCTGCGGGGGCGGCTGCTGTTCCTGAGACCCCGACGCCCGCGCGGACCCGCGCAGGACCGTCCGGGCCGGCGCGACCCCGCGGGCCCGGACCGACGACGAGAGGAGCCGCGGCGACCGTGGACCGACAACGGATGGACCTCGACGGATATACCGAGCGGGCACGGACCGGCCCGTGCTTCGTCTGCGCGTTCCTCGCGGGAGACGCGGGCTACGCCCACGACACGGTGGCCGAGGACGAGGAGAACGTGGCCTTCCTCGACCGCTGGCCCACCCTTCCCGGCAAGGTCCTGGTCGCTCCGAAGGCGCACGTGGAGCACGTGGTGCGCGATCTGGACGAGGCCGCCTACACCCGGCTCATGCGCTTCGTCAGGGAGGTCGCCCTCGCCGTCGAGGACGTGCTCTCCCCCGAGCGGACCTACCTGTACTCGCTCGGCAGCCGCGAGGGGAACTCCCACCTGCACTGGCACGTGGCCTGCCTGCCGCCCGGGGTCCCCTACGGCGAGCAGCAGTTCCACGCCCTGATGACGGAGAACGGCGTCCTGTCGCCGACACCGCACGAGGCGGCCGACCTGGCCGCTCGCCTGCGGGAGGCCGTCGCCGCGCGAGGGGGGCGCGCCGGCCGCGGGTAGCCGCGTCCCCGGGACGCGCGCCGCTGTCCGCGGGCCGCAGCCGGCCCCGGTTCCGCGCGCACGAGGGGGCGGCCCCGACGGGACCGCCCCCTGCGAGTTCGGCTTCCTGGTCGCCTACCCCTCGATCTGCGACACGTCGCGCGCGGCGCCGGTCGAGGCCGAGGTGGCCATCGCGGCGTAGGCGCGCAGCGCTGCCGTCACGGGGCGCTGCCGGTTGCGCGGGCGGAACCGCCCCAGCTCCTTGAGCAGGCGCTCGCGCCGGGCGTCGAGCTCCTCGGCGGAGACCTCCAAGGCGATGCCCCGGTTCGGGATGTCGATGGTCACGATGTCGCCGTCCTCCACCAGGGCGATGTCGCCGCCGGCCGCGGCCTCGGGGGAGGCGTGGCCGATCGACAGGCCCGAGGTGCCGCCGGAGAAGCGGCCGTCGGTGATGAGCGCACAGGCCTTGCCCAGACCGCGGCCCTTGAGGAAGCTCGTCGGGTACAGCATCTCCTGCATACCGGGGCCGCCCTTGGGGCCCTCGTAGCGGATGACCACCACGTCACCGGGCTCGATCTGCTTGTTGAGGATGCCGTCGACGGCGTCGTCCTGGGACTCGAACACCTTGGCGGGGCCGGAGAAGGTCCACAGCTCCTCCTCCACGCCGGCCGTCTTGACGATCGCGCCGTCGGGGGCGAGGTTGCCGAACAGCACGGCCAGGCCGCCGTCCTTGGTGTAGGCGTGCTCGACGGAGCGGATGCAGCCGTTCTCCCGGTCGGCGTCCAGGGTGTCCCACCGGGTGTCCTGGGAGTACGCCTTGGTGGTGCGCCTGCCGCCCGGCGCGGCGTGGAACAGCTCCACGGCCTTCGGCAGGACGGTGTCGGAGGTGATGTCCCAGTCGGCGATGAACTCGCCGATGGTCTTGCCGTGCACCGTGGGCAGGGAGGTGTCGAGCAGCCCGCCGCGGGCGAGTTCGCCCAGGATGGAGGGGATGCCGCCGGCCCGGTGGACGTCCTCGATGTGGTACTTCTCCGTGTTGGGCGCGACCTTGCACAGGCACGGCACCCGGCGGGAGACCGCGTCGATGTCGGGCAGGCCGAACCCGACGTTGGCCTCGGTGGCGGCGGCCAGCAGGTGCAGGATCGTGTTGGTGGAGCCGCCCATGGCCACGTCCAGGGCCATGGCGTTGCCGAACGCGGCCGGGGTCGCGATCGACAGGGGGAGCACGGAGGAGTCGTCGTCCTCGTAGTAGCGCTTGGCGGCCTCCACGACCAGCCGCCCGGCGTCCTCGTACAGGGCGCGGCGCGCGGTGTGGGTGGCGAGCACGGTGCCGTTGCCGGGCAGGGCCAGGCCGAGCGCCTCGGTGAGGCAGTTCATCGAGTTGGCGGTGAACATGCCGGAGCAGGAGCCGCAGGTGGGGCAGGCGGCCTCCTCCATCTCGTCCAGCTCGGCCTGGGAGACGTTCTCGTCGGCGGCGGCGATCATGGGGTTGATCAGGTCGAGCTTGCGCACGGTGGTGGCGGTGCCGTTCACCACGGTGACCTTGCCGGCCTCCATGGGGCCGCCGGAGACGAACACCGTCGGGATGTTGAGGCGCAGCGCGGCCAGCAGCATGCCCGGGGTGATCTTGTCGCAGTTGGACACGCACACCAGGGCGTCGGCGCAGTGGGCGTTGACCATGTACTCCAGCGAGTCCGCGATCAGCTCGCGGCTCGGCAGCGAGTACAGCATGCCGCCGTGACCCATGGCGATGCCGTCGTCCACGGCGATGGAGTTGAACTCGCGGGGGACGCCCCCCGCCTCGCGGATCGCCGTGGCGACCACGTCGGCGACCTCGCGCAGGTGAACGTGGCCGGGGACGAACTCGGTGAAGCTGTTGGCCACGGCCACGATGGGCTTGCCGAAGTCCTCGCGCTCTACGCCGGTGGCGCGCATGAGGGCGCGCGCACCTGCCATGTTCCTGCCGTGTGTGACCGTGCGTGAGCGTAGGGCTGGCATGGGGTGGGCTCCCATCGTTACGGGTGTTTCCCTTCGATGGTAGCCCCCCGGGAGAGCGGCTTCGGTCTCGGAGTGGGAGACTCGGCTTCCGGATCGTGAGACGGGCCTGGTGGGGTCCCCGGTTCGCGGGCGCGGCGGGGCCGTCCGGCCGAAGCGGCGGGGCGGTTCCGAGGGGCCGCTGCGGGCCCGCCGCCGGACACACGTAAGGCCCGGGTGCCACGGCGTCGTGGTCTGTCCCGGGCCCGTACGGCGTCAAGGGGGGCGGGGCGCCGAGGGGGAGGCGCCCCGTTCAGTACCGGGGAGGGAGGGCCTTCTCCGCGGCTCGGTAGATCTCCTCGATCTCGGTCTCGGTCAGTCGGTCCCGGCCGCTGCGCAGCCACTTGCGGACCTTGGTGCCGGTGATGATGTCCACTCCGCGCAGCCGGTGGCTGTCCCAGGGCATCCCGGGTCCGTAGATGGCCAGCGACGCCCGCACCTTGATCTCGCGCCCGAGTTCGGTGCTGATCAGCTCCTCCGCCCGCTTGGCCTCCTCCAGTGCCTCGTCGATGCGCTCGTTCTTGCTGAACCGGCCGTGGTAGAGCTTCTCCAGCTTGTTGCGGAGCGGGAGGCGCTTGTCCCACGACTCGGAGTCGATCGCGAACGCTCCGCGCCGACCCACGATGAAGTGGTCGATCTGGCCGTTGCCGCCGGGCACCGCGCGCGCGTGGAGCACGCGGTAGCCGAGCTGCTTCATGACCTTGAGCTGGACCTCGGTACGCCGCTGCACGGCCGAGGGCTTGCGCCAACGCGGAATCTCCGACTCGCGTCGGGAGTGGTACACCATGGTGCCGACCAAGGTGAAGATGCCGAGTGTGGCGGCGAGGCGCCAGTCGGACGTGACGAGGCCGAAGACCGCCGTGACCGCGGCCGCGCTGATCGAGCGGACGACCCACTTGCGCGCCGACTGGTTGTCCTTGAGCGCGCCGTACACGGCTCTGGTGCCCGAGGGCTCCTTGTTCTTGCGCTGGTTGGGGAAGAAGAGGGTTTCGAGCCCTTCCTCCTCGGAGTTCTGGGGCGGTTGGCTCTGGCCGTTCACTCTGGTTGCCGATTCCACGTCGGACAGGTTAGTTCTATCCATATCCGAGTCCTAGTGCATTACTTCTCACACTTTTGTTCCCTTACGGTTCGGTGTCGACGGGTGTCGAATGTGCCGGGCCGGGGAATGGTCAGGGGTTGGTCGATCTCTCGGGGGAACTGCGGTTCACCTTCGTGGTGCCCCCTGTGGTTCCCACTAATCTGGGTCGGCATGACCCAGATCCACGACCTTCCGGCACACCGGCTCGCGGCGATGGTCCGCAGTCGTGAACTGTCCCCTCCTGAGATCACAGAGCACTATCTGCACCGGATCGAGCGGTTTGACCGCCGCTATGGCGCGTACATTACGGTCGCCTCGGAAATGGCGCTCGAGCAGGCCCGTTACGCGGAGAAAAGGCTGACGGGCGACACGCCGGACCCCCTGCCGCCGCTCCTCGGCGTCCCCGTCCCCGTCAAGGACCTCGACCCCGTCGCCGGGGTCCGCTTCACGCAGGGCTCGGCCGTCCACCGCGACACCGTCGCCCCCGTCGACTCCGACCTGGTCGCGCGCCTGCGCGACGCGGGGACCGTGATGGTGGGGAAGACCAACACCCCCGAGTTCGGCTCCAGCTGCTACACGGAGAACGGCGTCGCCGCACCCTCCCGCAACCCGTGGAACACCGACCTCTCACCCGGAGGCTCCAGCGGCGGGGCTGCCGCGGCCGTCGCCGCCGGACTGGCGCCGGTCGCACAGGGCAGCGACGGCGGCGGCTCCATCCGCATCCCCGCCGCGGTCTGCGGCCTCTTCGGACTCAAGCCCACCCGCGGCCGGGTCTCCGGGTCGCCCCTCAAACCCGACCTCGTCGGGCTGTCGACCGCCGGGCCCCTCACCCGCGACGTCCGGGACGCCGCCCTGCTCCTGGACGTCATGGCGTTCTCGCGGCCCGGGGACTACTACACCGCGCCGCCCCTCGCCCCGGGCGAGACGTTCACCGACCACGTGGACCGGGAGCCCGGACGCCTGCGCATCGGCGCCTACGCCTCCACCGGGTCGGCGGGCATCACCGTCCACCCGGAGGTCGCGGCGGCCCACGAGGACGCGGTCCGCCTCCTGACGGAACTCGGCCACGACGTCGAGGAGGTGCCCGAGCCCGGCGACGCCCACTTCGGCGGCACGTTCACCGACGACTTCCAGGTGATCTGGGCCGCCATGGCCTCCGCCTCCCCGGTACCCCCCGGCCGGGAGTCCGAACTCGGCCCCCTCAACCGCTGGTTGCGCGAGCGCGCCCGGTCGACGCCGGTCCCCGCCTACATCGCGGCCTGTGCCCGGCTGCAGCGCGGTGTCCGCTCCCTGGTCGCCGCCGCCGAGCCCTACGACGCCGTGCTCACCCCCACGCTGGCGATGCCCCCGGTCCAGGTGGGCCACTTCTCCGGAGCCGGGCCCGAGGAGGAGTTCCGGAGGATGACCGCCTTCACACCGTTCACGTCCGTCTACAACGTCTCGGGCCAGCCCTCGGTGAACGTCCCCCTGTACTGGTCGGCCGACGGCCTGCCGATCGGGTCGATGCTCACCGGGCGTATGGGCGGCGAGGGCACCCTGCTGGCGCTGTCGGCACAGCTCGAACAGGCCAGGCCGTGGTTCCACCGGGTGCCGCCCGGCTGGAACGGCTGACCCGCCGCACGGCGGGGGTCAGCGCGGCTCGTCGGCCGCGGACACCGCAGCCTCGGCGCCCGAGGCCGCGCCGTGCACCGGAGGCGCGTCCAGGACGGGCGCGACCTCCTCCACCGTCGGTCCGCCGTCGGCCTCGGCCTCGGGCCCGGGGCGGCCCAGGAACAGGCTCAGCACCGCCGCCACCAGGACGAGGCCGGCCGCCCCGGCCACGCCGCCGGCAATGCCGTCGGAGTCGATCAGCGCACCGGTGAGCGGCCCGGCGATCGCGCCCCCGGTCCCCATCGCCGTGGCCGTCCAACCGAACGCCTCCGCCCTGCGGTGCGCCGGAGCCGTGTCCCCGATGCGCCCCATCACCGCGGCCAGGGTCGGAGCGAGGGCCAGCCCCGACACGAACAGCAGGGGCGTGATCAGCAGGGGGCTGGGCAGGTGCATGACCGGCGGCACGAACGGGATCAGGATCGCCAGGCCGAAGGCCGCGGCGAAGCTCCGCAGAGCCACACGGGGCCGCCCGCGCAGGGACCCCGCGACCACTCCGCCCACCAGCGAACCCAGCGCCCACACGGAGGCCATCGCCATCACGTACTGCGGTGCGTCGAGTTCGTTGGCCCAGGCCACGATGACCAGGTCCATGCCGATGACACCGGAGACCATGAGCAGGCACATCGCGAAGACCACGCACAGGGCAGGGTAGAACAGCAGGCTCCGGCGCGGGCGCGCGCCCGCAGCGGGACCCGCGGCCTCGACCGGAGCGGGGCCGGTCACCCCGGCCCGGCGCAGCGACCACGCGAAGCCCACCGCGCCCAGGACGCCCAGCGCCGCGAGGAGGAACAGGGCCGAGCGGGGACCAGCCATCGCCACGACACCCGCGGTGAGCACCGGGGAGAAGATGAAGAGCAGTTCCTGCGTGGTCGCCTCCGCCGCGTAGATCGCCTGTCTCTCGGGTCCGCGGGTGAGGCGCGGCCACAGGGCCCGCACGATCTGGTTGGCGGGCGTCCCGAACAGCCCCGTCCCCAGCGCGAGCGGCAGCGACAGCCACCACAGCACCTCCGGAAGCAGGGCGAGAGCCACCAGCCCCACGCTGAACACGAGTCCGCACACCAGCACCAGCCGGTCGGTCCCGCCCCGGTCCGCCATGCGCCCGCGCAGCGGTCCCACCACGGCGATGCCGAGGGTGAAGGCGCCCGCCACCAGCCCGGCCAGGGTGTAGGAGTCCGTCCAGTCCTCGACCAGGAACGTGACCGCGATCATCAGGCCCGGCGTGTAGAAGCGGGCGGCGAGGGACCAGGTGAGGAGGGACAGGACGTGGGGCGTGGCGAAGAGCCGCCGGTAGTTCGCGAGCACACCTCGATTATGCAGACGGGCGGACCTTTCGGCGATCCGATTAACGCCCTGCTCAGAACAGCGGCCCTCACGTTGCGCGACGTCTCGTCGCACCGCGTCCGCCGTCCGGTACCGGCCACCGGCCGCGGTCACGTTCTGGCCCCACGCCGGGACGACCTCCGGTGTACGGAGGCCCCGGTAGGGCATGATCGGTTCCTGTGAGGGACGCTCAGCTGGCCCGTGTGGCCGAGCAGTACGGGGTCGCGACAAGCTACGAGGACTGGCGGGGGAGACAGGTCCCGGTCGGCCCGGACACCATCCGTCATGTCCTGCGGGCGCTGGGGGTGGATCCGGAGGCGCCCGACGCCGCGGTGCCGCGCGGCCTGCTGCCCCCGGCGGTCGTCGTCCGCGAGGGGAAGGCGCCCGACCTGGTGCTGCCCGGCGGCGCGCGCAGTGTCGTCGAGACCGCCGACGGTTCCCTGCTGCCCTTCGACCCCGGCCTCCCGCTGGGCTCCCACGTCCTGCGGGTCACCGACGGCGGCGTCGAGCACGACGCGCCCCTCCTCGTCGTCCCCGACCGGCTGGAGCCGCGCGCGCTGAGGGACGACCCGCGCCTGTGGGGGATCATGGCGCAGTTCTACAGCGTCCGGTCACGCGCCTCGTGGGGGACCGGCGACCTGCGCGACCTCGCCGAACTCGCCGACTGGAGCGCCCGCGACCTCGGCGCGGACTTCACCCTGGTCAACCCGGTGCACGCCACCGAGCCGCTGCCGCCGATCGAGCCGTCGCCCTACCTGCCGGTCAGCCGCCGCTACGCCAGCCCCCTCTACATCCGCGTGGAGGACGTGCCCGAGTACGCCAGGCTCGACCCCGCACAGCGCGAGGGCGTCCAGCGGCTGGCCCGCCCTCTGCGCGAACGCGGCCGCACCGCGGACCTGCTCGACCGCGACGCCGTGTGGAGGGCCAAGCGCACCGCCCTGGAGGTGCTCTTCGAGGTCCCTCGCGCGCCCGGCCGGGAGGCGTCCCTGCGCGCCTACCTCGAACGCGAGGGCAGGGAGCTCGTCGAGTTCGCGACCTGGTCGGCGCTGGCCGAGGAGTACGGGAGCGACTACCGCGCCTGGCCCGGGAACCTGCGCGACTCCGGCTCCCGCGCCGTGGGCGCGGAGGCCCTGCGCCGGTGGCCCGCGGTGGAGTTCCACCGCTGGCTCCAGTGGGTCCTCGACGAACAGCTCGCCCAGGCGCAGGCCACCGCCCTGGCCGGCGGGATGGGCGTCGGCATCGTGCACGACCTCGCCATCGGGGTGCAGGCGGGCGGCGCGGACGCGTGGATGTACGGCGACGCACTGGTCCCCGGGCTGCACGTGGGCGCGCCGCCGGACGAGTTCAACCGGCTCGGCCAGGACTGGGGCCAGCCGCCCTGGAACCCCAGGAGGCTCGCCGAACTCGGCTACACGCCGTTCCGGCAGATCCTCGACCAGGCGCTCCGCCACGCGGGCGGTGTCCGGATGGACCACGTCACGGGCATGTTCCGGCTGTGGTGCGTGCCCGAGGGCGCCTCCGCCGACCAGGGCACCTACGTCGGGTTCGACCACGAGGGCATGGTGGGGACGCTCGTCCTGGCCGCGCACGGGGCGGACACCGTCGTCGTCGGGGAGGACCTGGGCACCGTGGAGCCGTGGATGCGCGAGCACCTCGCCGACCGCGGGGTGCTGGGCACGTCGGTCCTGTGGTTCGAGCAGGACGCCGGCGGTGCACCGCGCGCGCCCGGGGAGTGGCGTGCCGACTGCCTGGCCACGGTCGCCACGCACGACCTGCCGCCGGTGGGATCGTTCCTGTCCGCCGAGCACGTGGAACTGCGCGACCGGCTGGGCCTCCTCGCACGCCCGGTGGAGGAGGAGAGGGCCGAGGCCGAGGCCCGGGTGGAGCGGTGGCGCGTGCTGCTGGTGGAGCTGGGCCTGCTGGAAGACGGGGTCGACCCGGTGGCCGACCCGGCCGCCGTGGTGGCGGCCATGCACGCCTACCTGGTGGCGACCCCGGCCCGGATGATCGGGGTGGCGCTCACCGACGTGGTGGGGGATCGGCGGATGCAGAACCAGCCCGGCACCAGCACCGAGTACCCGAACTGGCGCATCCCGCTCACCAGCGCCGAGGGCGAGCCGGTGCTCGTGGACGAGCTGCTGGCCGACCCCCGCATGGTGGCGCGCATCCGCCGCACGCTCGGACCGGTCGGCGGTGGCCGGGGCCGCTCCCTGTAGAGGGCCCGGACGCGCCGGCGGCCCCGGGGGACTCCCCGGGGCCGCCGCGTCGTGCGTCCCTACGGGCGGTTCCCACCCGCGGCGATGTCGACGGCGCGGGCGCGCAGTGCGCGTTCCACGCCCGCACGGCCCTCGATCAGCAGGCGGCGCAGGGCCGGGGCGGGGTCGGCCTCGGCGATGTAGGCGTCCGTGCGGTCCAGCGTCGCCTGCTCCACCAGCCCGCTCGGGTAGACCACCTCGGCGAAGGTCTGGGCGAACTCGCCCGTCCACTTCTCCCACGCAGGGGCCAGCTGCGCGAAGTACTTCTCCATGTAGGGCCGGTACAGCTCGGCCTGGCCGGGCTCGGTGAAGCCCATCAGGACCGCGCGGAACTCGGCGTTGGCCAGCTCCTCGCCCACGATCCGCTCCCACGCGGCGGCCTTGGCCGCGGCGGTCGGGACCGCGGCGCGGGCCCCGGCGGCGTGCCGCTGGCCCGCGGCCGTCGGGTCGGCCTCCAACTCGGCGGCGATCTCGGC
Source organism: Nocardiopsis codii (assembly GCF_036327455.1). Lineage (NCBI taxonomy): Bacteria > Bacillati > Actinomycetota > Actinomycetes > Streptosporangiales > Nocardiopsidaceae > Nocardiopsis > Nocardiopsis codii. Next base: position 18,395 of record NZ_JAUZMY010000016.1, on the reverse strand, counting down.
CTCGCCGGCCGCACCCGACGCGACCAGGCGGCGCAGCAGGGTCCACCGCAGGTCCGTGTCCACGGTCAGCCCGTCCACGGTGATCGCGCCGTCCAGCAGACCGCGGATCAGGGACAGGTGGGCGTCGCTCACGGCCGTGCCCGCCAGCGCGTTGGCGTAGGCGAGCTGGAGGTCGCCGCCGGGCTCGGCCGCGGTCAGCAGCTCGCGGAGCCGGTCGGAGAGCTGCTCGAACCCGAACGGCCGCCACGCCGGGTCGGCGTACATGTGCAGGGCCGAGGCGGCCTGACGCAGCAGGGTCTGCGCGACCATCACGTCGTCCACGCCGCTGATCCCGGAGATCACCAGGGCCACGTAGTCGCGGGCGGCCATCTCGCCGTCGCGGGTCATGTCCCAGGCGGCGCCGAAGGCCAGGGCCCGGGGCAGCGACTCGCGGATCTCGCCCGCGCCCTCCACCACCGTGCGCAGGGAGCGCTCGTCGAGGCGGAGCTTGGTGAAGGTGAGGTCGTCGTCGTTGATCAGCACCAGGTCCGGCTGGACCGTGCCGACCAGCGCGGGCACCTCGGTGCGCGCTCCGCTGACGTCCAGCTCCACCCGCTCGCGTCGCACGATGCCGTCGGGGGTGCGGTCGTACAGCCCGATCGCCAGACGGTGCGAGCGCAGCGTCGGGTGCTCGGGGGCGGCCTCCTGGAGCACCGCGAACGACGTGAAGGCACCGTCGGCGTCGACCTCGAACTCCGGGCGCATCGTGTTGACGCCCGTGGTCTCCAGCCACTCGCGGGACCAGCCCGACAGGTCCCGGCCGGAGGCGGCCTCCAGGTGCTTGAGGAGGTCCTTCAGCTCGGTGTTGCCGAACGCGTTCTCCTTGAAGTAGGCGCGCACGCCCGCGAAGAACGCGTCCACGCCCACGTACGCCGCGAGCTGCTTGAGCACCGAGGCGCCCTTGGCGTAGGTGATGCCGTCGAAGTTGACCTCGACCGCCTGGATGTCGACCATGTCGGCGGCGATCGGGTGGGTGGAGGGCAGCTGGTCCTGGCGCAGAGCCCAGGACTTCTCCACGTTCGCGAAGGTCGTCCAGGCGTCGGTCCACTTGGTGGCGTTGGCCTGGCAGTACACACTGGCGTAGGTCGCGAACGACTCGTTCAGCCACAGGTCGTCCCACCAGCGCATGGTGACCAGGTCACCGAACCACATGTGCGCCATCTCGTGCAGGATCGTCTCCGCGCGGCGCTCGTAGCGGGCGTCGGTGACCCGGGACCGGAAGACGTAGTCCTCCAGGAAGGTCACCGCTCCCGCGTTCTCCATGGCTCCCGCGTTGAACTCGGGCACGAACAGCTGGTCGTACTTGCCGAACGGGTACCGCAGGTCGAACAGGCCGTGGAAGAAGTCGAAGCCCTGCTTGGTGACCTCGAACAGGGCGTCGGCGTCCAGGTGCTCGGCCAGCGAGGCCCGGCAGTACAGGCCCAGCGGGATGCCGTCGTGCTCGTCGCGCACCACGTGGTACGGGCCCGCGATGAGCGCGGTGATGTACGTGGAGACCACGGGCGTGGCGGGGAAGTGCCAGCGCACCCGCTCCTCGCCGGCCGCCTCGCGCACCACGTCGGGGGCGCTGTTCGACACGACCTCCCACGACGGGGGAGCGAACACCGTCAGCTCGAAGGAGGCCTTCAGGTCGGGCTGGTCGAAGCACGTGAACATGCGGTGCGCGTCCGCCGTCTCGAACTGGGTGTACAGGTACACCGAGTCGTCCACGGGGTCCACGAAGCGGTGCAGTCCCTCGCCGGTGCGCATGTAGGCGGCGTCGGCGACGACCGTCAGCTCGTTCTCGGCGGCCACCTCGGGAAGGACGAGGCGCTCGCCGTCGAACAGCGCGGGGTCGAGCTCGGCACCGTTGAGCGTCGCCGTGAGCACCCTCGGGGCGGCCAGTTCGACGAACGTGCGAGCACCCGCCTCCGAGCTGGAGAAACGGACCACGGTGGTGGACCGGAAGGTCTCGGCACCGGTGGTCAGGTCCAGCTCCACTGCGTAGGAGTCGACGCTGAGAATCCGCGCCCGTTCCCGAGCCTCGTCCCGTGTCAGGTTCCCTGCCACGCCACGCTCCCTCCACGGCCGCCGTCGTCGTCGGCCGGATCGTTGCCGACCACGGCGAGTCCGCCGCGTGGGTGGAGCGTCGTCGGGCCGGAGGTCGTCTTCACTCGGCACTGATCCTGCCACGCGCGCGAGCGGAATGCGCAACCGATGGCCGGGGTTGCCTACCTACGACGTGAAGTTCCCGTCCCCCGTTTCTGATCCGAGGAGCAGCGATGACGCAGACGACCGACCCGAACGACGGGTCCGGGACCGTGTACGCCGACATGTGGTTCGACCCCGCGTGCCCGTGGGCGTGGATCACCTCGCGCTGGCTCGTCGAGGTCGAGAAGGTCCGGCCGGTGAGAGTGCGCTGGCACGTGATGAGCCTGGGCGTGCTCAACGAGGGCAGGGACCTGCCCGAGAGCTACCGGAAGTCCCTCGACCTGTCCTGGGCCGCCGTGCGTGTCTGCGTCGCGGCCGAGCAGCGCTTCGGCCCCGAGGTCCTGGGGAGCCTGTACACCGCCCTCGGCACCCGCTTCCACAACGGCGCCGAGCCGCGCGACACGGACACCATCCGCGCCGCGCTGGCGGACGCGGGCCTCCCGGAGGACCTGGCGGAGGCTGCGGGGAGCACCGCGTTCGACGAGGCGCTGCGCGCCTCGCACGGGGAGGCCATGAAGCTGGTCGGCGAGGACGTCGGCACCCCCGTCGTCCAGGTGGAGGGCGTGGCCTTCTTCGGCCCGGTCGTCACCCCCGTCCCGCGCGGCGAGGAAGCCGGGAAGCTGTGGGACGGCGTCCGCCTGGTCGCCGGGACCGACGGGTTCTTCGAGCTCAAGCGGACTCGCACCCGCAACCCCGTCTTCGACTGAACGGCCGGGCCGTGAGGACTCCGCCCGTGTGCCACGGTCCGCCGCAGCACACGGGCGGAGGCCTCTCCGCCGTGCGCCGTCCCTCCCGTGGGCGCGGTGCGGGGCGGCCCCCGGCCGCCTGCGCCGTGCCGCCGTCGCGGGGCGGGTCCCGGCGGCGGGCGGGCGCGGTCCAGGAGGCGGGCACGACACGGCACACTGGAGGAGGGCCCGGAGAGGGCCCGCCGGGCGCAGGACGCCGGTCCGCGCCGCCGGACCGCGGCGGCCGGAGCACCGAACGACACGAGAGCGAAGGACCGCCCATGCCCGGACCCGACGACCGCAGGGCCGAGTTCCTCGACGACCTCGACATCCTGCCCGACACCACCGGCGACGAACGCGGAGTGGGCTGGGGCGAGGACTCCGAGGAGGACTCCACCGCACGGCTCATCGCCGACCGCCCGCCGCACTGGGGCTGACACCGGTACCGCCGGTATCCGTGGAACCACGGGTGAGCGGTCCCGTCGCGGTCCCGGTCTGGTCAACCCGAATCGCGTTCTGCGACAGTGGGTCCATGCGATCCCTCTACATCGACGGCGCCTGGCGCGATTCCGCCTCCGCCGACGCCCTGGACGTGGTCAACCCGGCGACCGAGAAGGTCATCGACAGCGTTCCGGCCGGAGCGGCCGAGGACGTCGACGCCGCGGTCGAGGCCGCGGCCGCCGCCTTTCCGGCCTGGTCCGCGCTCACCCCCGGGCAGCGCGTCACCCACCTGGCCAGGGCCCACGAGCTGTTCAGTGCCCGCATCGACGACATCGCCGCCGAGATCACCCGGGACATCGGCGCGCCCGCGGTGTTCTCCCGCAAGGTGCAGGCCGGCCTGCCGGCCCTCATGTTCCGGACCTACATCGACCTGGTCGAGGAGTCCGGTGAGCGCTACTTCGGCGGCGAGAAGGTCGGCAACTCCCTGATCGTGCGCGAGCCCGTCGGCGTCGTCGGCGCCATCACGCCGTGGAACTACCCGCTCCACCAGATCGTCCTCAAGGTCGTCCCCGCGCTCCTGGCGGGCAACACCGTCGTCCTCAAGCCCAGCGAGATCGCCCCGCTGAGCGCCTACGCCCTCGCCGAGGTCCTCCACGAGGCCGGGCTTCCCGCCGGCGTGTTCAACCTGGTGTCCGGCACCGGGCCGGTCGTCGGCGAGGCCATCGCCGCCCACCCGCGCGTGGACATGGTGTCCTTCACCGGCTCGACCCGCGCCGGGACCCGCGTCAGCCAGGTCGCCGCCGAGACCGTCAAGAGGGTCGCGCTCGAACTGGGGGGCAAGTCGCCCAACGTCATCCTGCCCGGTGCAGACCTCGCCAAGGCCGTCAAGCGCGGTGTCGCCGACGTCATGCGCAACACCGGACAGAGCTGCAACGCACTCACCCGCATGCTCGTCCACCGCGACTCCTACGAGGAGGCGGTCTCCCTCGCGGCCGGGTCCGCCGCCAAGTACGTGCCCGGCGACCCCGAGGACGAGGCCACCCGGCTGGGCCCGCTCGTCTCCGAGGCCCAGCTGGACAAGGTCCGGGGCTACGTCGCGCTCGGCGTCGAGGAGGGCGCCCGCCTGGTCACCGGAGGCCCCGAGCCCGTCGAGGAACGCGATCGCGGCTACTACGTCAGGCCCACCGTCTTCGCGGACGTGCGCAACGACATGCGCATCGCCCAGGAGGAGATCTTCGGCCCCGTGCTGGTCCTGATCCCCTACGACACGGTCGAGGAGGCGGTCGCCATCGCCAACGACACCGTGTACGGGCTCAGCGCCGCCGTGTGGTCCGGCGACCCCGAGAGCGGGCTGGCGGTCGCGCGCAGGCTCCGGGCGGGGCAGGTCGAGCTCAACGGCGGCGCCCTCAACCCGCGGGCGCCCTTCGGCGGCTACAAGCGCTCCGGGAACGGGCGGGAGTGGGGGCTGCCCGGCCTGGAGGAGTTCTGCGAGGTCAAGGCCGTCCAGATGTGACCGGGGCCGTGCCCGGTGTGCGCGGTCTCACGGCCCCCGACCGGCGTTCCGAGGAATCGGCCCCGGTGACGGCCGCGTTGTGGGGTGTGGAAAAATTCCGTCTGGTCATCCCCTGGTCGAACCCAATGAGGTGTGTGTTGAGCAACAAGCCCGCGGTCTCCAAGGCAGGACCCATCGGCAAGGACATCAAGTCGATGATCGTCTACAACGCCGTCGCCATCATCTCCATGGCCCTCTTCGCGGTCCTGGGCCTGAGCGTCGCCGCTGCCGCCGCCGGCGCGGTCTGAGCGGACCCGTGCACTACGGCGCCCCGCCCGCGTCCCCGGACGCGAGGCGGGGCGCCGTGCTCCCTGCCCCTGTGACCTGCCAGACTGGACACGTGCGTGTTTACCTTGGATCAGATCATGCGGGCTTCGAGCTCAAAGAACACCTCGTCTCCTGGCTGAAGGAGAGGGGCCACGAGGTCGTCGACGCGGGCCCCCGCGTCTACGACGCGGTGGACGACTACCCGCCCTTCGTCCTGCGCGCCGCCGAGGGCGTCGCCTCCGACCCCGGCTCGCTGGGCGTGGTCATCGGCGGATCGGGCAACGGCGAGCAGATCGCCGCCAACAAGGTCAGGGGCGTCCGCGCCGCCCTGGCCTGGAGCGAGGACACCGCCCGCCTGGCGCGTGAGCACAACGACGCCAACGTGCTCGGCATCGGCGGCCGGATGCACTCCCTGGAGGAGGCGGCCCGCTTCGTGGAGGTCTTCCTCGCCACCCCGTACAGCGACGAGGAGCGGCACACCCGCCGCATCGCGATGCTCACGGACTACGAGGAGACCGGCGAGCTGCCGCCCCTCCCGTAACCCGTCCCCCGCCCCCGGGCCGCGGTCCCCGTCCGCCGCCCGGGGGCGTTCCGCTGCCCGACCCCCGGCTCTCCCCCCGGAGCGGCGTGCCCGGTCGGGGGCCCTGGTGGGGCCCCTGCCGCTGTGAGATCCTGAGGTCCGGCCGCGTCCCCGGGACGCGCGCCGAGTCCCGGCCCCGGCCCCCGGGCGCGTCCGGTCACGGAACAGTGTCCGAGAAGGGTGTACATCCCCGGAAGTCGGGGCCGTTCCACCGGCACCGGGGGAGTGCCCGCCTCCGTACGCTCGGTTATCGGCTGAACCCAAACCCTCGGTTTGGGGGAGAACACCGCTGGTTGCACGTGCCAGGGCGACACCCCCCGCGCTACAGTTCGTGCACAGTGGCGGGCCCTCGTTGTCCGCGGCACGGTGGTGCCCGGCGAGCTGCGTATCCAGCCACCACGACCGGGGGGTGCCCCACACCGCCCCCGGCCAGCCGAACCGGTGCCCGGTGGCGACGCGGCCCCCGCGGCCGTCCGACCGTGCCGTCCGACCTCGCCGCCCGAGAGGGTGACCCCGCTGGTGAGCGGGTGCGCCGATGATGAGGATTCATGAAGCCCACACCGACCGCCAAGACCACCCGGCTCCTGCGCTCCACAGCGCAGAGGCTCGTCGCGGTGCTCCGGCGCAAGGTGCTGTTCCGCTACAGGCTCGTCCTCATCACCCTCGTCACCCTGGCCGTGGGCATCGGCGTAGGGGCCGTGTGGGGCCCCTCCGGCTGGTTCCCGCCCAGCTCCACGATCCTCACCGTGCTGGCCGGCGGACTGCTCCTCAAGCGCAAGAGCCTGGCGTTCCTGCTCGGCGTGGTCGCCGCCGTCCTGGTGTTCGTCGCCTACATGCTCGACTTCGGGCAGGTCGGGCCGGGCCTGCTCGTCACGATCGGGGTCACCGCCGTCCTCTCCTACCTGCTGTCGGGGGTGCGCGAACGCCTCGGAGTCCAGGGGCTCAGCGGCGAGATGATGCTGCTGGACCTGCGCGACCGGCTCCGCCACCAGGGCCGGATGCCTGGGCTCCCCGACGGTTGGGGGCGCACCGCGGTCCTCCGCCAGGCCGGCGGCTCCTCCTTCGGGGGCGACTTCGTCGTCTCCATCCGCAAGGACAACAGGCTGGACGTGGCCGTGGTGGACGTCTCCGGCAAGGGCGTGGACGCCGGGACGCGCGCGCTCATGCTCTCCGGGGCCTTCAGCGGCCTGATCGGCGCGGTGCGCACGGAGGACTTCCTCGCCCACTGCAACGACTACCTCATGCGCAACAGCGGCGGCGAGGGGTTCGTGACCGCGGTGCACCTGAGTGTGGACCTCGACACAGGCGAGTACCAGATCGCCTCCGCCGGGCACCCGCCCGCGCTGCACTACGACAGCGGAGCCGGACTCTGGAGCACCACCGAGGCCAAGGGTGTGGTCCTCGGCGTCATCCCCGAGATGACCTACACCTCCGCCCAGGGCAAGCTCCGGCCCGGCGACGCCATCATGCTCTGCACCGACGGCCTCATCGAAACCCCAGGTGAGGATCTCGACGCCGGGATCGACCGGCTTCTCGGCGAGGCCGAGCGGCTCGTCCCCCAGGGGTTCGCCACCGGGGCCGGGGAGATCGTCGACACGCTCTCCAAGGACAAGAACGACGACTGCGCCCTCGTCGTCCTCTGGCGCGACTGAGACCCACGGGCCGTCCGAGCCCTCCCCGTGCCGCGCCGCGAGGTGCGGGGTGCGGCGGCCGGCCCTGCCTGAGGGTAAGGTCGGAATGCTCCCCGTCCCCGCGTACGGCGGTCAGTCCGTACACGTCCCCGGATCGCCGTGCCCGCCCCCACAGCCCCCGGGCGCCAACTCCCACGGCCCACCACACCAGTGACGACGGGACCGGAGCGGGGCCCTTCCACAGGCCCACCGCTATCCGACGACTGGTGTCGCCCGCGGGTCCTCCCCGCAGGGCGTAGGAGACGCGAGGGGGTGCTTCGCATGTCAGAAGGCGAGCGCGCTGCAGAACTGATCGAACTGGTCGAGGACAACGACCTGACCGGTATCCGGCTCTGGTTGGCCGAACACAGGCCCTACGAGATCGCCGACGAACTCTCCCGTATGGCCGGCGGCGACGCGATCATCCCGTTCCGGCTCCTGGACAAGGACCGTGAGCTGGAGGTCTTCGAGGAACTCGACCCCAGCCAGCAGCAGGCCATCCTGCTCGGCCTCCGCGACAGCGCCTTCCACGAGATCCTGGAGGAGATGGACCCGGACGACCGGGCCCGCCTCATCGGGGAGGCTCCCGCGAAGATCGCGACGCGGGCACTGGCGGGCCTCAGCCCCGCCGAGCGCAAGATGACCGCCTCGCTCCTGGGCTACCCCGAGGACTCCGTCGGCCGCTACATGACCCCGGAGACGGTCATCCTGCACCGCGACCTGCTGGTGGGCCGGGCACTGGAGGTCGTGCGGGCCCGGGGCGCCGACGCCGAGACCATCTACACCCTCCCGGTGGTCAGCGACGGCCGCCGACTGGTCGGCACGGTCACCCTGGGAGACCTGGTCATCAGCGACGACGACCGGCTGCTCAAGGACATCGTGGACGTGTTCGCCCCCCGGGTGCGAGCGTCCGAGCCCGCGGAGGACGCCGCCCGCCTCATGCAGGAGGCCAACCTCGTCTCCCTGGCCGTCGTGGACTCCGAGGACCGGTTCCTGGGCCTGCTGACCTTCGACGACGCCCTGGAGGTCATCGAGGCCGCTGACTCCGAGGACATGGCCCGGCAGTCCGGCGCCAGCCCCGTCGGCGACCACTACGTCTCCGTCAGTGTGCTGCGGCTCGTGGGCGCGAGGTCGGTCTGGCTGATGCTGCTCATCGTCGCGGCCACGCTCACGGTCAACGTGATGCAGGCGTTCGAGACCACGCTGGAGGAGGTCACGGCGCTGGCCATGTTCGTCCCGATGCTCATCGGCACCGGTGGAAACGTCGGCGCCCAGTCGGCCACCGCCATCGTGCGCGCCCTGGCCGTGGGCGAGGTGCGGGTGCGCGACCTCCCCCGGGTCATCTGGAAGGAGGCGCGGGTCGGCCTGCTCCTGGGCATCATGCTCGCGGGGCTCGCCCTGGCCATCGGCTCCCTGCTGGTCGGTTTCGCGGTCGCCGCGGTGGTGGCGTGCTCCGTGATCGCCGTGTGCACGTGGGCGGCGATCATCGGATCGGCCATGCCGCTCTTCGCGCGCAAGGTCGGCGTGGACCCCGCCGTGGTCTCCTCCCCGATGGTGGCGACCCTCGTGGACGCCACCGGTCTGATCATCTACTTCTCCATCGCCCGACTGGTTCTGGGCATCTGACCCGACCGCGGTCCGGCGCCGGCCCGGTCGTGGCGGCACGATCCGCATGAATACCCCTCGAACCGGGTATCGCGTCAGGAGCAGGACGGATCTAGGGGGGATTCCATGTCCGGTACCGGAGATGCGTTCAACCGGCTGAAGAAGGCCGTCGACGACAACGCCGAGAAGGCCCAGGGCCTGGTCGGCAAGGCAGCCCAAGCCGCGAAGAAGGCCACGGGAGGTGCCCACGACGACAGGATCGACAAGGGGGCCGGAGCCGCGACGGAGTACCTGCGCAAGCGTGCCCGGGACGACAAGAAGTAGCATCGGCCGCCGTGCGTGAGCGGGGCGGGCGGGGAGCGTCCACAATGGAGGATGCCCTCACCCGCCCCGTTCTGTTCCCCGGACCCGGACGCCCCGCCCGCGTCGGCCGTGCCGGGAACCCCGCCCGCGTCGGCCGTACCGGTCGACACGACCGCGCAGGACCCCGCGCAGAGCCGGACGGCTCCCGTGGTTTCGGACGCCTCGAACACACCGGTTCGTGCGGATGACCCGGGCGGCCCCGGGGACCCGCGGGCCCCCGGGCGCCGGGGGATCGGGCCGGGGGGCGGGCGCCTGCCGGTCCTGCTGGCCAGGATCCGTATGCCGCTGATGTGGGCGGCCACACTCGTCCTGCTCGCCGGTTACGCCGGGGTGCCGTGGTGGGCGGGTGCGGCGCTGCTCGTCGTGGCGCTGGCCGTGTACCTGCGCGCGGGTACCGTGCGGCGCGAGCCCAGGACGGTGCTGCCCCCGGTGCGCGGCAGGTGGATGGCGCTCACCAGCCCCGTGGACGGGGTCCCGAGCCAGGGCAGCCACGCCTACGGGCAGACCTACGCGCTCGGCCTGGTGGCCGAGCCCGGGGGAGACGCCCGCCCCGACATCGCCTGGCGTCCGCTCAGCCGCCCGCCGGAGGACTTCCCGGCCTTCGGCCGACCCGTGTACGCCCCCGCCGACGGGACGGTGGTGACGGCGCACGACCGGCGGCGCGACCACCGCAGCCGCAACTCGTGGCCGTGGCTGTTCGGCGCGGTGGTGGAGAACACGCTGCGGGAGTTGCGCGGCCCGGCGGGGATGCTCGGCAACCACCTGGTGATCGACATCGGGGGAGGGGACCACCTGCTTCTGGGCCACCTGCGGCGCGGCTCCCTGGAGGTCCGCCGCGGGGACGCGGTGCGCGCGGGGCAGCTGGTGGCCAGGTGCGGGAACTCCGGGGCGTGCACCGAACCCCAGGTTCGGGTCCAGCTCATGGACCACCGGAGGCCCCTCTTCGCCGCGGGCCTGCCGATCGTGTGGGCGTCAGGGTGGAACGGGAGGGACGGCGGGGCCGGGCTTCCGGAGACCTGGCGGCCCGTCGTGGTCGAGGCACCGGAGTCCGGTGAGGTACCCGCTGGTCAGAGCGCCGACGGGGCCGATTACGCTGGTGAGGTAAGGCGAACCTAACGAGACTGGTGGGAAGGTGGGGAAGAGCGTGAGCGCTGTCGAGGGGCGCCCCTGCCAGCTGACGGTCTGCCGGGGCTGCTGCTGCGGGACCCGGAAGAAGGTCCCCGGAGTGGACCACAAGGCCCAGCTCGCCCGTCTCAGCGCCATCGACGACCACTCCGGCCGCACCGTCCCCGTTCGCACCAGCAAATGCCTGGGCATCTGCTTCCAGGCCAACGTGGTGGTCGTCCAGCCGTCCCAGGAGGGGCGGGCCGCCGGAGGCAAACCCGTCTGGCTGGGACGGGTCACCGAGGACGCACTGGTCGAGGCCGTCGACGACTGGATCTTCGACGGAGGGCCCGGCGTCGCTCCGCTGCCCGCGGTCCTCGCCGACCACGTCACGTCCAAGGACGCCAAGAAGCCGAAGAAGAACAAGAAGCCCAAGCACTCCAAGGCCGCCAAGAAGGAGCGCCACAAGGCCCGGGAGAAGAAGAGGGCCCGGGCGGAGAAGGCCTCCGGTTCGGGGCAGCGGCCGGACAAGGACCGTGCGGAGTCCAAGAAGCCCAAGAAGCCCAAGAAGCCCAAGAAAAACAAGAAGGACGAGAAGGACAAGAAGGCGAGGAAGAAGGAGAAGAGGGCCCGCAAGGCCGCCGCGCAGGCCTAGGTCCGGCCTCCGGCTCCTGCCGGGGCCGCCCGCCGGACCTGCTCCCGCCGCGCCCCCGTGCTTGTGGGGCACCACCGGGCCGAACGCCGGACATCGACCCGCGGGAGACCGCCCGCAGCCCCTGCGACACCCCCCGGCACTCCGTCGCCGTCGGCGCCTCCGGTGTCCGGCCGCTGGACGGCCGGGCCGGGCGGGGGCACTCGGCGGAGAGGCGCCGCAGGGCGCCCCGGACCCCGGGGCGCCTCCTTCCCTCAGGCCCGCGACTGCGGTGCGAACTGGGTGCGGTACAGGGCCGTGTAGAGGCCTTCCCGCCCGAGCAGCTCGTCGTGCGTGCCCCGCTCCAGGATGCGGCCGTCCTCCAGCACCAGGATCTGGTCGGCCTCCCGGACCGTCGCCAGCCGGTGCGCGATCACCAGTGACGTCCGCCCCTCCAGCGCCACCGCCAGGGCCTCCTGCACGGCGGCCTCGGACTCCGAGTCCAGGTGCGCGGTCGCCTCGTCCAGCACGACCACCGCCGGCGCCTTCAGCAGCAGGCGCGCGATCGCCAGGCGCTGCTTCTCGCCGCCGGACAGCCGGTATCCCCGGTCGCCGACCATCGTCTCCAGACCGTTCGGCAGCTGCGCCAGGAGCGGGCCGAGGCGGGCCATCCGCAGCGCCTCCTCCAGCTCGGCGTCGGTCGCCCCGGGCCGGGCGTACCGCAGGTTCGCGCCCACCGTGTCGTGGAACAGCTGGGCGTCCTGGGTGACCACGCCCACCGCCTCCCGCAGCGAGTCCCCGGTCACTTCGCGCAGGTCCAGACCGCCGATGCGCACGTCGCCCTCGGTCGGGTCGTACAGGCGCGAGACCAGGTGGGTCAGCGTCGTTTTCCCCGCGCCCGACGGGCCGACCAGGGCCACCATCGTGCCCGGCTCCGCCCGGAACGACACCCCGCTCAACACCTGGGTGTCGTCGTCGACCTCCGCCTGGGGGGTCAGCTCCAGCGATGCCACCGACGACTCCCGCGCCCCCGGGTACCGGAAGGACACGTGGTCGAACTCCACGCCCAGGGGGCCCTGCGGAAGGTCCCGGGCGTCGGGGCTCTCCTTGATCCCCGGCTCCAGGTCCAGCACCTCGAAGACCCGGTCGAAGGAGACCAGCGCGGTCATGATCTCCACGTGGACGTTGGACAGGGTCGTCACCGGTCCGTACAACCGTGTGAGCAGGGTGGTCAGCGCGACCAGGGTGCCCACCTCGAACGCCCCGTTGATCGCCAGCAGTCCGCCGACCCCGTACACCATCGCCATGGCCAGCGCCGTGATCAGGCCCAGCATGCTGAACAGCAGGGAACCGAGGACCGCCTGGCGGACGCCCAGGTCGCGGACCCGGCCCGCCCGGTCGGCGAACCCGGCCGACTCCTCTGCGGGGCGGCCGTACAGCTTGACCAGCATCGCTCCGCCGACGTTGAACCGCTCGGTCATCAGGGAACTCATGTCCGCGTTGTTGTCCATCGCGTCGCGCGAGATGTGGGCGAGCCTGCGCCCGATCAGCTTCGCGGGGACCAGGAACAGCGGGACGAGGACGAGGGCGACCAGCGTCACCTGCCACGACAGGGCGATCATCGTGACGAGCACCGCCACCACGCTGATCAGGTTGGACAGCACCGACTGGAGCACGGAGGTGATCGCCCGCTGCGCGCCCACCACGTCCGTGTTGAGCCTGCTGATCAGCGAACCCGTCTGGGTGCGGGTGAAGAACGCCAGCGGCATCCGCTGCACGTGCGTGAACACCTGGGTCCGCAGCAGGTAGATGACACCCTCGCCGATCCGCGCGGACAGCCACCGGCCCAGCAGGGTCAGCACGCCCTCCAGCACGGCCAGCCCGGCCGCGGCGACCGCCAGCCACACCACCAGGGAGGTGTTCCCCGGCAGGATCCCCTGGTCGATGATGGCCCGGAGCAGGAGCGGGTTGGCGACCACGATGGCGGAGCCGACGGAGGTCACCAGGAGGAACCACACGATCGCCCGCCAGTGGGGGCGGGCGTAGGAGATGATCCGGCGGGTGAGGCCGGGGGGTAACTGCTGGCCCTTGGCGCTCCCGTCGTTGACCAGAGCCCTGTAGGACGGTCTTCCCGACATCATGGACATGGGCGGCCCCGTTCTCGTCGCTGCTTCGCCACGCCTGCGTCAACACCGGTGCAGGTGCGTGGCTTCCCGCAGAGGGAGTGCGGCGCCGCCGCCGGGCCCCGCCGCGGTCCCGGTCCGCGCGGGCGGAGGCCGTCGCGTCAGGGCGTCACAGGGAGTGGGCGAGGCGGCCGAGCGCCGCGGTGGTGGAGCGGCCGGGGGTGAAGGGGAGCTCCCAGGCCTGGGCGCCGAGGGCGTCGGCGCCGCGGATCTTGGCCTGCGTGTACCGGTCCCCGGCGGTGTACGCCAGAGCGGCGGGGTCGATCGGGCGCAGCAGTTCGGCGTAGGCGGACCAGTCGGCGACACCGGGAGGTCCCTCGATGACGAACGCGCCCGCCACGCAGGCGAGCGCGGCCACGGTCTCGGCGCGCTCCTCGGCGGGGTTCACGGGTCGGCCGGGCCCCTTCCAGGCGCCCACCCGGCGGTCGGACTCGATGCCCACGACGAGGGGCAGGCCGCGCTCGGCGATGGACTGGAGGAAGCGGACGTGTCCGACGTGCAGCACGTCGAAGGCGCCGGTGACGACGGCCGGCCGCTCCAGGAGTTCGGGCCGCTCGAACCAGTGGGCGCTGAGGGGAGTGCTCGCCTCGTGCGTCGCGTCCGTGTCCGTCATTGAGCCACCCGTCTCCACAAGCGAGGGCACCCGTGTCCGATTCGTGCCGACGGGCTCACCCGAAAGGTCAACGTACCCGTTCGGGGCGGGTATTCCGCCTCGGGGAGGGGACCGGACGCCGTCATCCCCGGCGCCGGGCCTCGACGGCCGCGTCTGTGGGGCACGTCACCGGGGGGCGGGTGGGGCTCAGGGATCGGCGGGGCCGAGCGGAGAAGGGGCGTCGAGAGCGCCGACGTGCAGGGGAGGGGCCGGCGGGGGCGACGACGGGCCGCGGTCGCGGTGTGTCCCGGTTCGGGGCCGAGGCGGCGTGACGCGCATCCGGGGCCCGGAGTGGAGCGGTGGAGCGGGCGACGAGAATCGAACTCGCATGACCAGCTTGGAAGGCTGGGGTTCTACCATTGAACTACGCCCGCGTGGCATCGGAGACTTCGAGTTTCCTCTAGACTCGTGGAGCCGACGGAGACAAGAGTACAGTCTCCCGAGCCTTGGTCGCACACCCGTCCCGGGAGTGCGATCCTTGGTGCGGTGTACGGGGTGTAGCGCAGCTTGGTTAGCGCGCATGCTTTGGGAGCATGAGGCCGCGGGTTCGAATCCCGCCACCCCGACGAAACCATCCGTGGCATCGGCCTTCGGCCGTACGCCGTGGCCCCCTGTCTATCTGCCCTAGACTTGGTGCGATCAGCAGGAAACTGTAAGTCCCAGCCCGTCGCAGGGCACCCCGTGTGAACGTGTTCGCCATGGCCCCGGGGTGCGCTCGTGCATTTCGCCGTTGTGTGTGGTGCGCCTGCGGGCCGACGCGGACACCAGCCGGCAAACCTAGGAGTACCGCCCCGTGAAGACCGATGTCGAGGAGCTGAGCCCCACCCGGGTCAAGCTGACCATCGAGGTGCCCTTCGAGGAGCTCGATCACGCTTTCGACGTGACGTACAAGTCGCTCGCCAAGCAGGTCCGGATCAAGGGCTTCCGCCCGGGCAAGGCGCCGGCGCGGCTGATCGACCGCTACGTCGGCCGCGGCGCGGTGATCAGTGAAGCGGTCAACCACGCCGTTCCGGAGCTCTACAACGAAGCCATCCAGAAGGAGGAGCTCTTCGCGCTCGGCCAGCCCGACGTGGAGGTCACCAAGCTGGAGGACAACGAGGAGCTCGCGTTCACCGCCGAGGTCGACGTCCGCCCCAAGTTCGAGGTCGAGAACTACCGGGGCATCGAGGTGACCGTCGACAGCGCCGAGGTCACCGACGAGCAGGTCGACGAGCAGACCAGCACGCTGCGTGAGCGCTTCTCCACCCTCGTGGGCGCCGACCGCCCCATCGAGAACGGTGACCACCTGTCCATCGACCTCTCCGCCGCGATCGACGGCGAGAAGCTCGAGGACGTGGCGGTCAGCGGCTACTCCTACGAGGTCGGCACCAACGCCATGCTGGAGGGCCTCGACGAGACCCTCGTCGGCCTGGAGGCCGGCGGCGAGGCCACGTTCAAGACCACCCTCGTCGGTGGTGAGCACGAGGGCAAGGAGGCGGACGTCACCGTCACCGTGCACAGCGTGAAGGTCAAGGAGCTGCCCGAGCTGGACGACGAGTTCGCCCAGATGGCCTCCGAGTTCGACACGATCGAGGAGCTGCGCGAGGACGTGCGCAAGCGCATGTCGGAGGTCCGCCGCCTCCAGCAGCTCTCCGCGGCCCGTGACAAGGCCCTCGAGCAGCTGATCGAGTCCGTCGACGTGCCGCTGCCCGACGCGGTCGTCGACGAGGAGATCACCCGTCGTCGCGAGAGCCTCGAGCAGCAGCTCGCCCAGGGCGGCCTCACCAAGGAGGCCTACCTGGAGTCGCAGGAGAAGACCGAGGAGGAGTTCGACGAGGAGCTCACCACCGGTGCCCGCTCCGCCGTCAAGGCCGGGTTCATCCTCGACCAGCTGGCGATCCAGGAGGACCTGAGCGCCGACCAGGGCGAGCTCAGCCAGTACGTGTTCGAGCAGGCCCAGCGCATGGGCGTGAGCCCGGACCAGCTGGCCCAGCACCTGGTCGAGTCCAACCAGATCCGCGTCGCCTTCACCGAGGTCGTCCGCGGCAAGGCCATGGACCTGGTCCTGGCCGGCGCCCGGATCACCGACGAGGACGGCAACGTCATCGAGCAGGAGAACGCCGAGGAGGCCGCGGCCAAGGCCGCGGCGGTCGCCGCCGAGGAGTCCCTCGAGGTCATCGAGGACGACACCGCGGAGACCGGCGCCGACGACGCCGAGGTCGAGGTCGAGGAGCCGAAGGCCGAGGAGGCCAAGGCTGACGAGGCCAAGGCCGACGACGCCCCCGCGGCGGAAGACAAGTAGTCTCAGCGCCCAGCGTGCACGGGCCCCGTCCGACCCCGAGGTCGGGCGGGGCCCGACGTGTTCGCTGGTGGAAGAAAGTGCTGTACGGCCCTGCGCCACCCTGCGCTCAAAGCGAACAGGGACGGTATCCGGACGAGCCCGGCTTCCGTCGGCGTTAGTGTCGCTGTATCGCAACCGTTTCGATTCCGGAGCAGGTGACGAGAGTGCCGCCGACCTTTGATGAGTCCCCGCGATTCGACGCTCGTACGTCCGAGTCGCAGATTTCCCCTTTTATTGAGCAGACGCCTCAGCGCCTGTTGCGCCAGCGCATCGTCTTCCTCGGCCAGCAGGTCGACGACGAGATCGCGAACCGCCTGGTTGGTGAGCTCCTGCTGCTGTCCGCCGAGGACCGTCAGCGGGACATCACCCTGTACATCAATTCGCCGGGTGGGTCCGTGACAGCGGGCATGGCGATCTATGACGTCATGCAGTACATCCCCAACGACGTGCGCACCGTGGGCATCGGCATGGCCGCTTCCATGGGCCAGATGCTCCTGTGCGCCGGTGCTCCCGGCAAGCGCTACGCGCTGCCGCACACCCGCGTCATGATGCACCAGCCGTCCGGTGGCATCGGGGGCACCGCCTCCGACATCCGGATCCTGGCAGACCAGCTGCTCTACGTGAAGAAGATGTTCATCGAGAAGATCTCGGAGCACACGGGGCAGACGGTCGAGCAGATCGAGAAGGACGCCGACCGCGACCGCTGGTTCACCGCTCAGGCGGCCAAGGAGTACGGCTTCATCGACGAGGTGCTCGAGGGCACCCTCGACGTGACCAGGTGACCGTACCCAGAGTTGACCCGTCGGACCTGGTTCCAGGAACGGCGCAGTGCGTGGAAGGCGTGAAATGACCGAGTACAACCCCAGTCTCATCGGCGGCGCGGCCTCGATGGCTCCCCAGAGCCGCTACGTCCTGCCGTCCTACGTGGAGCGGACGTCGTACGGCGTCAAGGAGATGAATCCGTACAACAAGCTCTTCGAAGAGCGGATCATCTTCGTCGGCGTGCAGATCGACGACACGTCGGCCAACGACCTGATGGCCCAGCTCATCACCCTTGAGCAGCTCGACTCCGAGCGGGACATCCAGATGTACATCAACTCGCCCGGTGGGTCGTTCACGTCCCTCATGGCGATCTACGACACGATGCAGTTCGTGCGCCCCGACATCCAGACGGTGTGCATCGGCCAGGCGGCCTCGGCCGCCGCGATCCTGCTCGCGGGAGGGACGGCCGGGAAGCGCGGCGCGCTTCCCAACGCCCGCATCCTGATCCACCAGCCCGCGACCGAGGGCATGCACGGCCAGGCCAGCGACATCGAGATCCAGGCGAACGAGATCACCCGTATCCGTACGCAGCTGGAGACCACCCTGGCCCGCCACACCGGCCGCACGCCGGAGCAGGTCTCCAAGGACATCGAGCGGGACAAGATCCTCACGGCGGAGGAGGCCAAGGAGTACGGCATCATCGACTTCGTGCTCCCGTACCGCAAGGCCTCCCTCAAGTAGGGGTGTGACAGAGCCGAAAGACCTTCCGCGGCCGCTGTGAACGGAGTGTTCCGGTGGGGAGTTTCGGTAGTGGTGAAGCGTGGGCCGGACCGGCCCTTGACCCGCCTGGGGGAGCCCGGTGGTGAAGCCGGTCCGGTTTTTCGCTTAGTCTGGCGGAGAGCGACACACAGATCGCCTCGTCCGTGACCTTCGTGGGCGGGTACGGGAGATTCGACTTCCGTGCGGTTTCGCACCTGAGCGGCACCGGCGGGGCGGCCTTAGTTTTGAGGAGTGGCTGGGTGGCACGCATCGGCGACGGCGGGGACCTGCTGAAGTGCTCATTCTGCGGTAAGAGCCAGAAGCAGGTGAAGAAGCTCATCGCCGGCCCCGGCGTGTACATCTGCGATGAGTGCATCGATCTGTGCAACGAGATCATCGAAGAGGAACTCGCCGACGCCACCGAGCTGTCGTGGGACTCGTTGCCGAAGCCGCGGGAGATCTACGAGTTCCTGGATTCGTATGTGATCGGTCAGGATCAGGCGAAGAAGGCCTTGTCGGTGGCGGTGTACAACCACTACAAGCGTGTGCGGT